>CALRRY020000004.1:0-105388 GCA_943370635.1 Variovorax paradoxus
AGAGAAGCAACCAAAAAATGGTCAATGCCAATACAAAATTGGGGATTAATCCTAAACCAGTTCTTAACTATTTTTGAAAAAAGGGTTCAACTTTAATTAAAAAGTCAAACCCCATTATTTTTAACTTACACACTTTGCGGGATAGTGTCAAGCATTCATTGCTGAATGCTTTTTAAATATGATGTTATAATCTCTTTTAACCTATTTCACTCCCATCAATTCTACATCAAAAATCAACGTTGCATCGGGTGGAATAACTCCACCTGCACCACGAGAACCATACCCTAGATACGATGGGATAACAAAACGAGCTTTGTCACCTACTTGAAGTAATTGAATACCTTCGTCCCAACCTTCAATTACATGACCCATTCCCAGAGGAAAATCGATTGGTTGTTTTCGTTTGTAGGAAGAATCGAAAACCATTCCGTTTTCTAATGAACCCGAATAATGTACAGAAACGGTTTTGCCTTTTTCAGCTTGCTTTCCGTTACCTTTTTGGATGATTTTATAACGTAAACCGCTTTCTGTTTTTTCAAAACCGGCTGCTAATTTTTCTAACGCTTCTTCTGCTTTTGCTTTTTCTTCAGCGATTCTTTTTTCACGCGAACCTTCAAAGGTTCTGAACGCTTCGATAGCATTCCATTTTTGAGCTTCCTCGCCTACTCTTACAATTTCTAGTGTTTCTAACACATCGCCTTGAGCAATGGCATCTACCACATCTTGCCCTTCTACTACATTTCCAAAAACGGAATGTTTTTTGTCCAACCATGGTGTCGCTACATGGGTAATAAAAAATTGAGAACCATTAGAACCCGGTCCTGCATTGGCCATGGATAATACTCCAGGTCCGTCGTGACGTAAATCAGGGTGGAATTCATCATCAAATTGATAACCCGGTCCGCCTGTTCCAATGCCTTGCGGACAACCGCCTTGAATCATAAAATCTGAAATTACACGGTGGAATTTTAAACCGTCATAATAGGGTTTTCCCATAGGTTTGGCCCCATTTTCTAATTGTCCTTCTGCTAAACCTACAAAGTTTCCTACTGTGCCCGGTGTTTTATCGTGTGTTAATTTGACTAAAATTGTCCCTTTAGAGGTATTGAATTTCGCGTAAATTCCGTTTTCCATTGTTTACTTTTTTGAATTGAGATGCAAATTTACAGTTTTCTAATGGAATTTCATCTCCAAAATAAAATGAGAACCCTTTTGAAAAAAAAATTCTTTATCGATTAGAATACTCTTCCATTTCCAAATCTTTATCAAATGGACTTTTCGTAAAAGGATAAATTGCTTGTTTCACATATCCTTTCGGAAAGTTTGCTTCCAATAAACCGGTGTCTTTTGGCCATTCATTTTCCGGTAAATAATAAGTGCCGAACATTTTATCGATAAAAGGAAAAATCGTCGCAAAATTCTTTCCGTAATAATTTGGATCTTTACAATGGTGCCAATGATGGTATTGAGGTGTGGCAAAAATATATTTCAAAAAACCAAAATTTATACGCGTATTAGCATGAATTAAAACCGCATGAATAGCCATAAAAACTACATAAACACTGAATGTTATGGTTGAAAATCCAAATACATAAAGCGGTATAAACGCCATAGAACGGGTAATAAAAATATCCACAAAATGTGTTCTTGAACCAGCAAGCCAGTCCATGTTTTCGGTTGAATGATGAATCGAATGAAATCGCCATAAAAAATGATGTGTATGAAAAAATCGATGTGTCCAATATTGAAATAAATCCGCTATAAAAAAGGCAAAAAACAATTCAATCAAAAACGGTAAACTTTGTACCCATGACTGTATTTCTGACAATCCCATCCAACCAAAAAAAAGTTTAGCCGGTTGCTGGGTTATTATGCCAAAAAACTGCACTAATAAATGGCTTACGGTGAAATAAACCAAATCTGTTCTCCATTCTTCATGAAAGGTTTTTTGGTCTTTTCGTTTGGGAAAAACCATTTCTATTGGCACAAAAATAATGGCCATCAAAAACAAATCGAGCAACAACCAGTCCAAACCAATATACCATTTAGAGCCGTTCACTGCTGATGGAGCAACATTAAATCCACCCGTAACAATGGCCAATACACAAAAAAGAACACCAATTAACGCCCATTTTTTGTTATTGCTTATCATAAAACTAATTACACCAAAAAAGAAAGAAGCTACAATACAAGCTGAAAGTAACATTTTCATCGATTCGCCGGTGTACACTTCTCTAAATTCCGGTGTGGTTAACCATTCTGGATATTTAAAACACAACACACCCAAAAAGGACAAAATACCCAAAAAAATGGATGTATATCCGCTTATATAACCTTTACCAAAATCTAAATTTTCTTTTACTTCCATAAAGTCTTCTCGTTAAAGTGCCAAAAATAATTATTTAAAGATTAAAAACAACCTGATTAAAAGTTAGTATTTTTACAACTTCAAAAAAAACAGCATGCGAATTGATATCATCACCGTTTTACCTGAATTATTGCGAAGTCCGTTTGAAGCATCAATTTTAAAACGAGCCATAGACAAAGGTTTGGTGGAAGTTCATTTGCACAATTTGCGTGATTATTCCACCAATAAACAAAAAAGTGTGGACGATTATCAATTTGGCGGTGGTGCCGGAATGGTGATGACGATTCAGCCCATAGACGATTGCATTAGCCAACTCAAAAGTGAACGCCATTATGATGAAGTAATTTACATGACTCCCGATGGGGAAACCTTGAATCAGAAAATGGCAAATTCGATGTCACTTTTAAAAAATATCATCATTCTTTGCGGACATTATAAAGGGGTTGACCAACGGGTACGTGACCATTTTATTACGAAAGAAATTTCGATTGGCGACTTTGTGCTTTCCGGAGGGGAATTAGGAGCAGCAGTCTTAAGTGATGCCATTATTCGATTGATTCCGGGTGTTTTGAGTAATGAAACTTCGGCATTGACCGATAGTTTTCAGGATAATTTATTGTCGGGACCCATTTATACTCGTCCTGCAGAATACAAAGGTTGGAAAGTGCCTGACGTTTTATTAAGTGGCAATTTTGCCGAAATCGATAAATGGCGGGAAAACCAATCGTATGAACATACCAAAAACAGACGCCCGGATTTGTTGGAAGAATAAATTCAGTAAGTAGTTGGTTAGAAGCAAAGTAAATTGTTTAAATTTGACTAAACTAACCTTTACCAATATGAAAAATGTAACCCTTGAAATCAAGTGGGCCATCTTCTTTTCTTTGATGACCTTGGCTTGGATGTTTTTAGAAAAAGTTTCCGGCTTACACAGTACGTACATTGATTATCATCTCTATTTGACCAATCTATTTGCTATTCCGGCTATTTGGATGATGGTTTTAGCTTTGAAAGACAAAAAGAAAAATTTTTATCACGGACAAATGTCTTACACACAAGGCTTGGTATCCGGAATCATTTTATCTGTTTTCATTGCATTGATTAGTCCGCTAACCCAGTGGGTCATTAGTTATGTCATCACACCTGAGTATTTCCCAAATGTAATTAAACGCTCCGTTGAGATTGGTTATTTTGCTACTACAGAAGAAGCGGAAGCACAATTTAATTATCCTAATTACGCTAAGCAAAGTGCGATTGGCTCACTGTTTATGGGTATTTTAACCACCGTAATTGCCATGCTATTCCTTCGCACAAAAAATAAGGGATAGTTACATGTTTTGCGTGTAGAAGTTATAATCTTTTAAAACCGTTCGAATAAAATCAGTGTCGTTACCGGATGTGTTTTTTATTCCGGTAACTTGTTCTATTTTGGTGCGAAGTTTAATCAACGTCGCATAGTCTCTTTTGGCAACTGCCGTATTGAAGGTTTCTTTAATGATTCGAGCATCATTATCACTCAATTTGATTACTAAAGGATACGTTGGCACATACGCTTGATCAATTTCTTCCAAAATAGTATGGTTGATGTTGATGTTGTTTTTTAGACTGATAACCGCTGTACCGGCAGTCATATCGCCCAATCGTTGGGTTTTTGAACTGGTGATTAAGGCAATTAAACCAATCGCACCGCTACTCAAATTAATATCAATAATTCTGAACAACCATCGAATTAAGTAATCTCCAAAGGTAGCTTGATAACCATCAATTTTGACAACTTTGATTTTCATCAATCGTTTGCCGATAGTTTGACCCTCCAATAAACTTTCAAATAATAAGGAATAAAAAATAACAGGTGAATAGATCACAATTACAATGGCATAATAGGACCATGTATCCAATCCAAACATCCTTTCATTGAACCCTAAGGAGTAAAAAAAGATTCCCCAAACCACAATTGAATAGGCAATTTTTACCAATAAATCCAATAAATAACCTAACATTCTGTGTCCAACAGTGGCAGCGGTAAAATTTATCGTAACATTTTGAGTGGTGGTTATGGATAATTCTGACATATTTTATATTTTAGCAAACGATGAGAGAAGTTGCGTTCATAAAGCAAAATAAAGCAAAATGGCTTGAATTTGAACAAGCTATTTTTGGTAAAGCTAAGAAAAATCCTGATGAAATGGCTAGTTTGTATATCCATTTGGTCAATGATTTGTCGTATGCACAAACGTATTACCCTAAAAGTAAGACAGTTGTGTATTTGAATTATCTTGCATCACAAATTTATCAAAAGATTTATAAAACCAAGCGAACAGAGCAAAATAGAGTGGTTTATTTTTTTTCCACCGAAGTTCCTTTGATTGTTTATGAATACCGAAGATATTTGGTATATGCTTTTGTTATGTTTTTTTTATGTACCGGAATCGGTGTTTTATCGGCTAAATATGACCTTGATTTTGTTCGTTTGATTTTGGGTGATCAATACGTCAACATGACGCTTGAGAACATCAAAAACGGAAATCCGGTTGCGGTTTATAAAAGCGGTAGTAATTGGGGCGGATTTATTGCCATTACAATGAATAACTTGTACGTGGGTGCCCAATGCTTCATTTGGGGCGTCTTTTTAGGAATTGGTACATTTTACATCATGTTGCAAAACTGTATAATGTTGGGTTCTTTCCAGTATTTCTTTTTTCAAGAGGGTGTTTTTTGGGAAAGTGTTCGCGGCATTTGGATTCACGGTTCGATGGAAATTTTTGCCATTGTGATTGAAACCGCTGCCGGCTTTATGTTGGGAGCTTCCATTCTTTTCCCGAAAACCTATTCCAGAATGAATTCCTTTAAAATCGGATTTAAAAACGGTTTAAAAATATTTTTGAGTACGATTCCTTTTACTATTGCAGCCGGATTTTTAGAAGGATTCGTTACTCGATATGCCTTGGAAATGCCCAATTGGTTGAATGTCATCATCATTTTAGGAACATTGAGTATGATTTCATTTTACTTTCTCGTATTTCCATTTATTGTAAACAAAAAAATGAAGTCTGTTACTCTAAAATCGTAAGTTATGTTTCAACTGTTTAAGAAAAGAAATTTTAGCGAATACATAAGTGATACCTTCTTATTTTTCAAAGAAAACGGAGCTCATTTCTTTAGAAACTATTTTATCATCAACGGAACCTTATTGATACTTTTGGTGGCTCTCTCCTATTTTGTGTTCAAAGTATATTTTGAACTGATTTTTTCCAATATTGGTTCTACTTCTTCCAATTTTATGGATGATTATTTCAATAATAATATTGGATTGATCATTGGTGTTTTTATTGTTTTCTTTCTGCTGATTCTTTTTGTATCGTTAGTTAATTATACTTTTCCTGTTGTCTATTTAAAACTATTGGATCAACACAAAGGGAAACCTTTTGATGCTAAAGAAATTATTGATGAATTTAAATCTTCATTCGGTAAAGTGGTCATCTTCTTTTTAGTCATTTTTCTGCTCAGTATAACGGTTGGATTATTAATAATGGGATTATTGGTGGCGATGATGTTTATTATTATTGGATTTGTTTTGGCTATCATTTTAATTCCGGCACTTATCGCCTTTGTTCAATTTAGTTTTTATGAATATATGAATGCTGAAATTGGGGTTTTTGATGCTTTAGGAAAAGGCTATTCAAAATTGACCCAAAACTTTTGGCCGATAGTTGGTTCAACCATTATCATGTATGTCATCATTCAAATTGTAGTGAGTATTTTTTCTGCCATTCCTTACATAATTGGTATTGCAAGTATGTTTACCAGTTTGGAAAATCAAAGTTCTCAAGAAGAAGCTTTTTCTACCTTTGGGATCATGATGGTGATTGTAATTTGTATTTCACTATTGTTGAGCTATGTTTTAAACAATTTATTAGTAGTGAACAATGGTGTCATTTATTACAGTTTGCGGGAAGAAAACGAAAACAAAAACACCATAAACGATATTGATTTGATTGGGAAAGATGGTGAATAAATTTCTCTACATACTTTTATTTTTAACTTGTTTACAAACGTTTGCACAAGACAGTTTATCTGTGGAAGTACAGGAAGAAAAAATCCTTTTTACTGAAAAAGACATTAAAATTGATTCTTCATTCATTCAAAACAGAACATTTGAACAACAGTTTAAGGACAACTACCAAGACGACGATTACATTTATGAGCAAGCCGTAAAAGAATCCACTTGGTGGGATCGATTTAAACAATGGTTGGCAGATTTTTTTAAACGATTATTCAACTTGAGTAGCAACTCGGTTTCCGGCAAGGTTGTAGATATTGTCATAAAAACATTGGCGGTACTACTTATAATATTTGTGATTTATCTGATTGTAAAAGCGATACTAAATGGTGAAGGACAATGGATTTTCGGAAAATCATCGGATAAGAAAGTCATACATCATGAAGATATTGAGAAAAATATTCATTTGGTAGATTTTGAAAAACTCATCAAAGACACCCTGAAATCCGGCGAACAACGGTTGAGCATTCGCTACTACTATTTATGGCTTTTGAAAAAAATGTCGGATAAAAACATCATTGAATGGGATTTGGAAAAAACCAATTCTGATTATTTATATGAAATTAAAAACGAAGCTTTCCAATCTGATTTTGAATATGCTTCCTATTTATACAACTATATTTGGTATGGAGAATTTGAATTGGATGAACCGACCTTTGAAAAAGCCAAAACCAAATTTGAAAAAATGATTCAATCGCTTTAATGAACAGAACGATTAAAATATACATTATTTTTTTGGTCGCCATGATGGCGTTGATCATTTTTGTGGATGCCAATCGACCGCGACCGATTAATTGGACACCTAGTTTTGATATCAATTCTAAAATTCCGTTTGGTTTAAAAGTATTTGACCAAGAAAAAGGACATTTATTTAAAAAAGATTCACTTGCTCAAATCCGGGTAACGCCTTATGAATTTTTTGATGCACACTATGATTTTGACACACTCGTAAACACTTACAAAATCAAGGGAACATTTTTTTCAATTGACCATTATTATACTATTGACGAATCTTCAACGGATGAAATTTTGTATTTTGTTTCCCACGGTAACGATGCCTTTTTGAGCATGAATTCCTTTTCAGAAAAACTACAAGATTCCTTGAAATTTCAAATTGACAATCATTTTTTTAAAGATAGAATCGAGGTCTTTTTAGCCAATAAAAAGATAGATGAAAAAGAATATCAAATGAAAATGGGCGTTTCCGGTAATCATTTTTCTTCATTTGATACGTTAAAAACATCGGTGATTGGTTATCAAAAAGCAGAAGATTCTACTTTTGTGAATTTTGTAAAAATCCCTTACGGACAGGGGAATTTTTATCTGCACACCCAACCGTTTGCCTTTACCAATTATTATCTTTTGAAAGACCGAAATTATCAATATGCCGAAAAAGTGCTTTCGTATCTTCCAAAAGGGGCTGTGTATTGGTATCCTAACAAAACCTATAATAACGGCGTTTCCAATTCGCCAATGCGGTTTGTTTTAAGTAATGAAGGACTGAAATGGGCCTGGTATGTATTTTTAATTGGAATGATTATCTTTATGATTTTCAACGCCAAACGAAAACAACGAATTATTCCGATTATCAAACCATTGGAAAATACAACTGTTGATTTTACGAAGACCATTGGAAATTTGTATTTCCAAGAAGGCAATCACGATACGATTATGGAAAAGAAAATTATTTTTTTCCTTGAAAAGTTGCGTCAAGATTATTTAATTGATACGCAGAAATTAGATGATGATTTCATCAAGAAAGTACATCAAAAAACCGGGAAAGATATTGCTCTGATTGAAAAAGCAGTTATGCTCATCAAACGACAACGAAAAACGTATAAAAGCACAGAAGCTGATTTGATTGAATTGAATGGTGTGCTTGAAAAAATTTTAGAAAATAAAAAATAAAGTGTAAAAAAAAGATATATGGAAGAAAATCTAATCCCATCACAACCGGAAGAAACCGTCAACTTTGCATCCCGCATCGACCTAAAACCTTTGCAGGAGAGCATTCTAGCCATCAAACATGAATTAAATACTGTCATTGTTGGTCAACACAAAATGATCGATCAATTATTGGTTGCTATTTTATCCAATGGTCATGTTTTGCTTGAAGGTGTTCCCGGAGTAGCTAAAACCATTACGGCAAAATTATTAGCCAAAACCTTGAGTGTTGGGTTTAGCCGAATTCAATTTACACCCGATTTAATGCCATCGGATATTTTGGGGACTTCCGTTTTTGATTTAAAAAAATCAGAATTTGAATTCAAAAAAGGGCCTATTTTTTCCAACCTAATTTTGATAGACGAAATCAATCGTGCTCCTGCCAAAACGCAAGCCGCTTTATTCGAAGTAATGGAAGAACGCCAAATTACGATGGATGGAACGACATACGCAATGACAGCACCTTTCTTGGTTATTGCTACCCAAAACCCAATTGAACAAGAAGGAACATATCGCTTGCCGGAAGCCCAATTGGACCGTTTTCTATTTAAAATCAACATCGATTATCCAAAATTAGAAGAGGAAATCCATATTCTTCAAAAAGAACACGCTTTATTGAGTGATAACAAACTTGGAAATATTAAATCGTTGCTAACAGCAGAAGCTATCCAACAATTTCAGGTTTTGGTAAAACAAGTTATTGTAGAACCTAATTTATTGGAATACATCGCCAAATTGGTTGTCAACACCAGAGAAAACGGATTTTTGTATTTAGGAGCTTCGCCTCGTGCTTCGATTGCTATTTTAAACGCCGCAAAAGGTTTCGCTGCTCTTCGCGGAAGAGATTTTGTGACACCGGAAGACATCAAAGAGGCGGCTATACCTGTTTTGCAACACCGAGTAATCGTAACGCCTGAACGCGAAATGGAAGGCATCACTAGTAAGGAAATTATTCAACAAATTATTGAATCTATTGAGATTCCAAGATAAAATCAATCGTTTTGAAAAAAGGGTTTAAACAGCTTTACATCAATAATTTCTTTTTCTACTTGCTTGGTGGTATAGTGGCTACCTTTGTGTTGAGCTTCTTTTTCCCTGTATTTTATAATTTAGCTTGGTATTTTTTACTAATTACGGTATCGTTTTTAGTTTTGGATATCATCATTCTTTTTGCTGCTAAAACCGGAATTGAATCTACTCGAATTGTTGCAGAAAAACTCTCTAATGGGGATGAAAATCCGATTAGTGTTTCTATTCGAAATTATTACACGTTTGCTGTATATGCTAAAATTATAGATGAAATTCCTTTTCAGTTTCAAGTGCGAAATTTCGAAATTAGTAGAAAAATCAAAGCTTCTTCACAGGATGATATTCAGTATTTTCTTCGTCCCGTAGAACGGGGTGAATATGTTTTTGGGAATTTGAATGTTTACATTTCTTCTCCTTTACGGATTATTTCTCGCCGATTTACCTTCAACAAAGACCAAATGGTGCCTACATATCCATCTTACATTCAATTACGGAAGTATGATTTGATGGCTTTTTCTAACAATTTGTTTCAATATGGTGTGAAGAAAATACGCCGAATTGGTCACACGATGGAATTTGAGCAAATCAAAGAATACATTCAAGGCGATGACATCCGAACATTGAATTGGAAAGCCACAGCCAAGAAAAACAGTTTAATGGTCAACCAATTTCAAGATGAAAAATCACAATCAGTTTATATGATTATCGATAAAGGTCGTGTGATGAAAATGCCGTTTAATGGTTTGAGTTTGTTGGATTATGCCATCAACGCTACTTTAGTTTTATCGAATGTAATTCTGAAAAAACACGACAAAGCCGGCATGTTTACTTTCTCCAAAAAGGTTGAAAACAGAGTCGTTGCTGAAAAACGTTCCTCGCAAATGCAATTGATTATGGAATGTTTGTACAACATCAAAACCGACTTTTTCGAGAGCGATTTCAGTCGATTATACACCGATGTAAAGAAAAACATCAACCAACGCAGCTTACTTTTACTTTACACTAATTTTGAAACGTTAGATGGATTGCACCGACAACTTCCCTATTTAAAGGGAATTGCTAAAAATCACTTGCTTGTGGTTGTCTTTTTTCAAAACACAGAATTAAACGAACTTATTCATAAAAAAGCAGAAACCGTTCAGGAAGTGTATGACAAAGTCATCGCCGAAAAATTCATGTTTGAAAAGCGTTTAATCGTCAACGAACTCAAAAAATACGGGATCTATTCCGTCTTAACCCAACCGGAAAATTTAACTTTGGATACAATTAATAAATATTTGGAAATTAAAGCGAGAGGGATTTTATAGAAGTTTTCGGTCGCAGTCGCAGTTTTCGCACAATTTTGTCATTACGAAGCAATCTCATTTCCGTGCTTTCTGTGCTTTCTGTGAGAAAAAATATCATGCAGACCTTTTATAGTAATTGAATCAAGCATTTTAGTTTTCCAATTTCTTATTTTACATCCCAATATTTGTTCATAATCAAAACTTGATAAATAAATATTTCTCACAGAAAGCACAGAAATCACGAAACTTTAAACCTGAAACATAAAACATATAAATCCATATCTTTGCTAACCAAAATCCAACACTTTGAAAACCATTACTTCTGCACAAAATCCATTCATCAAATCGCTTGTTCAATTGCAGGATAAAGCCAAAACCCGCAAGCAAACCGGTACGTTTTTAATGGAAGGCAAACGCGAAATTGAATTGGCCGTAAAAGGTGGTTATCAGCTTGAAACCATTTTGTTTTTACCGGATTTGATTTCAGAAAAAGAGGTGAAAAAATTCACCTTTTCCGATTGCATTGAAATTTCAAAGGAAGTCTATCAAAAATTAGCCTATCGCGACACGACCGAAGGAATTTTAGCCGTAGCCAAATCAAAATCGCATCAACTATCCGATTTAAAATTATCTGAAAACCCACTTATTTTAGTTGCCGAAGGAATTGAAAAACCCGGAAATATCGGAGCGTTACTGCGAACAGCCGATGCGGCAAACATTGATGCAGTGATTATTGCTAATCCTAAAAGTGATGTATACAACCCGAATGTGGTTCGTTCGAGTGTAGGCTGTTTATTTACCAATCAAATTGCAATAGGAACAACCGAAGAAGTGATTAATTACTTAAAAAAGAATAACATTGCTATTTATTCGGCTACGTTACAAAACTCAAATGCTTATCATTTAGAAAATTACACCACCCCAACAGCATTGGTTGTTGGTACAGAAGCAACAGGATTAACAGAACCATGGCGTACAGAAAGCACTCAAAACATAATCATCCCCATGCAAGGCGAAATCGATTCAATGAATGTTTCGGTGGCGGCGGCTATTTTGTTGTTTGAAGCGAAAAGGCAGAGGGGGTTTTCATAAAATAATACGGCATAGGTTTAAATATTCTATTTGTAGATTTCTTACTACATTAAATTTCAATTTTTTATTGTTGCACAATTCAAATCAATTTTTTACTTTTAGTAAGTTAAGAAATTGCTATGACTGAATTGGATTTAGAATTAGAAAACAAGGCCATTGCCAAGGAATATAAGGAGCTGCTTCGCATCAGTTATCAGACACTTACTCCGGAGGACAAAAAAATAATTCGGAAAGCGTTTGATGTGGCGGTTGAAGCTCATAAAGATCAGCGTCGTAAATCAGGAGAAGCGTACATCTTCCATCCTATTGCAGTAGCTAAGATTGTAGCTTCTGAAATTGGTTTGGGAGCCACTGCCATTGCTGCGGCCTTAATGCACGATGTGGTAGAAGATTCGCCTATAACTGTTGCTGAAATTGAAAAAATGTTTAATCCGAAAATCGCTCAACTAGTAGATGGATTAACCAAAATAGCGAAAGTAAAAACCGATCAGGAAATTTCGATGCAAGCGGAGAATTTCCGTAAAATGTTGCTTACGCTAAACGATGATGTTCGTGTAATTCTTATCAAATTGGCTGACCGTTTGCACAACATGCAGACGATGGAATCAATGGTGGATTATAAGCAGGCCAAAATTGCTTCTGAAACACTTTATATCTATGCTCCTCTCGCCCATCGATTGGGTTTATATAACATCAAATCGAAATTAGAAGATTTGGGTTTAAAATATACCGAACCCGATGTGTATGCTGATATCGTAAGTAAAATGAAGGAAAGCAAGGAAGAACAAGAAGCCTATATTACTTCTATTTCTGATGTTTTAAAAAAATCGCTTAACGAAGAAGGCATCGAATACACGATTAAAGGTCGTCCAAAATCCATATATTCCATTCGACGTAAAATGTTGGCTCAAGGGGTTTCTTTTGATGAAGTGTATGACAAATTTGCGTTGCGAATTGTCTATAAATCTAATCCACATGATGAGAAATTCATCGCTTGGAAGATCTATTCCATCGTAACCGATCATTACCGTCCGAGTCCGAGCCGCCTTCGTGATTGGATTTCTTCGCCAAAATCTACGGGTTACGAGGCCCTTCATATCACTGTGATGGGTCCAAAAGGACGTTGGGTTGAAATCCAAGTTCGTTCGGAACGAATGGATGAGATTGCTGAAAAAGGATATGCGGCCCATTACAAATACAAACAAGGTATTTCGGAAGAAAATACGTTAGATACTTGGCTTAATTTATTGAAAGAAGCCTTAGAAAACTCTACTAACAATGCGGTTGATTTTGTAGAAGATTTTAAGTTGAATTTATATTCCAAAGAAATTTATGTTTTTACTCCTAAGGGTGAGATTAAATCGCTTCCAAAAGGAGCTACATCGTTGGATTTTGCATTCAGTATTCACTCCGAAATAGGAGTCAGAACCAGAGGAACACGTGTAAACGGAAAATTAGTTCCACTTAATCATGTGTTGAATAGCGGAGACCAAATTGAAATTATCACTTCACCCAATCAGAAGCCTAATTCACATTGGTTGGATTATGTAACGACCTCCAGAGCAAAAAACAAAATCAAAAACGTTCTCAACGAAAATACTAAGAAAATCGCTGAAGACGGAAAAGAACTCTTGACCCGAAAACTTCGTCATTTAAAAATTACCTTAAACGAAGCAACTATTAATGAATTAGTGGTTTATTTTAAGTTAAAAACCAGTTTAGATTTATTTTATAGGGTTGGAATTGGAACGATAGACAATCAGCAATTGAAAGATTTTGCGGCTCAAAAAAGCAGCACTTTGATGAATTTCTTCAAGAAAATAAAACGTTCACCAAGTGTTGCTCCTGAACAAATTCAAAAATATGAGTTGAGCAAAAACTTTGACCTACTCGTTTTTGGCACAGAACAAGATAAATTGGATTATAAATTGTCGAGTTGTTGTAGTCCGATCCCCGGTGATGATGTATTTGGTTTTTTAACTATCAATGACGGAATAAAAGTGCATAAGAAAGATTGTCCGAATGCCATTAGTTTACAATCCAATTATGCTTACAGAATAATTCAAGCCAAATGGATTGATTCCTCACAAGAAGATTTTAAAGCCGTTTTAAAAATAACCGGAATGGACTCGCTTGGGTTAACCAATGAACTTACAAAAGTAATTTCGAATCAAATGCATGTTAATATTCAAAGTATTTCTTTAAGTGGTGAAGCAGGAATTTTTAATGGTCAAGTAACAGTGGTGGTGCAAAACAATACCATCTTAAAACGATTGATTGAAAATATTAAAAAGATTGACGGTATTGATAAAGTTACCCGTGTGACAAATGCAAAACTGAATTAATTATTGACATTTTTTGTTGATAATCTTTATTGAAATAGGCATTTAAAAAATGTCAAAACATAAAAATAATGTATCTTTGCAGATATGGAAAATCCTATGGAAAATAACAAAAATCAGGAAATCGTAAAAAACGTTTTTACCAAGTTTTTGGAAGAAAAAGGACATCGGAAAACCCCTGAGCGATATGCCATTCTTCAAGAAATATACAATAATTTAGAGCATTTTGATATTGAATCGTTGTATATTAAAATGAAAAATAAAAATTACAGGGTTAGTCGTGCCACTTTATACAACACAATAGAACTTTTGCTAGAGTGTGGATTAGTGCGTCGTCATCAATTTGGTCAAAATCAGGCTCATTATGAAAAATCCTATTTTGACAAGCAACATGACCATATCATTATGACCGATACGGGAGAAGTGATTGAATTTTGTGACCCACGAATTCAGCAAATTAAAAAAACAATTGAAGAAATTTTCGGGATAGAAATACACAACCATTCGCTTTATTTATACGGAAACAAAAAAGCGGTAACAGTTGAAAATCCCGTAATACCATCAGAATAAATAATAACACAACTAACTTCGGGAAAATTCCCTAAACAAAACAACCAATTAAAAAATGACTGTAGATTTACTGCTCGGCCTTCAATGGGGCGACGAAGGAAAAGGAAAAATTGTAGATGTACTCACTTCAAAATATGACATTATTGCTCGTTTTCAGGGCGGTCCAAATGCAGGCCATACTTTAGAATTTGATGGAATTAAACACGTTTTACGAACTATCCCATCCGGAATTTTTCACGCAAATTCCATCAACATTATTGGGAATGGTGTAGTAATGGATCCTGTTGTTTTTCAAAAAGAATTGGAAGGTTTGGAAAAGTTCAACATGGATGTTAAATCCAAATTATTGATTTCCAGAAAAGCACATTTAATTTTACCCACACATCGCTTGTTAGATGCTGCTTCAGAAGCATCCAAAGGAAAAGCCAAAATCGGTTCTACATTAAAAGGAATTGGACCAACGTATATGGACAAAACCGGAAGAAACGGTATTCGTATTGGTGATATTGAGTTAGCCGATTTTAAAGAGCGTTATCGTGCTTTAGCTGACAAACACGAAGCGATGATTTCCTTTTATGATGTAGATTTACAATACGATTTAAAAGAAATGGAAGAAGAGTTTTTTGCTTCTATTGCAGTGTTAAAAACGCTTACTTTTATTGATAGTGAAGAATACCTCAACCAAGCCATAAAAGCCGGAAAATCGATTTTATGTGAAGGAGCACAGGGCTCATTATTAGATATTGATTTTGGAACGTATCCTTTTGTTACCTCTTCCAACACAACAGCTGCGGGAGCTTGCACCGGTTTAGGCATTGCTCCTAATAAAGTGAAAGATGTTTTTGGAATCTTTAAAGCATACACCACAAGAGTTGGTAGTGGCCCTTTCCCTACTGAATTATTTGATGAAAACGGACAAACTATGGCCAAAATTGGAAATGAATTTGGTTCCGTTACCGGAAGAGCCAGACGTTGTGGTTGGTTAGACTTAGTTGCTTTAAAATATGCGGTTCAAGTAAATGGTGTAACTGCTTTGTATATGATGAAAGGCGACGTGCTTTCCGGATTTAAAACCCTACAAGTTTGTACTGCTTATCAATACAAAGGAGAGCAAATTAGTCACTTTCCCTACAATATTGAACCGGAAAATGTAGAGCCTATCTATACTGAAATGAAAGGTTGGCAAGCTGACTTGACAGGAATGACAACGTATGAAGAACTTCCAATAGAATTAAAAACGTATATTGAATTTATTGAAAAGGAATTGGAAGTTCCCATAAAAGTAGTTTCTGTAGGACCAGATAGAAAGCAAACCATTTTACGATAAAACACAAAAAAAGCTGTAAAATTAACTTACAGCTTTTTTTCTAACTAACTCAAACCAATTTATTTACTTTTTAGCAAAGTAACAGCTTCTTTTGCTTTGGAATTCATGGCATGATCAAGTGCCGTATTTCCTCTTTCGTCTTTGATTTTAGGATCAGCTCCTTTTTCTAATAAAAAAGCAATGATTTCAACTTGATTGTAACGAGCGGCATACATCAGCGGAGTCATTCCATTTGTTTTTTCATTGATATCTGCTCCGTATTCTATAAACTTTTTCACTACTTCTACTTCACCTTTGCTAATGGCAACACAAAGTGGTGTGGAATAATATTTTGCGTAAATTCCAGTTTCTCCACTACTAACTGATTTTTCAGTTGAATTAGCATACGTAAACTGACCAAAGCCTAACAAGGCTACACCTAAAAAAATGATTGTTTTTTTCATACTGTTCGTTTTTTGATTAATGAATGATTTTTGATTGATTGATATAGTAATAGACGAAAGCTGTTTGTTTTTGTTACAACTTTTTCAATACCTAACAAATCTTTAACAAAAAAGCCAGGTGGTTAACCTGACTTTTTAAAGTTTATTTTTTGATGAGAATTATTTATGTAGAAATTCCAACACGTTTTGTTCAATTCGCTGATGAATATTCGTTATATCTGCTTTTACAAATTTTTCACCAATGATATTTTCATACAACTCGATGTAGCGTTCGGAAACCGTTTCGATATAATCATCCGTCATATCTGGAATTTGTTGACCTTCTTTGCCTTGAAAACCATTTTCAATCAACCAGCGACGGACAAATTCTTTCGATAATTGCTTTTGTTCTTCTCCTTTATCTTGTCGTTCTTGATAACCATCTGCATAAAAATAGCGAGATGAATCAGGAGTGTGAATTTCGTCTATCAACACAATTTTCCCGTCTTTTGTTTTTCCGAATTCATATTTGGTATCAACCAAAATCAATCCGCGTGAAGCTGCAATTTCAGTTCCACGTTGATATAAAGCACTTGTATAATTTTCTAAAACGAGGTAATCTTCTTCTGAAACTATTCCATTTGCTAATATGGCTTCTCGTGAAATATCTTCATCATGTGAACCGTTAGCTGCTTTGGTAGTGGGTGTAATGATTGGTATAGGAAACTTGTCATTTTCTTTTAAACCTTCCGGCATTTCTACTCCGCAAAGTAAACGTCTTCCTGCGGCATACTCTCTGGCGGCATGACCGGAAAGATAACCTCGAATGACCATCTCTACTTTAAAAGGCTCACATAAATGTCCTACCGCTACATTTGGATCAGGTGTGGCAATCAACCAATTGGGAACAATATCTTGCGTTAATTGCATGAATTTTGTGGCAATTTGATTAAGAATTTGGCCTTTATATGGGATTCCTTTAGGCATTACTACGTCAAAAGCTGAAAGACGATCGGTAGCAATCATCACTAAAAGTTCATCATTAATGTTATACACTTCTCTGACTTTGCCACGATAGACCGATTTTTGACCCGGAAAAGTAAAGTTAGTCGTTGTAATTGTGTTCATGTTGTTGTGTTGTTGTGAGGTGCAAAAGTAAAGATTCTTCCCTTTGTATTATCAATATTATGTTTAAAAATTTATAAAAAAAGGACAGTTACACTGTCCTTATCTTTTTTGATTTTATTTCTTAAATTAACATTCTAATTCATTTACTACAATCCTAATTTAAGCTTATTCTGAACTACAGTTTACTTTTTTATATATTTTATCAGCTGAAACTTTATTCGTTTTATCCAGAATTTTATATTGACTTTTTGACGAATCAGGTTGGAACATTTGTAAAGTATGTAAAATTAACTTTGCTTTTTCTACTTTACCAAAATATTCAAACGTTTCATTCTCAGTCTCCGTTTCAAAAAGTATTGTTCCATCAGAATCTAATTTCCCTTTTATAGTTGCTTGAATAGTATCAGCTTTTTTTGCAATTGAAAAATAAGTTCCTGAAATAACATTATTATCTAAAAAGTTTAGAGAAATTCGTTCATAATTATTTTCATTTTTTCTTTCAAAACAACACTTTTCATTACTTGTAGATTGACAAGAAAAAAGAATCGATAGAAGTAAAAAGGAATAAATAATAGATGTAATTCGCATAATTTTTATGAATAATTTTAATCTTTACAAGTAATGAATGATTAAAACATTATATTATAGGTTGCACCCACTCCCACCATTTGAATATCAATATCATTTTCGGTAAACGAATGTTGATAGAACCCATAAATGTTCCATTTTTTATTGTGGTAACCAATTTGAGGATTGATATACATACCACCGCTGTTATTGTCTACATTGGTTAAAAATCCATACCCTAAATCCGCACCTACAAAAACGCCTTCCGTTTGAAAATAATAACGAGCAAAACCGGCTAATGGAATTAAGCCAAAATCATCTGCTCCGTCTTTGCCGAAAAAGTGGTTATAACCGGAAGCTACCCCAATACCAAAATGTGGTGTAACCATGTATTGTCCACGCAGATCGGCACCTACAGAAAAAGAAGTGAAATCTGCTGTATCACCGATTGGTAATCCTGCGGTTAAACCAGCTTTGAACCAAGAATTATCTTTGGTTACATTAATTTCTTTTTGTTGAGCAAATGTAAAACTTGCTGTAAATACACTTAAAACTAAAATAAACTTTTTCATTGTATATTGATTTTACTGTTAAACGATATGCTATTTAGCAAAATTTATGCCGAAAAAACAAATAAATCTAAAACCTTCTTTTTCAAAAGATTGAGCAAGTAATAAAAAACCCTCTAATGATAATAGAGGGTCAATTCATATAACTAATAAAAATATTAATCTAAATTCTCAATACTTTTATACGCATCAATTACTTTTTTTACCAATCGATGACGTACAATATCTTTGTCATCCAAATATAGTATCCCAATACCTTCCACATCTTTAAGAATGAGTAAGGCTTCTTTCAATCCTGAAATAGTTCTTCTTGGTAAGTCAACTTGTCCGGGGTCGCCGGTGATGATGAATTTGGCATTTTTTCCCATACGGGTCAAAAACATTTTCATCTGCGAATGGGTTGAATTTTGAGCTTCGTCCAAAATCACAAAAGCATTGTCTAATGTTCTACCTCGCATGAAAGCCAGAGGAGCAATTTGAATGATTCCTTTCAAAATGTAATCTTCCAATGTTTGTGGGGGTAGCATATCGCGTAATGCATCATATAACGGTTGCATATACGGATCTAGTTTTTCTTTCATATCACCGGGTAAAAAGCCTAGATTTTCTCCGGCTTCAACCGCAGGACGTGTCAGAATGATACGCTTCACTTGTTTTTCTTTGAGAGCTTTTACAGCCAAGGCCACACCTGTGTAGGTTTTACCCGTTCCGGCGGGACCAACAGCAAAAACCATGTCGTTTTTATGTACCAAATCCACTAATTTTTGTTGATTTGGCGTCATGGCTTTGATGAGTTTACCGCCTAAACCGTGCACTAAAATCTTGTCGTGGTCCGGCATTCGGTGTTCCTCGTGAGAGTTGCTTTGAATTACACGGTCAATCACATTGGTATCAATGTTGTTGTAACGTGTGAAATGTAGCATTAAGCGGTTAAAGCGGTTTTCAAATTCATCTAATACTTCCTTCTCGCCGTATGCCTTTAGGGTGGTGCCTCGGGCAACAATTTTTAACTTTGGATAGTACTTTTTGATGGTTTCAAGATGGCTATCTTGAGCTCCCCAAAACTCTTTTGGGGCAATGTCGTGCAGTTCGATAATTCTTTCGTTCAAAAGCAACAGTTTTAAAATTAAAAAATAGTTTTTAATTACTAGATTTGCATCACTCAAATTTAAACAAAAAACTTCGTACGTTTAACGAATAGTTATAAACAAAAAAATGTCAATAATTACACTCACGACAGATTACGGACTAAAAGACCATTTTGTTGGGGCTTTAAAAGGAAAAATCTTAACAGAATTTCCGGAAGCTAAAATCGTTGACATTTCGCATGATATTGATCCATTTAATACTGCCGAAGCTAGCTATATCATTCAAGCCGCTTTCAGTAGTTTTCCAAAAGGAACGGTCCACCTCATTGGTGTTGATGCTGAACGAAATATTGAAAACGAGCATATTGCCATGCAATGGAATGATCAATTTTTCATTTGTGCCGACAATGGAATTTTGAGTATGTTGACGCAACGCATTTTACCACAAAAGATTGTCGTTATTAACATTCATGACCGTTTACCTTCCAATGCAACGGATTTAGATGTTTTTAAAACGGTTGCATGTCATTTAGCAAAAGGAGGAACCTTGAACGTAATTGGGAAAGAAATTCAACAGTTAAAACCTACTACTGAATTACAATCGATTGTATCCAAAGATGGAAATTCTATCAAAGGAAATGTCATTTATATTGATCATTTTGGAAATGTAGTGGTGAATATTTCCCAAAAACAATTTATGGAAGTCGGTAAAGGCAGAATGTTTGAAATTGATATTAAACCCAAACCAATCAAATCGATACAATCCAATTATTCGGCAGTTGCTGTTTCAGATAAATTTCCGATTAAGTATTTTGAAGGAGAACAATTGGCGTTGTTCAACGAAGTTGGCTTTTTAGAAATTGCTTTGTTTAGAAGTAATCCTTCCACCGTTGGAAGTGCTCAGACCTTGCTCGGAATTGGCTATCGCGATACTATTACCATTAACTTTAAATAATATTTATGTTTGTACGCATCGTAAAAATGAGTTTTCATCCGCAACACGTTTCAGCTTTCTTGGACAATTTTGACTTGATGAAAGAAAAAATACGAAATGCACCCGGCAACCGTTTATTAGAATTGTATCGGGATAAAAACAATCCGGATATTTTTTTTACATATAGTTATTGGGAAAGCGAAGAGGATCTAGAAAACTATCGTCAATCGGCATTATTTGATGAAGTTTGGACCTTCACCAAACAATTGTTTAATGCCAAACCGGAAGCGTGGAGTGTTGATAAATTGGTTACTTTAGCCTAGTATAAAAAATATGTTTTAAAGTCCACCTTTCGAACTCTTAAACTTATAAACTTATAAACTCAAAAAATGAAAGCAATACTTCTAAGAGAAATAAAATCTTTTTTCGGTTCACCCATCGGATATTTGGTGATTGCCGTTTTTTTATTGCTCAACGGACTCTTTTTATGGGTTTTTGAAGCTGATTTTAACATCTTAAATAGTGGGTTTGCCGATTTGAATCCGTTTTTTACACTCGCACCATGGGTGTTGATTTTTCTGATACCGGCAGTTACCATGCGGAGTTTTGCGGATGAAAAAAAACAAGGTACTTTGGAGCTTTTATTAACCAAACCCTTGACGATTCGTCAAATTGTAGTAGGCAAATTTTTAGGAGCATTTTTGTTGATTTTAATAGCACTCTTGCCTACTCTCTTTTATGTATTTGTCATCTCGGATTATGGTTCTCCTGCCGGAAATTTTGATATGGGAAGTACTATTGGTTCCTATTTTGGATTATTATTTTTGGTGAGTGCATACACCGCTATCGGAATATTTGCTTCAACACTTACTGAAAATCAAATAGTAGCTTTTATTGTGGCCGTTTTTATTTGTTTTGTGTTCTATTTTGGATTTGAAGGTATTGCGGGTTTTTTTACATCTTTTTCCACTTTCGTTGCCGCTTTAGGTATGGATTATCACTATAAAAGCATCAGTCGTGGTGTTATTGACACACGAGATTTACTCTATTTTATCAGTTTATCGATACTCTTCTTGGCTGCAACTGTTTATCAACTTAAATCGTCAAAAAACTAATGAAAATAAGTACTAAAAAAAATCTTCTTTCTTTTTTGTCGCTTTTCGGGATGTTAGTGGCTATCAATATCGTTGGGCATTTTTATTTTAAACGATTTGACTTGACGGATGACAAACGCTATACGCTTTCAGATAGCACTATTGAACTCCTAAAAAGTATTGATGAACCTTTGTTTATTGATGTTTTTTTAGATGGAAATTTTCCACCGGAATTTAAACGGTTACAAAATGAAACTAAACAACTTTTAGAAGAGTTTAGCAGTCATAATTCCAATTTGATGTTTCAGTTTACCAATCCGTTGGAAGATGAAAACAATGCTCAACAGTACATTGCAGAATTGACAAATCTTGGTTTCTTACCAACCAATATCAATAGTACTCAAAAAGGAAAAAAGGAAATTATACAAATTTTTCCTTGGGCAATTGCTAATCAAGGTGAAAAATCTGTTCGTGTTCCTTTATTAGTCAACAATTTTGGAAATACACCTGCTGAAAACATCAATAGTTCGGTGCAATTACTAGAATTTGCTTTTGCAGATGCTTTAACCAAAATTACTAAAAAAGAAAAGAAAAAAATTGCCATTTTAAAAGGAAACGGACAAATGGCAGACAAATACCAAGCGGATTGTTTATTGAATCTGAAAGAATATTATCAATTAGGCGAATTCAATTTTGATTCTTTGCAAGATAATCCGAATAAAGTACTGGAAAATTTGAAACGTTTTGATGCCGCTTTGATTGTCAAACCTACTGAAGCCTTTACTGACAATGAAAAATATATTCTAGATCAATATATCATGAATGGCGGAAAAAGCATGTGGCTGATGGATAAAGTGATTGCCGATATTGATTCTTTACAAAACAAAAACAATGCTTCATTAGCATTTCCGAGGGAATTGAATGTAGATGATTTATTGTTTAAATATGGTGTTCGCATCAATTATAATTTGGTTCAAGATTTACTTTCTACACCCATTACAGCTCAATCTGAACAAGGCGATGTGCCGATTGATTGGTTGTATTCGCCAATTATAAAATCAGAAAATAATCATGCCATTAACAACAATATCAATTTGGTCAAATTAGAATTTGCCAATACCATTGACACGTTAAAAAACAGTATTAAAAAAACCATCCTTTTAAAAAGTTCACCACAGTCTAAAGCGATCGGAACACCTTTAGAAATGAATTTATATGAATTCATGGAAGGTGTTAACGAACAAGATTTTAACAAAGGGAATTTACCGCTTGGCGTGTTGTTAGAAGGCTCCTTTACCTCTGCATTTAAAAACCGAGTAAAACCTTTTTCAGACCCCTCTAATCAAGAAAACGGAAAAGAAAACAAAATGATTGTGATTGCCGATGGAGACATCATTAATTATACCTATGTCAATAAAAAACCATTACTAGGTGGAATTGATCAATGGATCCAACAAGTATATGGCAACAAAGAATTTTTACTAAACGCCATGAATTATTTAATGGATGACAGCGGACTTATCAACATTCGAAATAAAGAAGTAAAATTGGCTTTTTTAGATAAAGAAAAAGTAAATCAAGACTACCATTCTATTCAATTGTTAACAGTTGGATTGCCATTGATACTCTTGTTATTGTTTGCGTTAGCCTTTATCTTTTGGCGTAAAAAAACTTACGCCAGATAATGTTAATAAATTCCATTTTTTAAATTCAATAGTTCCCATTATATTTGTAAGATATAAAATAAAAAACCGAAATGAAGTTTATAGTATCGAGTTCGTATTTATTAAAACAATTACAAGTACTTGGAAGTGTGATTAACAGTAGTAACACATTGCCAATCTTGGACAATTTTTTATTTGAATTAAACCAAAATAGTTTAGTTGTTTCAGCCTCAGATTTAGAAACAACCATGTCTGCTACCTTAGATATTGACAGTAAAAGCGAAGGAAGTGTAGCAGTACCGGCAAAATTATTGTTAGAAATCTTAAAAACATTCCCTGAACAACCGCTTACGTTTACAGTAGAAGAAAATAGCACCATTGAAATCAGTTCTAATTCGGGTAAATATGCTCTGGCTTATGCTGCCGGTGAAGAATTTCCTAAAGCAGTAGTATTAGATGATCCATCTTCTACGCTTGTTCCGGCAGAAGTTTTGGCAACTGCTATCAGTAAAACCATTTTTGCCGCCGGTAACGATGATTTACGTCCGGTGATGTCGGGAGTATTTTTTCAATTTTCTCCTGAAGGTTTGATTTTTGTGGCCACCGATGCTCACAAATTGGTTAAATATTCCAGAAAGGATGTAAAAGCTTCTCAAGTGGCAGATTTTATTATGCCCAAAAAACCATTGAACATTTTAAAAGGTATTTTAGGAACATCTGATAGCGATGTAAAGATTGAATACAATGACAGTAATGCCGTATTTTCATTTGATAATTACATGCTTATTTGTCGTTTAATTGATGGCAAATATCCTAACTACGAGGCGGTAATTCCTAAAGAAAATCCAAATAAGTTATTAATTGACAGAACTCAATTTCTAAATTCTGTTCGTCGTGTAGCGATTTTTTCAAATAAAACTACGCATCAAATTCGATTAAAAATTGCCGGTACAGAATTAAATATTTCTGCTGAAGATATTGATTATTCTAACAAAGCGGAAGAACGTTTGACTTGTGATTATCAAGGAGATGATATGCAAATCGGATTCAATTCTCGTTTTTTAACAGAGATGTTGACAAATTTACAATCTGATGATATTCAATTGGAAATGTCTTTACCGAACCGTGCCGGAATCTTAACTCCTGTTGATGGTTTAGATGATGGAGAAATCATTACTATGTTGGTAATGCCGGTCATGTTGAATAACTAAATTATTTATTTAAAAAATAATTAACACTGTAATTCATTTTACAGTGTTTTTTTATATATTTATTTCGATTTAATCATGAAGATTAAATTTAACCTATAAATAAATAGTATTTTATGAAAAAAAATGTATTCATGGCATTAACATGCCTTGGTATTGCCATGTCTGTTTCTGCTCAAAAACTCGATAAGTTTGGAGCCGATTTGGGTAAAAAAAGTTTAATGGGTAAAGAAGTACGTGTACCTTACACCGAAATGTCCAATTATTTTGGTTTTATTAAACCTGGTGCTGCTCCGGACGAAGTAGTCAATGGAAAAAAAATGTATTATGTATATGTTTGGGTTCCCATTGCAGCTCCTGAGATTGGAATTCGAATGATTTCACCTGTACCGGAAGGAATGAAACCGGGTGCAACAGATATGGTTTCTGCAGATTTTACTGCCAATGTTGCCGATACTAAAAGCTATTTTGACACTTGGATAACTTTTGAAAGAGCAGAAAGTATTTTGAAATTAGACGATATTAAATCTAAAATCAAAACAACTAAATGGATTTCGATTGAGTCAAATGATGATTCAAGTGAAATGCCTGCTCAACCATCTGGTAGCAAATACAATTCATTAATGCGTATCACCAGTGATACCGGAAATCCTACTAAATCGCTTGTTATGGGATTATACAGAATTGGTTTTACAACTTATAAAAAGGGAGAAGTAAACGGTAGCTTCTTGGCACAAGTTGGAGCACCAATTAAACTTCCGGGAGTAAAAATAGCTTCTAAACCTGAAGAATTAAGCGTTCAATAATCTATCAAAAAAATCCGAAGGTTAACTTCGGATTTTTTATTTATATTACATTTTCATGAATCACCAAAAGCGGAACTTCAACGTGATACGATAATTTTTGAGTCAAACTTTGACGGAATAATTCTTCGAAGAATCCACGTTTATAATTTAGCATTGCCAACATATCCACTTCATATGCTTGAACAAAATTTAATATAGTTTGTTCTACATCTTCTGCTTCAATAACATGAATACTCACTTTTTCGTCTTTTAATAAAAACTTCCAATCTTCAATTACAACCGGATTCACGTCTGATTTTTTGGTTTTTACATACACACAATGCACGTGAGCATCAAATAATTTAGCCAATTCAATCACTTTTTTTAGAGCTTTAAAATCTTTCTCTCTAAAACGAGTGGAAAAAACAATGTTTTTAATTCCTTCATAATTTGCCTCTTCTGGAACTGCAATCACAAAATTATCCAACTCCGTAATTACACTGCCCGCATTTGAACCCAAGAAGGTTTCTTTTAAACCGGAAGCTCCTTTTGTACCCATTACTACATAATCAATTTTTTCCTCTTTCACCACTTGCTTGATGACCCAAATTAAATCGCCATGTTTTAGGATATGATTGATTTTTACATGGTCTAATCCGTTTTTTTCTGCAATTTCTCTTAAAAAAGGAATCTGGTCTTTGAAATTTTCAAAATTTTCCAATTCAATAGTGTCATACACTTCTTTGAGAGTAGTTGGTAAACCACCAATATGCAAATTTGGAAGTTCATAAGCATGAAGTGTAATCACTTCTGCTTTAATCTTTTCTGCTAATTTTAAAGCATATACAAAAGCATTCATAGAGGCTTCTGAAAAATCGGTTGGAAACAATATTTTTTTCATCATCGTAATTTTTTATGGATTTTTGCTGTTTTTTATTGTAATAGTGTAAAATTACAACGTTTTTATCCATATTCCTATGATAATTATCAGGAATTCAAAAATGATTTGACAGATTAAAGTTAGTTGAAGTTAAGATTGTAAAAATCATTAATTTTGCGAAAAATAACTTTTGATGATTCCAACTGAAACAATAGTGGCATTGGCAACACCTTCCGGTGCGGGTGCAATTGCTGTAATCCGACTTTCCGGCAAAGAAGCCATTTCTATCGCAGCCAAGGTTTTTGTTTCGGTTTCCGGTAAAGATGTAACCCAGCAAAAAACGCATACCATTCATCTTGGGCATATTGTTTCGGAGGGAAAAACGTATGATCAGGTTTTGGTTTCCGTTTTCAAAAATCCACATTCTTATACGGGTGAAGATGTAGTGGAGATTTCTTGTCATGGTTCTACCTTTATTCAACAACAAATTATTCAATTGCTTTTGCGAAACGGAGCAAAAATGGCTCAACCGGGAGAATTCACCTTACGTGCTTTTTTGAATGGAAAGTTAGATTTATCACAAGCTGAAGCGGTGGCGGATTTAATTGCTTCAGATAACGAAGCATCGCATCAAATTGCTATGCAACAAATGCGAGGCGGCTTTAGCAACGAAATTGCCAACCTACGTCAAGAGTTATTAAATTTTGCCTCGTTAATTGAATTAGAATTAGACTTTGCCGAGGAAGATGTTGAATTTGCCGACCGAACCCAATTTAACGACCTTTTAAATCGTATTGAATTTGTATTGAAACGATTAATTGATTCATTTGCTGTTGGTAACGTGATCAAAAACGGTATTCCTATTGCTATTGTTGGCGAACCGAATGTGGGTAAGTCCACCCTACTCAATGCACTATTAAATGAAGAACGAGCTATTGTTTCTGACATTGCAGGAACCACTCGCGACACTATCGAAGATGAATTAGTAATTGAAGGCATAGGTTTTCGATTCATCGACACGGCAGGAATTCGTGACACGACTGACCATGTGGAGAGCATTGGTATCAAAAAGACGTTTGAGAAGATTGAGCAGGCACAGGTGGTCTTGTATTTGTTTGATAGTTTCAGGTTTGCTTCGCCTTTTCGCAATAGCTCGGGTCAGGTTTCAAGTTCGGAATACTTGACTGAAATTGAAAGGGTGAAAAATAAATATCCTTTAAAACCACTTGTTGTTGTAATCAATAAGGTTGATTTGTTGACTGAAAACGAAATTCTAACTATTCGCCAACAACTTGAAACCTTAAACTTGAAACCTGAAACAATCTCAGCGAAAAACAACATCGGCATCGATGAACTCAAGCAAACTCTACTCTCTTTTGTGAACACGGGTGCTTTACGTAACAACGAAACAATTGTTACTAATTCGCGTCATTACGATTCATTACTAAAAGCGTTAGAAGAAATTCAAAAGGTGAAATGGGGCTTGGAATCCGGTCTTTCCTCTGACCTTATGGCAATTGATATTCGCGAAGCGTTATTTCACTTTGGTGAGATTACAGGCGAAGTCACTAATGATGAGTTGTTAGGGAACATTTTTGCGAATTTCTGTATCGGAAAGTAGTTATCCTTCTCTTATTTGCTAACTGCCTACTATTGTTGCATTTAATAATGTAGTTTCTTTTCTTTTTTGTTGCCCAATTGCACTTTATTGCTTATTTTTGTTGCCCAGTTGTTGCTCAAACAACAAATTTGTTGCCCAAAGGCACAAATTGATAGGTACTGGTGAAATGATGCACCAATCAGCACCACCGAGCAACAACAGGCACTAATAAGCAACATATGAGTAGTACAATTAAAATTCCGAAATTCTGCCAACATTGTGGTCAGGCATTTGTTGCCCAAACCACTACAACTCGTTTTTGTGGTCATAAATGTGCCAGTAGAGCATACAAACAAAGAAAGCGAGAAGAGAAGGTTCAAACTACTCTATCCGACCAAATCAAATCCGTTACTTCTGCAAATTCCGAAAACCTGCAAAGTCTGCAAAGTTTGCCAATCAAAACAGGTAATTTTTTAAACCTTAGAGATAAAGAATTTTTAAGCGTTCAAGAAACTGCCATTTTATTAGGTGCAAGTCGTTGGACTATTCAAAGAATGATTCAAAGAGCCGAACTTAAAGCTGGCAAGTTGGGCAGGAGAACAATTATACCACGTTCCGAAATTGATAATCTTTTTAACTGATGAAGTATGAAAATAGCATTAAGACAACGTAAAAAGGGTAACAAGATTACCCTCTACCTTGACTACTACGACCAAGGAAAACGAGAGTATGAACATTTAGGTTTATACCTCACACCCGAACCCGACAAAGGAAGTTTAACCAAAGCCCAAAAGGACGAGAACAAAAAAATCCTTGAATTGGCTGAGAGCATCCGAAGCAAAAGACATTTAGAAGTTCAAAACAGTATCTACGGTTTCCGTGATAAAGAGAAATTGAAAGGCAGTTTCTTTGAGTTTTTTGATGCACTTACCGAAAAGAAAAAAGCCAGCTTAGGCAATTATGGCAATTGGAATGCAGTCCGTATTTTAGTAAAAGCCTATAATCCTAAAGATGTAACCTTTGAGCGATTAGATAAAGAATGGGTTGAAGGGTTCAAAGATTACCTGGACTATGAAGCCAAAACCAAAACAGGTGACGGAATTTCACTCAATACAAAATACAGCTACTTCAATAAATTAAGAGCTTCACTCAAACAGGCTTTAAAAGAGGGTCTTATTAAATTCAATCCATCTGAGCAAGTAGAGCCATTTCCACAGGATGATGTAGAACGTGAATTTTTAACCCTTGAAGAATTACAAAAGTTAGCCAACACCCATTGCCGAAATGAAACGCTAAAGCGTATGTTCATTTTTTCTTGTTTGACTGGTTTAAGATGGTCGGATATTGAGAAACTAAAATGGTCAGAAGTTCAACATTCAGAAAACTTAGGCTACTTCATTCGTTTTCGTCAACAAAAAACCAATGGAGCAGAAACCTTACCCATTGCCGAAGAAGCAAGAGAATTATTAGGCGAACAAAAGGAACCAAAAGAAAAGGTCTTTACAGGGCTTAAATATGGCAACTGGAACAAAACCTACTTAAAGGATTGGTTAATTGATGCAGGCATCAATAAGCACATCACATTCCACTGTGCTCGTCATACTTACGCTACGCTTCAGTTGACTTTAGGCACAGACATTTACACCGTTTCAAAATTATTAGGGCATAAAAACCTTTCTACTACCGAGATATACGCAAAGGTTATCAACGAGAAAAAGGTAGAAGCAGCCACCAAAATCAAAATCAAATTATAAATATGGAAGCACCGCAAATATTTTTAGTAGAAGAACTTGAATTGAGAATATCAATTGAAGCAGTTGAGTACAAACATAAGTTTGACAACCTTTGGGAGCAATACAAATTCGACCCTGATTATTTCAACCGATTTATGGAAGGACCATTATTGAGTGAATTTGTTCAAACCATTTACAAAAGAACCCAACACCTCAACAACAATGAAATCAATAAATACCTTACGGTATCATTGAGCCAGTTTAAAACCCATAGTCCAAAGCTTCGCTTTGAAACTATGAAAGAACAGTATTATAGAGATTATTGGTTTCCTAATACTGAACCAGACCATTATTCTAAAATGTCAGAGTATGAAAGCAAATATTTTGGTCACGTTTTTAAATGGTATGAGAAACATTTCCACTTATTCCAAGAAGCAACAGAACAAGCCCTACAAGACTTCAAAAAAGGCTATTTAGGTTCATTTGCCGACTTCTCTATTCAAGCCCAGCAAGAGCCTAAAGACAAACTAAAAACCAATCTTACTGTCAAAGAAATAGCCTATTTATTCAGAGCCTTGTATGATGAAGGTATCATTGAAGCAAAACACAAAACCGATATTTTCAACTTCATAGCTGAGAGCTTTTCATCCAAGCAAAAAGAAGATGTGAGTGCCAACTCTATCAAGAACGCTTTTGATGTTCCAGACTTTAATGCAGTTGATTTTTGGCAGGGAAAATTCATTCATTTAATGCAAAAAGCAAAAAAAGATAAAGAAAAATAAACAACCTAAATAACTGATAATAAACACAATAACATAGGGTTGCACAACCCTATGCAACTACCATAGCACCCATATAGTGCCTTGTTTTGCTTCCGTAATCATAAAAATATATAATGATGGAAGTAAATCAAATTCTCGAAAAGCTAAGTCAATTAGAACTAAAAATTGACGAGCAAAACCTACTTCAAAAAGAAGTACTCAATTTTAATGATGCCTGCAAGTATCTTGACATCAGTGCATCACATCTCTACAAGCTAACCTCACAAAAGCAAATCCCACATTTTTGCCCACAGGGAAAAAAGCTCTATTTCAACCGACAAGAAATAGACGAATGGTTAATGCGTAATAAGCAGGAAACTTTAGAGGACATCGAAACGGCAGCAGCTAATTATTTAATCAGAAACAAACGTAAATAATTATGAGCTTTTATAGATTTTCCGAAGAAGAGGTTCAAGAAATCAAACAGCGTTTAGATGCCTTGACCACAGAAGTACGCAACAAGCAAAGAACAGAACCCGACCAAGTTTGGTATGATAATCAGGAGTTCCTCCAGATTATGAATATAAGCAAGCGTACCGCAGCTTATTGGCGTACCGAAAATGTAATTGCGTACTGTCAGGTAGGTAATAAAATTTACTACCGACTATCCGACATTATGGATCTACTCGAAAAGAGTATTGTACCTGCAAAATTTACCAACCTTAATTTTTCTACTGATGACAACAATAACGACTTATAAAAATTTCAATATACCTATTGAGGACGTTTCACTTTCCTCAATAATTTCTAATATCAAAACAGGCATTTACCACGATAGCATAAATGCTATTCGTATGGCTAAAGGTATGGGTAAACCCGAAAGAGCCGACCAACTCAAAAAAGAGCTTTTGGCGTTCACGCCTTCAGCTACTTTTAAAGACGGCAGAAAAAAAGAGTTACTCACCGCTTACAGCGGTTGCGTTCATCTTGATTTTGACAAACTTACACCAGAGGAATTACAACAGGCTTTTGACCTTGCGGTCAAAATACCTTTTACTTATGCTTGTTTCACAAGCCCAAGTGGTGATGGCTTAAAAATGTTTATCAAAGTAAATACAGACCACGACACCCACGAGCAAGCCTACAAGCAAGTCCAAGCCTTTTATGAAAAGGAAATAAGTATTGAAGCCGACCCAAAATGCAAAGACATTACAAGGCTTTGTTTTGTGTCTGACGACACAAACGCCTTTTTAAATGAAAGTGCAAGTACTTTTGAAATTGCTTTGCAGGAGCAAGCTCCTTTAAGCGAACCTCTTTTTGAGCAAGCTCAAAAATCGAACAACACCATTTTTGATGAATGTGTTAGTTTCACTAACAACATTTTGAATTACAATAATGGAAACCGCAACAATTATTTATATCAGTTAGCTTGTAATTGCAATCGCAGAGGTATTCCACACCCAGAGGCAGAAAATTTGATTACATCAAATTTCTACCACGAAAACCAAACCGAAATACGCAAATCAATTGAAAGTGCCTATCAAAATAATGTAGCAGAGTTTGGCAAGTTTGCAAACCTTGCAGGTTCGCAAAAAAAGGAAATCACAAACGACCAAACAGAAGATTACCTCAAAACAACGCCTACCATTCCAATAGAAGCAATCAATTTAATGCCCGATTTATTTCGTGAAGGTGCAAGAGCTTTTGATAACGACCCACGCAAAAGAGATGTTTTCTTAACCAGTGCCTTATGTATTTTAAGTGGTTGTTTGCCTGATGTACAAGGCGTTTATCATCAAGAAAGAGTTTATCCGCATTTGTTTTCATTCATCATTGCTCCAGCTGCAAGCGGTAAGGGTGTATTGAAAAACGCAAAAAGATTAGGCGATAAAATCCACGAAAGAATGGTGGAAAGCAGTAAGCAAGCCAAAGACCAACACGAAAATGAAATGGTAGAGTATAAAGCTCAACTAAGCAAACGTAAGAAAGATGACCCAATACCTGAGAAACCACAAGAACCTGCCTTTAAATTGCTTTTCATTCCAGCCGATTGCAGTCAGGCAATGATGATGCAAATTCTACAAGACAATGATGGCAAAGGTATTATTTGCGAAACAGAAGCAGATGCAATGAGTGGAGCAAACAAGCAAGATTGGGGCAATTATTCACACATAATGAGAGCCGCTTTTCATCACGAAAAAATATCAGCAGCAAGAAAAACCAACCGTGAACTTTTAGAAATAAAACACCCACAACTGGCGGTGGCCTTGTCAGGCACACCTGCCCAAGTGCCTAAGCTAATCGCTTCGGCAGAAGATGGTTTATTTAGTCGGTTTATTTTCTATGCTTTTAAAAATGAAATCGTTTGGCAAGACCCATCACCAAGACCAGGCGGAATTGTTTACAACGACCACTTTGAAGCATTATCAAAACAAGTTTTGCTAATAGTCGATTTTTTAACCCAATACCCAACAGAAGTATTTTTAACCCAAGAGCAGTGGAATAAACTCAATCAAGTTTTTTTCGACAAGCTCAAAAACGTAGTGATTTTCACAGGCGAAGATGCAGCAAGTGTTGTATTTCGGTTGGGTTTAATCTTATACCGTTTCTGTATGATTTTCACTTCCTTACGGAAGTTTGAAAATGGCGATTGCTCAAAGAACGCTACCTGCACAGATGATGATTTTCAAGCATCTTTGATGCTTTCAGATGTCTATTTACAACACAGCCTTTTAATGTTCAACAATCTGGAAGAAAACAAAGACCCTATTCTTTATAAGATGCCAAACAACAAAAAACAGCTATTAGACCAGTTACCACAAGAATTTCAACGAAAGGAAGCAGTAGCCATTGGTAAAAATTTGGGCTTATCCGAAAGGTCAGTTGATGATTTTCTAAACAACTCTGTACCAATGCTTTTAGAAAAGCCAAAGACAGGATTTTATCGAAAATTAAATTAATGTTGAAAAGTCCTCAATAGTTTTTGTACGTTTTTCTTTTGTTTGTTGTACATTTGTCAATAATCAACAAATTGATTTCAAACAAACAAAGTAATGAACAAGTTCGGAGATTTAATTAGAAATACAAGGGAGGAAAAAGAAATGCTACTTCGGCACATTGCAGCTGAATTAGATGTTGATACTGCCCTTGTAAGTAAAATTGAAAGAGGAGAAAAAACCGCAAAACGTGAACACGTTTTGGCACTTGCTCACTTATTCAACATCAATTCAGATGAACTAATAGCCTTATGGTTAGCAGACCAAGTTGCTCATTTGGTAGATAGTGAACCACAGGCAGAACAAGCAATAAGAATAGCATTAAACAACATTATAGGTGAATAGTCTTACCCCATATCACGCCAAATATTTTGCCTACGAACTTACCAAACGTAGTTCGTCTGACAGTATGCAGAAGTTAGCATCTACATTGGTGGACGCACAAGTTGACCTCAACCCTCATCAGGTTGATGCAGCTTTGTTTGCTTTTCGTTCTCCATTGTCCAAAGGGGCTATTTTGGCAGATGAAGTTGGATTGGGTAAGACTATTGAAGCAGGGTTGGTTATCTCTCAAAAATGGGCTGAACGCAAAAGAAAGATTATAATCATTACACCTGCCAACCTTCGTAAACAGTGGTCGCAGGAACTACAAGACAAGTTCTTTTTAAACTCGGTAATCTTAGAAGCTAAATCTTTCAATGAGTTTATTAAAAAAGGTAAACTCAATCCATTTGACCAGCCCGATATAATTATTTGTTCCTATCAATTTGCAAGAACAAAAGAACCATACTTAAAACTCATTCAATGGGATTTGGCAGTAGTGGACGAAGCACACCGTTTGCGTAATGTGTACAAGGCAAATAATAAAATTGCAAAGTCAATCAAAGAATCATTGAATGAAGCCCCAAAAATTCTTTTGACAGCCACACCATTACAAAACTCATTATTAGAATTATATGGTTTGGTAAGCATTATTGATGATTATTCATTTGGCGATTTAAAGAGCTTCAAAACACAATACAGCAGGGTTAATAGTGGTGCAGATGCAGAAACATTCAACGAACTGAAAGAACGTTTAAAACCTATTTGCAAAAGAACCCTCAGAAGGCAAGTTTTAGAATACATACGCTATACAAACAGAATAGCACTGGTAGAAGAATTTTTTCCGACAGAAGAAGAACAACGCCTATACGATTTGGTAAGCGATTATCTGCAAGCAGATAATCTTTATGCACTTCCAGCAAGTCAGCGTAAGCTAATGACACTTATTTTAAGAAGGCTCTTAGCTTCTTCAACTTTTGCCATATCAGGCACTTTAGAAGGCTTGGCAAATAAATTGGAAAACATAGTTAAGGAATCCGAAACAGATAATTCAGATGAAGTTTTTGCCCTCGATTTTGAAACCTATGATGAACTAAAAGACGAGTGGGAAGGTGAAGAAGATGAAGAACAGGAAAAGGAGAAAAAGTCCTACACTTCGGAAGATATTGAAAACATAAAAACAGAAATAAATTCACTAAAGGAGTTTGAAAAACTTGCCAAGTCTATAAGACTAAATTCTAAAGGTGAAAAACTGTTTACAGCCCTTGAAAAAGGGTTTAATGAAATGGATCGTTTAGGTGCTCCCAAAAAAGCTATCATATTTACTGAGAGTACCCGAACTCAATTGTATTTGAGAAATATACTCGAAGCAAGGGGTTATGCTGATAGAGTTGTTTTGTTTAATGGCTCAAACACAGATGAAAAGTCACGTAAAATTTATGCTGATTGGGTAGCAAAACACAAAAACACAGATAAAGTATCAGGTTCAAGAACGGCTGATATGCGGGCTGCATTAGTGGACTATTTTCGTGATGAAGCAGTGATAATGGTTGCAACCGAAGCAGCAGCAGAAGGTATCAATTTACAGTTTTGTTCTATGGTTATCAATTACGATATGCCCTGGAACCCTCAACGCATTGAACAGCGTATTGGAAGATGCCACCGTTACGGTCAAAAATATGATGTAGTAGTAGTAAACTTTCTGAATAAAGCCAATGCAGCTGATGTGAGAGTTTATGAATTGCTTCGTGATAAGTTCCAGTTGTTCAATGGAGTATTTGGTGCTTCTGATGAAGTTTTAGGAAGTATCGAAAATGGTGTTGATTTTGAAAAACGTATTGCACGTATTTATCAAGAGTGCAGAACCACCACACAAATTGAAGTAGCTTTCAATGAATTGCAAGCAGATTTAGAAGTGAATATTTCTGATGCTATGCAACAGACAAGGCAGAAGTTATTAGAAAACTTTGATGAAGAAGTACACGAAAAATTAAGAATCAATCTACAAGAGAGTAAAGATTATCTTTCAAAGTACGAATCTTGGTTGTGGAACATCACACAGTTTGCCCTAAACAGCAATGCAAACTTTTCAGCAAATGAGCATTCTTTTCGTTTGCTCAAAAATCCATACAACGACCTTAAAATTCATCCTGGTCCTTACCGAATAGGCAAGGCAATTGATGATTCAAATGTTTATAGAATTGGACATCCTTTGGCTCAACGAATCATTGAAGAATGTAAAAAGCAAGATTTGCCATCGGTTGAATTAACCTTTGATTATTCCAACACAGTCAAGAAAATATCTACTGTTGAACCCTACATTGGTCAATCAGGCTATATGCTTGGCAGGGTGCTATGTATTACCTCTTTTGATGTAGAAGAATTTGTTCAGCTTTCAGCTATTACATCAGATGGAAATGTTTTATCCAAAGAAATTTGCGAACGCTTTTTTTCTCTCCCTGCATCTATTTCAGGCAATAAAACCAATGTACCCTTTCCGGTTACTGATGAATTGGAAAGCCATTTAAAAGCACACCAATTGCAGGTTATAGATGAAATAGGGCAACGCAACGCCAACTATTTTGAAATTGAATTAGAGAAATTGGATCTATGGGGTGAAGACAGACGAAACTCTTTGAAAATAACCCTGAAAGAACTGGACCAACAAATTAAAGAAATTAAGAAAGTAGCAAGGCTTGCACCAAATCTGCCCGAAAAACTAAAGCTGGAGAAGGAACGCAAAAAGTTAGAAAATGAACGTGATGCAGCTTGGCGTGAATATGATGGTGCAGCAAAAGAAATTGAACAGAGTAAAGACCGTTTGATTGACCAGATTGAACAAAAGTTAGAGCAGGAACTCACAAAAAACGACCTCTTTTTAATTAAATGGAACTTAATCTAATGGCTATGAACGAAAATATACAAGCAATAGCAAAAAACATTGAAGCAAAGCTGAAAGAAGCGGTTCTAATAACGGGTACTGACAGCAGATTTGCTACTAATTTGGCAACAGGCAATTTGAAAGATACAGATTGGAAAGTAGCATTAGAAGAAGTGATAACCAAACAAGAACAAGATGAAATAAAAGAGAATGAAGCTAAATAAACTGCACATATCATCATTTAGGGGTGCTACCAAGCCCGTTGATATTCCTTTCGAGAAAGGAAAGAAAATCACTATGATATATGCTGAAAACGGTAACGGTAAATCTACTATTGCTGATGCTCTTATTTGTTTATTTACTTCCGAAAAAGGCTCAATAGCCGATAAATCAGGAACAGACCCTAAATTCATCAAGTCTTTAAATGCAACAGAAGCTAAAATAGCACTTGATACAGACAAGGGGATTTTTACTGCAACTCTTTCAGGCACTTCAAGAGATTTCATTAAATCACATCACGAGTTTAACCCAGACCTACGGTATTTAAGGCGTTCCCAAATAGTTGATTTACTTAATCTAAAGCCTTCCGAAAGATACGAACGTTTAAAAAACTACATTGATGTTTCAGGTCTATACAAATCAGAAGAAGAATTAAGAAAGTTAGTTAGAGATACAGATGCAGAAGTTGAGAATTTAGTTTCAGTTATTGAAAACGCAAAATCAACCTTAGAAGCTACTTGGTTAAAAGAAGGTAGTCCATCAGATGATATGTTGGTTTGGGCTAAGGAAGAATCTGAAAAGGACTTAACAAAAGAAGGTATTAAATTACAGGAAGTTAAAATCCTTTCACAACAATGGACAGACATTCAATCCAAGTACAAAGAAATTCAACAATCAATTACAATCGTTAGTACTGCAAAAAAGGCACATACAGCAGCATTAGAAGCTTTACAGAAACTCCAAGAAAAAAATACTACAAGCAATGCCGATTTATTGAACCTGCTTAATCAGGCAAAAAACTTCATTGCAGGTCAACCAAGCATAGATGCTTGCCCGGTATGTGATAACAGCATTGAAAAAAATACAGTGGTTAAATCATTGGGCGATAAAATCGCTTCAATGAGTGCCATTGGTGCAGCAGCTAAAGCAGTTGAAAAAGCAAAAAAAGATTGGGATGCTAAAGTTGCCATTCAAAAAAGAGCAGTTGAGTTATTCAGTAACTTACTAATCAAGTACAGAAATGCTATTGCGAAATACAAAACAAGTGTTCCTGAAATAGCCACATTTATAGATGGTATTACATCCGATTTAAAAGTAAACTACCAGTGCTACGAAACTAACCTAACTCATTTGTCTGACCTGTCAGTAAGGATAGAAGCGGCTAAAGAAAAACACTCAAAATCCATCAATCAACACAATTCTATAAAACAGCAGTATAAATCAATAATAGACAATTCCAAAAAGTTTGAACATAAATCCAAACTATCCCTTGCAGCTACTAAAGCATTGGGTCTTGTCGAAAAGAGCAGAAAGGATTTTTACGATAACGAACTATTATCTATCTCTGGTGAAGTGGAAAGAATGTATCAGCAGTTGCACCCAGATGAAGGTCTTGGCGGTATTAAATTGTTCCTAAATCCACAATACAAAACTTCATTAGAACTACAAGCAAACTTCCATACAGAAGAAGGTATAACACCTCAATCAGTTTATAGCGAATCACACCTTGATACCCTTGGTATTTGTATCTTTTTTGCCTTAGCAAAAAAGTACAGCAAAGGCGATACAATACTTGTTTTAGATGATGTGGTAATGTCCGTTGACCAAAATCACTTGGACAGGTTTATAGACTTAATACACTCCGAAGCAGCCCATTTTAGCCAAATCATCATTACTACACATTATGGGCCTTGGCGTGATAGATACAGAAACAACAGAGCACCATCAGGCGATATGTTGTTTTTAGAATTGCGTAAGTGGTCTAAAGAAAATGGAATACGAGTAAAGAATAGCAAAATTGCATTAGATGAACTCAAAGAGATGTTGTCAGACGAAGACAAGTTTCATAGAGAGAATATTTCAACGGCAGCAGGTAGAACACTTGAAAACATATTGGACTACCTCACTTATTTGTTTTCTTCAAAGTTACCACGCAAGCCAAAAAGCGATTACCAATTACACGAACTACTTACTGGATTGTCAAGTCAATTGGTTAAGCTATTAAGGGTAGAGCATTTAGAAAGAGACGAACAAGGCAATTATTCAAGCATAAAAGAATCAGCAGATTTACACCCTGTTATTGAAAAATTGAAACAACTAAAGGCAGTTCGTAATCAAGTGGGAGCACATTACAATTTTGACGGACAATTAGTAAGTGATGATGATGTAACAGACTTTGGTAATGCAACTGTCGAGTTTGCAGAATTTATAATTTGCCCCGAAACGGGAGCATTGCCTGATAGAAAACCATCAGGCTCTTATTGGGAAACAAAATCAGGTTCAATTAGGCTTTACCCTTTAATTGACCCAAAATCATAAAATAGAAGAGATATGTCAGAAATACAAAAACAAGAACTCACCTCAATGAATATAGCAGAAGAGCAATTGAGAAAGTTGAAAGAACTTTTCCCTGAAGCATTCACGGAAGGTTTGAAAGTGGATTGGGATAAACTACGCCTTACTTTGGGGCAAAGTATAGATGTTGGTAAAGAACGCTATGGAATGAATTGGCCAGGAAAAGCCGACTGTTTTAAAACCATACAGCAGCCAAGCATTGCCACGCTTTTTCCTGCTCGTGATGAAAGTGTGGATTTTGATACCACCGAAAACCTATTCATTGAAGGCGATAACTTGGAAGTATTGAAGCTATTGCAAAAAAGCTATTTGGGTAAAATCAAGTTTATGTATTTCGACCCGCCATATAATACGGGTAACGAATTTATTTATCCTGATAACTATTCAGAAAATCTCGAAACGTATTTAGAGTACACAGGTCAGATAGATTCAACTGGTAAGAAATTTGGCACTAATACAGATTCCGATGGTCGCTTTCATAGTAAGTGGATGAATATGATGTATCCTCGTCTATTTCTTGCAAAAAACTTACTCAAAGACGATGGTTTAATTTTTATTTCAATTGATGTAAATGAAGTCTGTAACCTTAGGGCAATTTGTAATGAGATATTTGGCGAAGAAAATTTTAGAAATCAAATAATAATCAGGCGTGGTGCAAAAAGTGTACAAGCTCAGTTTTCAACTTGGGACAAATTAGGGTTAGGGTTTGAGTACGTATTAATGTATTCAAAAAAATCTGACTATCGCTTTCCTAAAATGCTTCGCAAATTGGAAGAAGCAAAAACAGGCAGTTGGAATAACCATTGGCGTGGTACTGATAGACCAACAATGAGATACGAGATTTTTGGAATAAGGCCAGAAGAAGGTCAATGGCGTTGGGGTAAAGACAGAAGTTTAACAGCTATTGAAAACTATAAAAAAATGTTGAGTGAATTAGGTAAAAATGAAAATAATGTAACTCAAGAAGAAATTGACATTTGGTATATTGCTCAAGATGATGAAGATTTAGATTTATTAAGGTTATCCAATACAGGCAAGCCAGAGCATTACATTGCACCTTCTGATACAATGCTTTTAAATGATGTATGGTTTGATATGCCACCTCACAGTTCAAGTACTTTAAAATCATTATTTGGAAAGAAATTATTTGACAACCCTAAGCCTTTGGATTTAATCAAAAGAGTTTTAGAGTTTGGTTCTTCAGACGCTTTAGTTCTTGATATTTTCTCTGGTTCAGGAACAACAGCTCATTCAGTTTTAGAACTAAACAGAGAAGATTTAGGTAATAGGAAATTTATTTGTGTGCAAATTCCAGAACCTACAACTGAAAAAAGTGAAGCCTTTAAGTCAGGTTATAAAACCATTGCAGATATAAGCAAGGAACGCATTCGGAGAGTTGCTTTGAATATTAAAAATGAATTACAAGCAGAAAGGGTTAAAAAATCCAGTCAATTAAAATTTGAAAGTAGCGAAGGGGAAAATGTCATTTTAGACCTCGGTTTCAAAGTATTCAAACTCTCAAAATCCAACTTCAAAATTTGGGATAGCACGTTAGAGAAAGAGCCAGAAGCCATCCAAGCAAAATTATTTGAACACATCAACCATATTTCACCCGAAGCAGAGCAAGAAGCTATTTTGTATGAGTTATTGTTAAAATCAGGTTTCGAGCTTACCACACCCATTGAAAAACTCACCTTGGCAGGGTTAACAGTGTTCAGCATTGCAGAAGGTCAATTGCTTATCTGTTTAGAAAAAGAACTTACCCACGATTGCTTAAAAGCTATGGCAGAAATGCAACCCACAAGGGTTATTTGCTTAGATGAAGGCTTCAAAGGAGAAAATGCCGATGCACTAAAAACCAATGCAGTTCAGATAATGAAAAGCAAAGGCGTTGTAAACTTTAGAACGGTTTAAATAGGGCGAAATCGCCATAATTAAAATAAACAGTATGAGCAAGCAAAACAAAATAATACAGGTTCAAAATATAGACATTACCATTTCACAGATTAATGAAATGGACTACATCTCCTTAACCGATATGGCAAACGCCAAAGAAGGAGAAGCAAGAGCAGCAGACATCATAAAGAACTGGATTAGAACACGTTCCACATTAGAGTTTTTAGGCGTTTGGGAGCAAATGAACAACCCAAATTTTAAAGTGGTCGAATTTGACCACTTTAAATCTCAGGCAGGTTTGCCCAGTTTTGTTTTAAGCCCTGGGGCTTGGATAGAAGCCACAAATGCCACTGGACTACTTGTAAAATTGGGCAAGTATGGTGGCACTTATGCCCATAGGGATATTGCCTTTGAGTTTGGGTCAGCTATAAGCCCTGTGTTCAAGCTATATTTAATTAAAGAGTATCAAAGGCTCAAAGAAGTTGAAAGCAATCAATATAATTTAGAATGGAACGTAAAAAGGATTTTGAGTAAGGTAAACTACACCATCCAAACAGATGCCGTAAAAGACTACATCATTCCCCATTCCACTTTGCCCGAAGCTAAAAAAAGTTTAGAGTATGCCGAAGAAGCAGATGTGCTCAATCTTGCCCTTTTTAAGTGTACGGCAAAACAATGGCGAGAAGCCAATCCACAATTAGCCTTGCAGGGTATGAATCTCAGAGATATTGCCAGTATAAACGAGTTAGCTGTGATGTCTAATTTAGAATCGGCAAATGCCGATATGATGCGAAACGGTATAGCGAGAAATATCCGTTTTCAAAAGTTGTACGAAATAGCAAGGTATCAATTGGAAATCTTGAACAAACAAGATTTTTTGAAATCAATCAAAAAATCATCTCCAGATATTTATTTGGAAGATGGCTCTCAAAACCAATTACCTGAATAGCCTTATGAAGTTAAAGTTCGACAGCACCCAAGAGTATCAAATACAAGCTGTAAACAGCTTTATTGATTTGTTTGATGGTCAACCATTAAACCAAGGCGATTATACCATAGAAATCAATGCAAAAGCCGATATAGGTCAGCAGTTAAGCACCATTCAAACAGAATTAGGTATTGGTAACCATTTGGCTATTGATGAAGATACTATTCTGAAAAACCTGCACAACATTCAGGAGAGAAACGATTTAGACCCCATTTCAGAACAAGAATTTAAAAACTATGGCAATAATTTCTCAGTAGAAATGGAAACAGGCACAGGTAAAACTTACGTTTACCTGCGTACCATTTTTGAGTTAAGTCAAAAGTATGGTTTCAAAAAGTTCATCATTGTAGTGCCAAGTGTTGCCATCAGAGAAGGCACACTAAAAAACATTGAAATTACAGCAGACCATTTCAAGGCTCTTTACAACAATATCGAGTTTGAGCATTTTGTGTATGATAGTAAGAAAGCAAATCGCCTTCGGCAATTTGCCACCAGCAACCAGTTGCAAATAATGATTATCAATATTGATGCTTTCAATAAGGAAACAAATATCTTCAATCAGGAACGCAACCAATTAAGCGGTTTTAGCCCAAGAGACTTTATCCATTCAGTTCGCCCCATTGTATTGATTGATGAACCTCAGAGTGTAGATAACACGCCTAAAGCACAGGAAGCCATCAAGTCGCTAAACCCATTGTGTATTTTTCGTTTTTCTGCTACGCACAAAAACTTATACAATCTCATTTACAAGCTTGACCCCATCAAGGCTTATGAATTGCGTTTGGTAAAACAGATAGTTGTTGCTTCTGTTATTGGCACTAATGCTCAAAATGATGCTTACATAAAACTGTTGGAAGTAGATAACAAAAGCGGTATCAAGGCAAAAATAAAAGTACAAGTACAAGACAAAGGCAGCGTAAAAGAGAAAGATTTTTGGGTAAAGCAAAACGCAGATTTATACACCTTATCCAATGAGAGAGAAGCATACAGAAATGGTTTTGAAGTATTAGACATCAGTTGCGAACCGGGTAATGAATTTATAGACTTTACATCAGGTCGTTTATATTTAGGTCAAGAAAGGGGTGGTATTACAGATGATCTGATAGAAGTACAAATCAAAAATACCATCAAAAAGCACCTTGACAAAGAACTGCAACTAAAGGGTAAAGGAATAAAAGTATTGAGTTTGTTCTTTGTAGATAAGGTTGCCAATTACCGTATTTATGATGCAGAAGGCAAACCTGCCAAAGGCAAGTATGCTGAATTATTTGAACATCATTACAACGAGTTAATCAAGTTGCCACAATACCAAGAGTTAGCTGTTTTTGCTGTTGACAAGCTACACGATGGGTATTTTTCAGCAGACAAAAAAGGAGTGCTTAAAGACACCAACGGAAGCACTCAGGCAGATGATGATACCTACGCTAAAATTATGCGTAACAAAGAGCAATTACTTTCAATGGACGAGCCATTGAAATTCATCTTTTCACACTCTGCACTTCGTGAAGGTTGGGATAACCCAAATGTATTTCAAATTTGTGTTTTGAGAGAAGTAGGCAGCACAAAAGAACGCAGACAAACATTAGGTCGTGGGCTTCGCCTACCAGTCAATGCTGATGGAGAAAGAGTAAAAGACGATAACATCAACAAACTAACTGTAATTGCTCGTGAAAGCTATGCAGATTTTGCAGCAGGGCTGCAAAAAGAGTATGAAGATGATTGTGGAGTCACCTTTGGTAAAGTGCCTAAAATTGCATTCTCTAAATTATCAGTTGTAGTAGATGAAGAAGAAAAACCATTAGGCAGAAAAAACAGTGAAGATATTTGGTCAGAGTTAGTTTCAAAAGGTTTTGTTGATACCAACGGAAAAATACAGCCTGCATTCAATCCTTCTAAAGAAGGATTTTCATTAGGCTTATCAGAGCAGTTTGTACAACAGGAAGCGGAAATTATCACCGTTTTACAATCGTATCAATTAGAACGCCACATCAAAAAAGATGAAGAACCCAAAAGGCTAAAAATCAACAAACAGATATTTCTCGACCCTGAATTTGAAAACCTTTGGAATACAATAAAGCACAGAACCACTTACCAAGTTGATTATTCAACCGATACTTTAATTGCTAACGCAATTAAATCCATTACAGAAATGGAAAAGATTGAAGCAGTAAAAGTTTCTTATCGTGAAGATATAGTAGGTATTGAAAAGAAAGGCGTTACAACAACCAATACAAAAGCCAACGAGATAAAAATTGAATATACAGGCATTCTGCCTGATATTCTTGCTTACTTACAAAAGGAAACGGAACTCACAAGGGCTACATTGGTCAGCATACTTTCAGGCTGCAATAGAATTGCAGAATTTGCCATCAACCCACAGAAGTTTATGGATGCAGTAGCAGCCATTATTAATCGGGAATTACACAAGTTAATGATTGACGGTATCAAATACGAAAAACTAACAACAGGACAAGTAGAATGGAGTATGCAACTTTTCAGAGAAGAAGAATTGAAAGACTACTTTGAGCAATGTTTAGCAGTTCAAAAATCCGTTTTTAACACAGTAATTTATGATAGTGAAGTAGAACGCAGATTTGCCGAAGAGTTGAATAAAAGAGAAGATATTAAGCTATTTGTAAAGTTACCTGCATTCTTCAAAGTAGAAACCCCAATAGGCACATACAACCCCGATTGGGCAATAGTAAAGCACAATGATGAAACCATTTATTTAGTAAGGGAAACGAAAAGCACCAAGAACTTTGAGAAGCTCCGTAATTCAGAAGCAGACAAAATCAAATGTGGCAGAAAGCATTTTGAAGCCATCGGAGCAAACTTTGATGTAGTAACAAGTTCAATAGAAGTATGATAGAATTTAAAGGTTCAAAATGGTACAAATGCGACCTGCATTTACACACAACAGCAAGCGAATGTTTTGCTGATAGAGAAGTTTCACCCGAACAATGGGTTGATAGAGCTATTGAACAAGGTTTGCATTGTGTAGCAGTTACAGACCATAATACACCTTTAGGTATAAAAGAAATTCAAGCAGCTGCAAAAGATAAACCACTTACCATATTCCCTGGAGTAGAAATTACTTGTGATACAACAAAAATTCATCTATTAATTCTATTTGATCCAACTAAAGGTGAAGAGGAAATAAAAAGTTTTCTAAGCAAATGTGATATTGAACATACACATTATGGGAAACAAGATGCAATCACACATAAAAACATAATTGAAGTTGCACAAATAGCAACGGATAAATGTAATGCAATAGTAATACCTGCACACATTGATGAATTTTCTGGTTTATACAATTTAAGTCATCAAATTTTAGAAGATTTCTATGATAGAACAGACATAAATGCAGTTCAAGTCGTTCATAAGGCTTTTTATGAAAATGATGTGCCTGTCGATTTTCATAGTCAATTAGTGCAATATTATGGCAATACAAAAAGCACCATTGATGTTGCAGCTTGGAGAAAAACAGTTGATTTAGCTAAAGCAAATAACATTTCTATCCTAACATTTTCAGACAATCCAAATAAGGCAGGTGATTCTAAACACGGTCTTTGGGGCATTGGCTCTCGTTTCACTTGGATAAAAATGGATGAAACACCTTCATTGGAAGGATTAAGACAAGCATTTCTACTTCCTGAACATAGAGTAATAAATGATTTTGACATTCAGGATAATGACCCCAATAAACAACCTGATATTTGGTTTAAAAGCCTCAAAGTAACTGGTACTAATTTAACTACAAAACAAGATTTAGAAATTGACTTTAACCCCCAACTGAATGCAATTATTGGTGGTAGAGGTAGCGGAAAGTCAAGTATTTTAAGGTTCATTAGAGGTGTTTTCAATAGAGCAGTTAATCTTGCAGATTTTGAAGACCTTTTAAAAGAGCAAAACTTATTTTATAAAAAAGCAGATACATCTCACAAAAAGGAAACTATAGGCGTTTTCGACCCTGATACATCTGTTGTTGAAATAGAAATAGTCCGTAAAGAGGTACTATATAAAATCGTAGCAAGTAAAATAAATTCCGCTTCAAGTCAATTAATAGCAGTCTTTAAATGGCTTGATGGTTCTTGGGTTTTAGTAAAAGATGATGATAAGGACCTTTTAGAAATATTTGAATTTGAGCAGTACTCACAAAAACAAATTTATGAGATAGCCAAAAACCCAAATGCTTTACGTGAAAGGATTGATAACGCTATTCCTGTGTTACAAGATGTATTGGAGCGAAAGAGTAAAATTGCTAATGAATTTTTAGAAGCAAGAACAAGCCTAAGAACAAAACAAGGGGCAATTGGCGGTAAGACTAAAATTAAAACTGACTTAGAGGATATTAACAATACTCTCAAAGCCATAGATAAATCAGGCATAACCACCACCATTAAAAGCACCGATTTATTTGTTGAAGACCGTAAACCAATTAAATCATTCACTGAATTAATTGAAGACCTAAAATTAGCCTTGGAGCAGGTTAAGGAAAGTTTTACAATTCCACCTTTTGATACTGAAAATATTCAAGATTCACACAGCGAAGAAATAGAAAAATTGATTCAAATTGCTTCTCAATCAATAGTTCAGCAGGAAAAGGAATTAGATAAAATGATTTTAGAGATTGCCAAAGTAAAATCAACATTCGATTTAGCCATTCAAAATTCTGACTGGCAGAAAGCACTTAGTTCACTTCTTACTGAAATAGAAGAAAAGAAAAAAGAACTATCTGAATCTGAAATAGAAGCACTATCCAAGTATCAGCAATTAAAAGGTGTTGTAATAGCTAAACAGCAAGAATTAAAGGTGATAGAAGATATTGAAAAAGAAATTACTGAAATCAATATCCAATGTACAAAACTCCTAAATGACTATGTTGATGTTTGTAAAGAAATAACAGCAATCCGTTCTACATTCATTTCAGACCATATTACAGACGCTAATATAAAAATTGAAATAAAAGGTTTTAGAAATCAAGGTGATTTTGAAAGTCAGATAAGATCCATAATGAGTAATGATTCTTCTTTTGGTGATGATATTGAAAAATTAAAAACCTTATGTTTTAATGGTATAGTTGAGAATAAAATTGTTGATTGTAAAAAAGCACTATTGGATGCTCATTATAGCGATATTTCATCAGAACATTTTGGCGGTCACTTCAAAAATGCACTAAGGAAATTAAGCCCAAGTCAGATAGATAATATTGAGCTATTTATGCCCGAAGATGAGATTATCGTAAAATACAAACCTGAAGGTTCGTCAGGTTTCAAGCCATTATCAACTGCATCAGCAGGTCAAAAAACAGCAGCTATTTTAACCTTTCTTCTTTCGTTTGGCGACATTCCGTTATTGCTCGACCAGCCCGAAGATGACCTTGATAACAGATTAGTTTATGACTTAGTTGTAAAGGGCTTAAAGAAAGCAAAAGAGAAACGGCAAATTATAGTAGTTACTCATAATGCTAATATTCCAGTAAATGGTGATGCGGAATACATTCTATCAATGGATTCAACAACTACTGACATTAAAGTCCTTCATTCGGGAACAGTAGAAAACAGTGCCATTAAAAAAGAAATTTGTGATGTAATGGAAGGAAGCGAAAAAGCATTTCAACTAAGGTCAGAACGCTACAAAACAATATTTACATAACAACTATCAAAATGATTATATATAACAACACAGGAAATAAATTAGTACAGGTTAAAGAAAAGCCCTTTAAACTTGAACGTGAAATACAATCAATTTTTGAAAGTAACCTTCAGAACATTATGGGTTTGTTGTTTGTCAAATCTGAATTTACAATTAAAAATAAGCGTATTGATACCCTTGCTTATGATAAGGAAACAAATGCTTTTATTATTATTGAATACAAGCGAGATAAAAATTACAGTGTAGTTGACCAAGGTTTAACCTACTTAAATTTAATGCTCCAGAATAAGGCAGAGTTTATCTTGACATACAACGAAACATTAAGAGATGTTTTACATAGTAAAGATGTTGATTGGTCTCAGTCAAGAGTTGCTTTTGTTTCTCCAAGTTTTACCGATAACCAAATATCTGCAAGCGATTTCAAAGACTTTGGTATTGAATTATGGGAGATTAAGCAATTTGAAAATAATACTATTAGTATCAATACAATTAAGAAAAGTAGTGGTGCTCCAAGTATCAAACCATTGTTGGAAAATAGCGATAGTCTAAAAGAAGTAAAAGAGAACATCAAAGTTTACACAGAAGAAGACCATTTCAGCAATGGTTCGGATTACATTATAGAGTTATACGAGAAGTTTAAATCTTCAATACTCAACCTTACAGATGGCATAGAAATATTACCACAGAAGTATTATATAGCTTTTAAGAAAGGTTCAAACATTTCAGATATTGAAATTCAAAAGAAGTCATTGAAAATATTCATTAATGCCAAAATAGGAAGTCTTGATGACCCAAAAGGATTAGTAAAAGATGTTTCAAATATTGGGCATAGAGGAAATGGTGATTATCAAATCCAAATAGAAAACGACAATGATTTAGAATACATAATGAGTTTGATAAAGCAGGTTTTGTAGTATATTTTGAACAATTATAAGGTGTGGCAGAGCCACGAGTTTATTATGACCCGCCCAGCCAACGCACAAAACACGGCTTATGCACTGCCAACGCACACTGCCAACGCTTCAGTGCATACTATGGTACTGCCGCCATTTTTAAACTGTCATACTTTTTGTGTGGGCTGTTCCCAACGCTATACAGCACATTGCTTTTTTGTTTAAAGCATATATTTTTTAGCGGTAAAACTAAAAAAGCAAAGAGCTGTTGCCAACCCTCCATAGCCCAAACAAAAAGCCGCTACACTCCAACCACCACCACCGTTCCGCTTATGCCAGTATTAAAAATGTCGGAAGCTACATTAACATAATGTGGCATTATAGTACAGCCTTTTCCCCTGCTTGTGCAAGCACCCAAACGCACAGTCTGTCCTATAATAACATTATGTTAAGTATCCAGCACCATAGACGCTACCAAAAAAATATTCCCCAACGCAAAACCCAACGCAAATATTTTTTGGTATCGTAGCCGTGTTTTAACCAACCGCACCCACCCTAAGTACCACAATTCCCCACCACCCTTTCAGCGGTCAGAAAAAAAATAAACTATGATATTTAGTGTCGGCTTTTAGTAGGTACTATTCCGTTTCTCTACATAGCACCCAATACAGCCTAATATGCCAGCAAGAGTAGTGCCTTCTCTCCATTCCACGATACCCAACGCACTATTCCATTACGCAATCCGTATGCTTTCCCCAACCCAATAAACTTTGCAGAAATGTAAAGATTGCAAAGTTTGCAACCCTGCAAAAGCATACAGTATTGCTCCATTCCATACCCAAGCAATCGTTCCATTCCGTTCAGTTACTACACTTGCCACGCACAAGCCAACGCACATATAAGGTATAGTTTATTTTTTTTCTGGTAGTGTTTACCCCATTGGAATTGAAAATAAGGTGCATCAATTAAGATTAGAATTATAAGAGATGTTTTAACAAAAAAGAATAAAAAAGGCAGCAAAAGTAGGTGGTTACAATTGGCCCATCAAGGTCAAGCCCTACGGGTTTTGAAAAAAAAATCTCCACCCTATCGGGTAGTATTTTTTTCTCAAAAACCTTGCTTGTCCAATCTCCACCACCTGATGAGATGGCTTTCTTTTTTTTTCGTTTTTTTCTTTGTCAAAAAATTTTTTGTCAGAGGGGATTTCGGGAGCAAACAAAATCATCTCAAAATGGCAAAATTCTCACTTAAAACGTACAGCCCAAAAGCTCAAATAAATGAGCCACATTTTTACATTCTATGCAAAGGAAACAACAGCGGAAAACCACTTTCCGAGCCTTGCCCAAATTGCTTTGTTTTAACCGCCAAAACCGAAGAAGATAAGCAGTTTTTTTACTCGCTTTGTTTCGGATTATGGAAGGCAAAATCATTTGAATATTTTTTAAAAGGTTCTGTTATTCCATTCATTACCATTGGCGATTGTAAACAAGCTATAAATACTGGATTAGAGCAAGCCAGCACAGATTTAAAAGGTTTCAAAAAGTCAGTAAAGGCATTAGAATTTTTAGAGCAGCAGGAGAGAAAATACAAAGAAACCTTACTACTTATCAATGATGCAAAAAGGGCTATTTTTTACCGATACATCAAAAAAAGGTAAAATTCCTTTCCTATGGTTGACTTATGGTTTAGGTACACTTATTTAAACCATATTTCGCCATTATAGGAAAAAAGGTGCAAACGAAAAAAGCCCACTCGATTTGAGCAGGCTTTCCCGATTTTCCGAAATCATCTAATCCACTGATGAAGAATTAGAATATCTTAGCTACTTTCATTGCATTTCCTTGCGAAAATAAATAGTAGTTTGAGTTTACTTCCTGATAAAATTCTACCGCCAACACATTCACAACTGACACATCCGCAGTAATAGTAGGAGAACCCGGCAAAGTACTTACAACACTAATTAAACCAGTTGAAGCATTTACAGGAAGATAACCTGAATCTTGTACATCTGTTAATCCGTTTGTAACACCGTCTTTTGGCTCATAAACTCCTGTAGTACTGTTATATTCAAAGTCAGACAAAACAGAAATAGCATTGATGATTTTGAAATGAGTAGCTCCAGCAGGCACATACATTCTATCCAAAGGATTAAAAGAAGGAATATCCAAAGTTGAACTATCTCTTGCAGCTGTTGGAGTAATAGTATAAGGAGCATTAAAAGCACCATTTAGAGAAGTGAATTTGTTAAACTCAAACCCTTCTAAGTACTGAGGTGCAACCGTTACCAAAATTGCTCTTTGCCCTCTTGCCTCTGAACCATCTTCCAGATTGATTCTTTTCATTATTGCGGTTATCCTTCCTGTAACTTGGCTATCGCCATTATTACGAATTAAACCTGCAATACTTGTTCTTAGGGATTTACCTGCAATTGCACTTCCTCCAAATTCGTTCATATTCTCACGAGTACGAACAAAGGCTGGATCAGATGCAATCTGTTCTGAAGATGGACCGCCTTTTAGACCTGCAAAGTAACCATGATTCCCTTTAATTTTGAAGTGACGAACTTCACCTAACGTCCCAACATATTTAATATGTCCTTTCTGTCTTGCCATAATGATACGCTTTTTTTATGTTAAAAATTTAGTGTAAATTTACGCCATAATTAGCTGTTAATCAATTACTTAAATAGTGCAATATGAAGCAATTAGATGTAAAGTGTCAGACCACAATCAAAACCAACTACGAAATAGTAAAAGTTGTAGATGGTGACGGTATAATCGCAAAGAATATAATCTCAAATAAAGAGGAAGAAATACGTTTTTATGGAATTGATGCACCAGAGTTGACACCTTGCAAAAAACTAAAGCAGGACGAAAGAGAAACCCATTTATCAGGGCGTTTTTTGATAGAGCTTGCTCACCAGTCTTATGAATTTTTAAGAACTAAGGCAAAGATTGGAAAGCGGATTACATTAATTCAAGAAGTAGGCAACGAGCAAGACCCATACGGCAGAACTTTGGCTTATGTGGTATTGCCTAACGGCAACACCTTAAACGAAATAATGGTCAAGAACGGCTTTGCAAAAGCTTATGATAAACTTTATTGTTCCGAACTGCCAAAGTATCAAGAATTGAATTTGAAGGCTAAAACAAAGAAAAAAGGCTTATATTTGCTGGTAGATAGGTTCTAATAAAACAAAGGCATTTTCTCTTATTTGCCACCAATTTTACAGTTTTTGTTGCCTATTTGTTGCCCAATCTACATAACTAATTGATAATCAATACTGGTTACTTTCTGTATCGGGAAGTAAAATTTCATTTTTTTTGAATTTACATTCTGTCATTTTTGAAATAATAATATTTCTCAATTGATTTGAAAATCTTGTAGATTAATGATGATTTGTTAATTAATACAAGATTATAAGAGGTATCTACTCATTATTTCCAATTCAAATTGCTATTCACAATTATATTTCTTAATCATTTCTGATTTTATTATCCCTCCAATTTTACAAAAATGTTAAATTTTAAAAAATACTATGCGTGCATAATAAATTTTTATTATCTTTGAAAACGTTTGCGTAAAATATGAAAGATAAAACGATAGATTATATTCTTCGAGCGACTTGGCAATCGGTTGCCAGAATGTACAATGAAGAAGCTTCCAAATTCGACGGTTCAATGGCAATTGGATTTGCGTTGCTCAGCATTGACAAAGAAGAAGGAACACCTTCCTCCTACATCAGTAATCGTATGGGAATGGAAGCAACCAGTTTAACCCGAACGCTTAAAACATTAGAAGAAAAAGGACTAATATTCCGCAAAAAAAATCCGGATGATGGTCGTGGGGTTCTTATTTATTTGACTGAATTAGGCAAAGAAAAAAGAGAATTATCCAGAAATACAGTATTGAAATTTAATGAAGTCATTCGTCAAAATGTATCGGATGAAAAATTGCAAAACTTTATTGAAGTCGCAGAGGTAATTACGGAGTTGATTAATGAGAAGAAGATATTTTAGATAGGAGTTGGAAGATAGGAGTTGGAAGATAGGAGTTGGAAGATGGGAGTTGGGAGAATTCAGTCGCAGTCGCAGTTTTCAGTGAAGTAGTGATAAAATGAAATTATTAGCCATTATGAATCCTTTTAAATCCATTTTCGCCAAGCGAATAAAAAAAATCAGCGAAAATCCATTTAATCCAACTAATCCTTGTTCCATCAGATGATAGGTGAACTGTAAACTTAAAAAAATAAAACAAACAAAAACCAGCGGAAAGTCAAAACCCGCAATAAGAAATAAAAAATGAAAAGAACAATTAAAAAAGTGGCTGTTATCGGTTCCGGAATCATGGGCTCCGGTATTGCGTGTCATTTTGCAAACATTGGTGTGGAAGTACTTTTGTTAGACATCATTCCTAATGCATTGACTGAGGCGGAAGAGAAAAAAGGACTTACTTTAGAAAGTAAAGCAGTTCGCAACCGCATCGTAAATGACAGTTTAACGAATGCATTAAAGTCCAATCCCTCGCCTATTTACAGTCAAAAATTCGCCAACCGAATCACCACCGGTAATACTACGGATGATATGCCGAAAATTGCATCTGTCGATTGGATTATTGAAGTGGTGGTAGAACGTTTAGATATCAAAAAACTCGTTTTCGAACAAGTGGATAAATATAGAAAACCGGGAACACTGGTGACTTCAAACACCTCCGGAATTCCAATTCAGTTCATGAGCGAAGGAAGATCAGATGATTTTCAACACCATTTTTGTGGAACACATTTCTTCAATCCGGCTCGTTATTTAAAGTTGTTTGAAATCATTCCGGGTCCAAAAACAAGTCAATCCGTTTTAGATTTCCTAACCAATTATGGTTCACAATTTTTAGGAAAAACGTCGGTCGTTGCCAAAGACACTCCGGCCTTCATCGGTAACCGAATTGGAATTTTCGGTATCATGAGTTTGTTTCACCAAGTGAAAGAAATGGGCCTAACCATTGAAGAAGTGGATAAATTAACCGGACCGGTAATTGGTCGTCCAAAATCGGCAACGTTTAGAACGGTCGATGTGGTTGGTTTAGATACCTTGGTTCACGTGGCAAACGGAATTTACCAAAATTGCCCGAATGATGAAGCTCATAACTTGTTTAAACTCCCTGCTTTCATTGATAAAATGATGGAGAATAAATGGTTGGGAAGCAAAACCAAACAAGGATTTTATAAAAAAGTAGACAAGGATATTTTGTCGTTGGATTTGGATACGATGGAATATCGTCCTAATAAAAAAGCATCGTTTGCCACTTTAGAATTAACGAAAACCATCGACAAACCGATTGATCGTTTCCGTGTTTTGGTGAAAGGAAAAGACAAAGCCGGTGATTTTTACAGAAAGAATTTTGCCGCCATGTTTGCCTATTGTTCCAATAGAATTCCTGAAATATCAGATGAATTATATAAAATAGACGATGCCATGAAAGCCGGTTTCGGTTGGGAAAATGGTCCGTTTGAAATTTGGGATAGCATTGGTGTAGCCAAAGGAATTGAAATGATGCGTGCAGAAGGATATGAACCGGCCACTTGGGTCACTGAAATGGTGAAATCTGAAAACGCTTCTTTCTACACCGTAAAAAATGGAGCAACCTATTTTTATAACATTCCAACAAAATCACAAGAAAAAATTCCGGGTCAAGATGCATTTATCATCTTAGATAACATTAGAGAAAGCCAAAAAGTATGGGCTAATTCCGATGCTACGATTCATCATTTAGGTGACGGAATTTTGAATTTAGAATTCCATTCCAAAATGAATACGATTGGTGGTGGTGTCTTACAAGGTATCAACAAGGCCATCGATTTAGCAGAAAAAGAATACAATGGTTTGGTTATCGGTAACCAAGGAGCAAATTTTTCTGTGGGGGCCAACATCGGAATGATTTTCATGATGGCTGTTGAACAAGAATACGACGAATTAAACATGGCTATCAAAATGTTCCAAGACACTATGATGCGTTGCCGCTACTCCTCTATTCCGGTTGTCGTTGCTCCACATGGTATGACCTTGGGTGGTGGATGCGAAATGACGATGCATGCCGACCGCGTAGTAGCTGCCACAGAAACTTACATTGGCTTAGTCGAATTTGGAGTTGGAGTAATTCCAGGTGGCGGTGGTTCTAAAGAAATGACCTTGCGTGCCGCTGATTTATTCCGTAAAAACGATGTGGAATTAAATGTATTGCAAGAATATTTCTTAACCATTGGAATGGCAAAAGTAGCGACTTCCGCTTATGAAGCTTTTGATTTCGGCATTCTTCAAAAAGGTAAAGATATTGTGGTGGTGAATCGCGACAGACAAATTGCAGTAGCCAAACAAATTGCGTTGCAAATGGCAGAACAAGGTTACACCCAACCGATTCAACGCAAAGACATTAAAGTGTTAGGAAAACAAGCGTTGGGAATGTTCTTAGTAGGAACCGACCAAATGCAAGCCGGAAAATACATTTCGGAACACGATAGAAAAATTGCCAACAAATTAGCGTATGTAATGGCTGGTGGTGATTTATCAGAACCAACATTAGTGAGTGAGCAGTATCTGTTGGATATTGAACGTGAAGCATTTTTATCACTTTGTACCGAGAGAAAGACGTTGGAGCGTATTCAATTTATGTTGACTAAAGGGAAGCCATTAAGAAATTAGTATTAAGACGGAAGTATTAAGTATTAAGACAGAAAAAGACTATATATATGCACAATTTTGAAAAACTTAAAATATGGCAAAAAGCAATGGATATTGCAGTTGAAGTTTATGAGATTTCTTTATTGCTTCCAAATGATGAAAAATTTAACTTAATACATCAAATTAAAAAATGTGCAGTTTCTATACCATCAAACATTGCAGAAGGCTCAGGAAGAAATTACAATAAAGAATTTATTCAATTTTTAGGAATTGCAAATGGATCAACTTTTGAATTAATAACACATTTAATATTAGCCAAGAGACTAAAACTCATAAATGAAGAAATAGTTCAACCCATCATTAACCAGTTAGTTGAAGTTTCAAATATGAACTTTTCCTTTCAAAAAACATTAAAAACAACATAATTAATAAGGAGTTAAAGTCTTAATACTTAATACTCCCATCTTAATACCAAAAACATGAAAACAGCATACATCGTAAAAGCATACAGAACCGCAGTTGGTAAAGCCCCAAAAGGAGTATTCCGTTTCAAAAGACCTGATGAATTGGCAGCAGAAACTATTCAGTACATGATGAACGAATTACCCGATTTCGACAAAAAACGCATCGACGACGTGATGGTGGGTAACGCCATGCCCGAAGCCGAACAAGGTTTAAACGTAGGTCGTTTAATTTCTTTGATGGGATTAAAAGTGACCGATGTTCCGGGTGTAACTGTTAATCGTTATTGTGCTTCCGGTTTGGAAACGATTGGAATGGCAACTGCCAAAATTCAATCCGGAATGGCCGATTGCATCATCGCCGGTGGAGCCGAAAGCATGAGTTTTATTCCGATGGGTGGCTACAAACCTACTCCGGATTATGCTGTTGCGGCAAATGGAAATGAAGATTACTACTGGGGAATGGGTTTAACTGCAGAAGCGGTAGCCAAACAATTCAACGTGTCGCGTGAAGACCAAGATGAGTTTGCCTATCATTCCCACCAAAAAGCCTTGAAAGCTCAAGCGGAAGGAAAATTTGACAAACAAATCGTACCAATTACCGTAGAGCAGACATTTTTAAATGAAAACGGTAAAAAAGAAACCAAATCCTACACCGTTACCAAAGACGAAGGACCACGAGCGGACACGAATAAAGAAGCATTAAGCAAATTAAAACCTGTATTTGCTGCCGATGGATCTGTAACCGCCGGAAATTCATCGCAAATGAGTGATGGTGCCGCTTTCGTATTAATCATGAGTGAAGAATTGGTTAACGAATTAGGTATTAAACCTATTGCCCGTTTAGTCAACTTCGCATCTGCCGGAGTAGAACCAAGAATCATGGGAATCGGTCCGGTAAAAGCCATTCCAAAAGCCTTAAAACAAGCCGGTTTGACTTTGAATGATATTGATTTGATTGAATTAAACGAAGCTTTTGCATCGCAATCGCTAGCCGTAGTTCGAGAATTGGGATTAAATCCTGAAATCGTAAACGTAAATGGTGGTGCGATTGCATTAGGCCATCCACTAGGTTGTACGGGTGCAAAATTATCGGTTCAATTGTTTGATGAAATGCGTTTGCGTAATAATAAATACGGAATTGTGAGTATGTGTGTGGGAACGGGTCAAGGAAGTGCGGGAATTTTTGAATTGCTATAAAAGAGAATAGAAAATAGAATATAGAAAATAGACTTTTAAAGAAAAACTTAAAAGGAAGATTCATCAGACATAATTATAAAAATTTGAAAGTTTGGCAACTAGGTATTGAGATTGCTAATGATGTTTCGGATATTTTATTAGAGTTTCCTAAACATGAACGATATGATTTAAGTTCACAAATGAGTCGATGTTCAGTCTCTATTCCTAGTAACATAGCAGAAGGTTCATCAAGAACAGATAAATCTTTTAGTCATTTTGTTGACATTGCACTTGGTTCTTCTTTTGAATTAATTACACAACTTATTGTTGCAAAACATAGAAACTATATAAATGAAGAAAAGTTTGATAAAATGGAAAAGAAAATTGAAGAATTTCAAAAAATGACGATGTCATTTCAAAATGGATTGAAGAAAAATATATTTTCTTTTATTCCTCCTTTTTTCTATAACCTATTCCCTTTTTAATAACCGTTAAAATCTATTCTCAAAACTCTATTTTCTATTCTCTATTTTCTATTTTCTAAAAAAACCTATAAAAACATAAAATAATGAACGACATAACAAGAGGAGGACAATTCCTAGTAAAAGAAACCAAATGTGAAAATGTATTCACACCTGAAGATTTCTCAGAAGAGCAAATCATGATGCGTGATTCGGTAAAAGAATTTGTAGACAAAGAAATTTGGCCAAACAAAGACCGATTTGAAAAGAAAGATTATGCATTTACCGAAGAAATGATGCGTAAAGCCGGAGAAATGGGCTTTTTAAGTGTTGCAGTTCCTGAAGCGTATGGCGGAATGGGAATGGGATTTGTGGATACCTGTTTAGTATGTGACTATATTTCAGGTGCAACCGGTTCGTTTTCCACTGCTTTTGGTGCTCACACAGGAATTGGAACGATGCCGATTACCCTTTACGGAACCGAAGAACAAAAGAAAAAATACGTGCCAAAATTAGCTTCGGGCGAATGGTTTGGTGCCTATTGTTTGACTGAACCCGGAGCTGGTTCTGATGCAAATTCCGGAAAAACAAAAGCCGTTTTATCAGAAGACGGAACACATTACAAAATTACCGGACAAAAAATGTGGATTTCTAATGCCGGATTTTGTTCGTTATTTATTGTTTTTGCACGAATTGAAGATGATAAAAACATCACCGGATTTATTGTAGAAAATGATCCTTCCAACGGAATCACGATGAATGAGGAAGAACATAAATTAGGTATTCGTGCTTCTTCTACTCGTCAGGTTTTCTTTTCAGATACAAAAGTTCCGGTTGAAAATATGTTAGCCGGACGTGGTGAAGGATTCAAAATTGCCATGAATGCCTTGAATGTGGGTCGAATTAAATTGGCTGCCGCTTGTTTGGATGCACAACGAAGAGTAACTTCCAATGCTACCAACTATGCCAATGAAAGAGTTCAATTTAACACTCCAATTTCGTCTTTTGGAGCGATTCGTTACAAATTGGCAGAAATGGCAACCTCAACTTATGCAGGCGAAAGTGCTACCTATCGTGCAGCAAAAGACATTGAAAACCGAATTAAAATTCGTGAAGCAGAAGGTGCATCGCATCAGGAAGCGGAATTAAAAGGTGTAGAAGAATTTGCCATCGAATGTTCAATTTTGAAAGTAGCCGTTTCCGAAGATGTTCAAAATTGTGCCGATGAAGGCATTCAAATCTATGGTGGAATGGGCTTCTCCGAAGATACTCCGATGGAAAGTGCTTGGAGAGATGCCCGTATTGCCAGAATTTACGAAGGTACTAACGAAATTAATCGTATGCTTTCGGTTGGAATGCTGATTAAAAAAGCAATGAAAGGTCATGTGGATTTATTAGGTCCCGCCATGAAAGTGCAAGAAGAATTAATGGGAATTCCATCGTTTGACACACCTGATTATTCGGAATTATTTTCGGAAGAAAAAGAAATGGTTGGCAAGTTGAAAAAAGCTTTCTTGATGGTAGCCGGTGCTGCCGTACAAAAATACGGAATGGATTTGGATGCTCACCAGCAATTATTAATGGCTGCTGCCGATATGTTGATTGAAATATACATGGCAGAAAGTACCGTTTTACGTACCGAAAAATTAGCTAAAAAAGTAGGTGAAGACAAAGCTACAGAACAAATTGCGATGGCCAAATTGTATTTATATAAAGCGGTTGACGTTGTATCTCAAAAAGGAAAAGAAAGCATTATTTCTTTTGCCGAAGGCGATGAACAACGCATGATGTTAATGGGCTTACGTCGATTCACCAAATACACGAATATGCCGAATATTGTTGGTTTAAGAGAAACCATTACGGCCAAATTAGTAGCTGAAAATAGTTACTGTTTTTAATCAATTTTAGTTTAGTTGTTGATGAAAAGACCACGTTTGAAAAAGCGTGGTTTTTTTTAATACAAATGTTTCACTTCTTTTACATCAAAATTCACTAATTGATCATTTTCTAGTAGAAGTTCCAAGCGACCATCAGGGGTGACTTTTTGAATAATCGCCATAAATTTTTCACCGGAAGGTTTTTCAAAAGGTGCAGGAACACCTATTTTGAATAATTTTTCATGGTACATTTTCCAAATTGAAGACGCTTCCACTCTCATTTGAGCAATATAAAATTGAAGAGCGGACAAAATTTTATTTAACAATTGTTCTAAATCGTATTCTAATCCCGTAATTTTTAACAAAGAAGAAGCATTAGGAAGATTTTCAAAAAAAAGTTGATTTACATTCAATCCAATTCCAATCACAGAGAGCACTTCGCCATTTGTTTTAATACTATTTTCAATTAAAATTCCTCCTATTTTATAATTACCTGACATAATGTCGTTTGGCCACTTAATGGATAAATGAGGTATTTTTTCATTTTCTAAAACCGAAATAACGGCTAAAGAAACAACAATATTTAGGGTAAATAATTGTTGAACATCAACTATCAAATCCTTAACCAATATACTGATTGTCAAATTTTTACCTTTTTCAACATTCCATGTTGAACCCATTTGTCCTTTACCGGTAGTTTGATGCAAAGCCCATACTACCGTAAAATTATCAACAACTTGTTTTGCAACCAATTGCTTTAGGTGTTCATTTGTTGAAGGAATGGCACTGAGTTTGATGATATTCATCTAAATAAAATAAAAAGAATCTAAAGTTGTGTTAAGGCTCAAAAATAAACACAAAATTTGATAACTTTGCGAAAATATTTAACAATTAAATGGCGAAAAAAAAAGTAAGTAATGACGAGTTGTTGGTAACCATCATCAAAGGAATCGAGGAAGTTAAAGGAAATGATATCGACATTTTAGATTTAAGAGAAATTGAAAATACAGTTTGTGACTACTTCATTATATGTAACGGAAATTCGAATACGCAAGTTAATGCTATAGTAAATTCTATTCAAAGACTAGTTTCTAGAGAGATAAAAGACAAGCCTTGGCATGTTGAAGGGACAGATAATGCAGAATGGGTACTGATGGATTACATAGATATTGTAGTGCATGTTTTTCAAAAACACGTTCGTGAATTTTACAATATTGAAGGCTTGTGGGGTGATGCAAAAATCACCACTATCCCAAATAAAAATTAAAAAATTGCTAAAGAAAAAAATTACTAATGGCTAAAGAAAATAATTCTACTCCAAACCCAAACAAATTCAAATTTAACCCCTGGCTCATTTATTTTATAGTTGCCGGAATTTTTGTATTTATTAGTGTAATTTCCGGTGGAAGTTCATTTCAAGAACCGGGAAAACTATCCATTTCTAAATTTAATGAATACTTAGAAAATGGAGAAATTGAGAAAGTTTTAGTGTATAATAAAGGTGAAAACGTTAGTGAGGCTGAAATTTACATTAAAAAAGATGCCCTTAAAGATGCCAAGCATAAAGGAGTTGTAAAAGATGTTTTAGGTCGTGATAATTCAGGTGCTCATTATCTTTTACCTAGTATTGGCGAAGAAAAATTATTTCAAGAAAAGTTAGAAAATGCCAAAAAAGAAAACAAAATCAATGATTATAATTTTTTAGTTAAAAATAATTGGTCGGGCATATTTTTTAATCTACTACCTATCATTTTAATAGTAGTCATTTGGATTATCATCATGCGAAGAATGTCCGGAGGTGGTGCCGGAGGTGGTGGAGGTCAAATTTTTAACATAGGAAAATCAAGAGCTAAACTTTTTGATGAAAAAACAGATGTTAAAGTAACATTTAAAGATGTTGCCGGTTTAGAAGGAGCAAAAGAAGAAGTGCAAGAGATTGTAGAATTCTTGAAAAATCCTGAAAAATATACCAATTTAGGAGGAAAAATTCCAAAAGGAGCTTTACTTGTTGGTCCTCCGGGAACCGGAAAAACCTTATTGGCCAAAGCTGTAGCTGGTGAAGCAAAAGTACCGTTTTTCTCTTTGTCAGGTTCTGATTTTGTGGAAATGTTTGTAGGTGTTGGAGCATCACGCGTAAGAGATTTATTCAAACAAGCTAAAGATAAATCACCTTCTATTATTTTTATAGATGAAATTGATGCGGTTGGTCGTGCGAGAGGTAAAAATAATTTTTCCGGTTCTAATGACGAAAGAGAAAATACCTTAAATCAGCTACTTACAGAAATGGATGGTTTTGGAACAAACTCTAATGTTATCGTTTTAGCTGCTACCAACCGTGCTGATGTATTAGACAAAGCTTTGATGCGTGCCGGTCGATTTGACAGACAAATATATGTTGACTTACCGGATATCAGAGAACGTAAAGAAATCTTTGAAGTGCATTTAAAACCGTTGAAAAAAGTTGAAGGATTGGATACTGACTTTTTAGCTAAACAAACACCCGGATTTTCTGGTGCTGACATTGCAAATGTATGTAATGAGGCCGCATTAATTGCTGCTAGAAATAATAAAACCGCCGTTGATAAACAAGATTTTCTTGATGCTGTTGACCGAATTGTGGGTGGTTTAGAAAAGAAAAATAAAATTGTTACTCCCGAAGAAAAAAGAGCTATTGCAACCCATGAAGCAGGTCATGCCACAGTAAGTTGGATGTTGGAACATGCTGCTCCATTAGTAAAAGTTACAATAGTTCCTCGTGGACAAAGTTTAGGTGCTGCTTGGTATTTACCTGAAGAAAGACTAATTGTTCGCCCGGAGCAAATGCTAGATGAAATGTGTGCTACTATGGGAGGAAGAGCTGCTGAAAAAGTAATTTTCAACAAAATTTCAACAGGAGCATTAAGTGATTTAGAAAAGGTAACTAAACAAGCAAGAGCAATGGTTACAATTTATGGCTTAAATGATAAGTTAGGCAATATTACTTATTATGATTCAACAGGTCAAAGTGAATACAATTTCTCAAAACCCTATTCTGAAGAAACGGCCATAACCATTGATAAAGAAATATCAACTTTAATTGAAAGTCAGTACCAACGAGCTATAAAGTTATTGGAAGACAATAAAGATAAGTTAATTCAATTAGCTGATATTTTGATTGAAAAAGAGGTCATTTTCAAAGACGATTTAGAAATGATTTTCGGAAAACGACCTTTTGAAAATGAAGCTCATGTTTCTGTTGGTGAATAAAAAACATCAGAAGATTTTTAAATAAATCAAAAAAACTCCTTTCATTATGATTTTGAAAGGAGTTTTTTTTATCTTTGAACGATTTCCATAACATAAGAAGAATTGTTCTATAGTATATGAGTCTTTTCAAAAAGCTGTTTGGGTCAGGAAATGACGCTTCTGATGAAAAAAAAGAGAAAGAAGCGAGTCCGTTTAATCCCGAAATAAAAATTCCGGTAGACGAATTATTCACCTTCAATTTTAAAAAAAATGGAGGTAAATTTCTTTATTGTGAGAATTTAGAGGAAGTAAATGAACAATTACTGAATATTTTAGAAGAAAATGATTGGTTTGAATGTGAAGCAGTTTGTTATGAACCTAAACTTTTTCATTTTTTAGATGACAACAAATTAACATACAAAAATGCATCATCTCCTAAGTTTTTACTGACTAGCTGTGAAAATCTAATTGCAGATGAAGGTTCTGTCTTATTGACTTCTAATCAAATTAAACAAAATAAGCCAAACGAATTACCTGCCAACATTGTAGTTTTTGCTACAACCAGTCAAATATTAGAAAGCAAAAGCGACGGTTTAAGAGAAATTAAAAAACGTTACGAAAAAGACTATCCCACTAACATTACTACCATAAAATATTTTGAAAAAGCAAAAGAAGAAGACTTTCTTCACTATGGTAGTGCTGCTAAAAACTTATACCTATTGCTTTTAGAAGATCTATAAGATGAATGAAACGCTTACAAGAGCATTATCAGGAGCAGTTTACATTCTATTATTATTAAGCTGTATATTATTTTCTGAAACTACCTTTCTTTTGTTGTTCGGCCTTTTTATGGCTATTGGTGTTTTAGAATTTTGTAAATTGGTTAAACTCCATTTTATTTCACCTTTACTACTGGCTATAGCAGCATTTTCCATTTTTTATAAATCGAATTTCGAACCAATTTATGACAGTATCTTAACGCTGTTTTGCTTTTTAGTATCAATCAAGTTACTCTACTTTTTATTTACCAGAAAAGAGAAAAAATTTACTTCCCTTGAGAAATGGCTATATGTAATCGGTTATATTATCATTCCTTTTATCATTATCACAAAAATACCTATCGGAATAAAAGGATATAATCCTAAAATTTTAATTGGAATCTTTGTACTAATTTGGACCAATGATACCTTTGCATATGTGGTTGGAAAATCATTTGGAAAACATAAATTATTTGAAAGGATTTCACCCAAAAAAACAATTGAAGGTTTTTTAGGAGGACTTCTTTTCAGTGTTGGGATAAGCTTTTTAATCGCAAAACATTATATTGAAACTTCAAATGTAAATATTTGGGTAGGAATAGCCATATTAGTTAGTATATTTGCAACATTAGGTGATTTGATTCAATCTAAATTTAAAAGAGTTGCCGGTGTAAAAGACAGTGGTAAAATTATGCCCGGACACGGTGGCCTATTAGATCGATTAGACAGTATTATTTATGTAGCACCTTACATTTTTTTATATTATCAAATTTTAAAATATGTTTCATAAAGAAGGAGCAAAGATTATTTTAGGCACGACTGTATTTGTTACGGCCTTAATTTTATTAGCAGATGAATTCATCGGTTTAACTTGGTTAAGAATGACCATTCAAATCATTGGATTGGTACTATTAATTTTGGTTTTACAATTTTTTAGAAATCCAAAAAGATATACCCAAAATGATGATAATCATGTGATTGCACCGGTTGATGGAAAAGTGGTAGTAATTGAAGAAGTTTTTGAATCTGAATATTTTAATGACAAACGTCTTCAGGTTTCGATTTTTATGTCGCCAATTAATGTGCATGTTACCCGATATGCAGTAAACGGAAAAATCAATTTTAGTAAATATCATCCCGGAAAATATTTAGTAGCTTGGCATCCAAAAGCGAGTACCGAAAATGAAAGAACAACTGTTGTTATTGAAAACCGAATTTTTGGCGAAATTTTATACCGTCAGATAGCAGGAGCTTTAGCCAGAAGAATAGTAAATTATGCTAAAGTTGGTATGCAAGTAAAACAAGGTTATGATGCAGGATTTATCAAGTTTGGTTCAAGAGTAGATTTATTTTTACCTTTAGGTACAGAACTTAACATAACCCTAAATCAAATTGTTAAAGGAGGTGAAACCGTTTTAGCCAAAAAATAAGGCATGAGCGAAAAAAATTTAGAAACTCGTTTTCAAGAAGCTTTTGAAAAAGCTTCTAATATGACAGAACAATTGCCGCAAGATGTCATGCTACGTATCTATGCATTTTACAAACAAGCCACACAAGGTACATTTCAGTTTAGACATTTAAACAATAATGATTTAAGAAATGCTTTTAAAACGAATGCATGGATGCAAATTAGTCATTTAACAGAAGAAGAAGCAAAAGAGTTATATATTGAAACAATAAATGAATTATTAAAAAAAAACAAGTAATATGAAAAAATTTATTCCTGCCATTTGTTTAATTGGCCTTTTGGTAAGCTGTAATAATTCTAAAAAATTAGAAGAAGTTGTAGAAGTTCCGTTACCGGAAAAAGAAGAAGTGGTTGTTGAAATGGGAAATCCTGCCGATGTAAAAGTAGATGAAGGAGGTTCTTTTGAAATGATTCCACTACCCTATGCCTATAACGCATTGGAACCACATATTGATGCCAAAACAATGGAAATTCATTATTCCAAACACCACTTAGGGTATGCGAATAATTTGAATAAAGCAATTGCCGGTACCGAAATGGCTAATATGTCTATTGAAGATATTTTAAAAAAAATAGATCCTGAAAACAAAGCCGTTAGAAATAATGGCGGTGGTTATTATAATCACAATTTCTTTTGGGAAATTATGGGTGCAAATAAAGGTGGTGAACCAACAGGAGATTTAGCCGCAGCAATTAATAAAGATTTTGGAAGTTTTGCGGATTTTAAAACACAATTAATTGAAGCAGGAATGAAACAATTTGGTTCAGGTTGGGCTTGGTTAATTTTAGATAAAACAGGAAAATTAAGCATTGTAACCACTGCTAACCAAGATAATCCTTTGATGACAAAAGTAGGAAACACAGGAACACCAATTTTAGCGGTTGATGTATGGGAACACGCCTACTACTTAAAACACCAAAACAAAAGAAAAGATTACTTAGAAGGATTTTTTAATGTAATCAATTGGGATAAAGTTGCCGAAAAATATGCAGCAGCTGTTACACCTGCAGTAAAATAATAGTAATCAGAATACAAATGAAAAGTCCCTCTTTTTTTGAGGGACTTTTTTATTTTAAAGTAGCTAAACTTTCTTCAATTGTAGCGATTTTTGCTAAAGCATCAGCTTCTTTTTTGCGTTCTATTTCTATGACTTTTTCCGGAGCTCCTGATACAAACTTTTCGTTTGACAACTTATTTTGTACTGAGGCTAAAAACCCTTTTATGTAGACTAACTCACTCTCCAGTTTTTCAATTTCTTCTACAATATTAACTGAACCTGTAATCGGAATAAAATACTCGTTTGATTTTACTCTAAATGTTAAAGCTCCATTTATTTTGTCTTTCACTTCATCAACACCGGACAAATTACCTAATTTAGTGATAACTGAATCAAAACGATTCGACACTTTTTCTTTGTTTATCACTTTTACGTCTATTACATCTTTAAAAGTGATGCTTTTTTCTTTTCGAATGGTTCGTATTCCCGCAATCACTTCTTTAGTAAATTCAAATTCGTCAACCAAAGCTTGATTCGTATTGGAAACGGTTGGCCATTGTGCTACAATCAAGGCTTTATCAGTTGAACGAGTAGCGATGTGTTGCCAAATTTCTTCCGTTAAGAAAGGCATAAACGGATGTAACAGTTTCAAGTTTGCTTCCAAAAATGAAATGGCTTTTTGATAGGTTACACTATCTATTGGCTGTTGATAACCCGGTTTAATCATTTCCAAAAACCAAGAACAGAAATCATCCCAAACCAATTTATAAATGGCCATTAAAGCATCCGATAAACGATATTTTTCAAAATGATCTTCAATTTCGTTCAATGTTTTTTCTAATTTGGCTTCATACCAATCAATTGCAATAGATGAACTTTCGGGTTGTTTGATTTCATCACTTACCTCCCAGCCTTTTACCAACTTAAAAGCATTCCAAATTTTATTTGAAAATGCTTTCCCGTTACTACAAAGTTCTTCATCAAACATAATATCATTTCCGGCAGAAGCACTTAATAGCAATCCTACTCGTACACCATCAGCACCATATTTATCAATCAAATCAAGCGGATCAGGAGAATTACCCAACGATTTAGACATTTTTCTTCTTTGCTTATCGCGAACCAAACCGGTTAAATATACGTTTGAAAAAGGTTTCATTCCGGTATATTCATATCCGGCAAAAATCATCCTAGCCACCCAGAAAAACAAAATATCCGGGCCGGTTACTAAATCATTAGTTGGATAATAATACTTAAAGTCTTTGTTTTCCGGGTCTAAAATACCACCAAAAACAGCCATTGGCCACAACCATGAAGAAAACCAAGTATCTAAAGCATCTTCATCTTGTCGTAAATCTTCTATGCTTAAGCTAGCATTACCGGATTGCTGTTGAGCAAGAACCAGAGCTTTTTCTTTGGTTTCGGCTACTACAAATTTTTCCTTTCCTTCACCATAATAAAAGGCCGGAATTTGTTGTCCCCACCAAAGCTGTCTGGAAATATTCCAATCTCTGATATTTTCTAACCAATGTCTGTACGTATTGTTAAAACGGTTGGGATATAATTTGATTTCTTCGGTTTCCAATACGGCTTTTAAGGCCGGTTTCACCATTTCATCCATTTTCAAAAACCACTGATCAGAAAGTCGTGGTTCAATAACCGCTTTCGTTCTTTCAGATGTACCTACTTTATTGATATGGTTTTCAATTTTGAGCATGTGACCTAATTGCTCTAATTCTTTTGCAATTTCTTCACGCACAACAAATCGATCTTTCCCGGCATAATGCATTCCATGATGATTCAAGGTAGCATTTTCATTAAAAACATCAATTACTTGCAACTGATGTTTTTCGCCTAGTTCTTTGTCATTTACATCATGAGCGGGTGTTACTTTTAAACATCCTGTTCCAAATTCCATGTCCACATACTCATCAAAAATAATCGGAACAACACGATTACAAATAGGAACAATCGCTTTTTTACCTTTTAAATGTATATAACGCTCATCATTTGGATGAATACAGATGGCAGTATCACCCAAAATGGTCTCCGGTCTAGTGGTAGCAATAGTTACGAACTCATTTGAATCCTCAATTTTATATTGAAGAAAATATAATTTTCCTTGACGTTCTTCGTAGTTTACTTCTTCATCTGAAAGGGTTGTTTTCGCTTCCGGATCCCAATTCACCATTCGATAACCTCTGTAAATCATTCCTTTGTTGTATAAATCAACAAACGATTTGATAACAGAAGCACTCATATCATCATCCATCGTGAACTTTGTACGACTCCAATCACAGGAACAGCCCAATTTCTTTAACTGCTCTAAAATGATTCCTCCGTGTTTATCTGTCCACTCCCAAGCATGTTTTAGGAATTCTTCTCGTGTCAAACTCTCTTTTGAAATGCCTTCGGCTTTTAATTTCGCTACAACTTTTGCTTCCGTTGCAATGGAAGCATGATCCGTTCCCGGCACCCAACAAGCATTTAATCCTTTTAATCGAGCTCTTCTAATTAATACATCTTGTATGGTATTATTCAACATGTGTCCCATGTGCAAAACTCCAGTCACGTTTGGTGGCGGAATTACTATAGTATAAGGCGTTCGATGATCAGGAGTAGAATAAAAATAGTTATTCTTCATCCAGTAATCATACCATTTTTTTTCGGCTTCTTTGGCATCAAATTGAGCAGGAATAGACATGTATCGAAAATTAAAAAGTTAACAATTTTATTACAATTGGTCTGATTTTTGTAACAATTGACAAAAGTAAGCATTTCGAAAGAGTATTAAAAATGATTTTGCTATTTGTATTTTGAATAAAAAAAAAGTAATTTTACAACACCCAAAAACTAAAACCATGAAAAAAGAAATTACCCTTTTCCTTTTATTGTTAAGCTTTATCAGTTTTGCCCAAAAAGGACCAAAAATTGAATTTAAAGCAAAAGACAACACCATCGACTACGGTAAAGTATATAAAGATCAAGACAATGGTGTTCGTGTATTTGAATTTACCAATACAGGTGATGCTCCACTTATTGTAACCAATGTTCAATCTACTTGTGGTTGTACTGTTCCTTCCAAACCAAAAGAGCCTATCATGCCCGGAAAAACGGATAAAATTGAAGTAAAATACAATATGGCGACCGGTCCAATCCGAAAAAGTATTACCGTTGAAACCAATGCGGTGAATGTAGAAGGCGGAAAAGTACACCTAAAAATCAAAGGCGAAGTATTAGAAAGAGTAGAAAACAATGTTTTAGAAAAGAAAAAAGTAGGTCCAATGCAATAACTTGCAAAGCTCTTCCCAACGGAGAGCTTTTTTTATGAAGATGAAAAATACAATAACCATTCTATTCTTTTTAGTCACAACTATATTTTGGTCGCAAACCTATCAGATTACCTATCATAAATACTATCACGATCAGTTAACCGAGCCTGAAAATCCGATTATCCTTTTTACTTCACCTAAAGAAACGTTTTTGACAAATCAATTAGTGGTTGAAAAAAAAGCTTCTTTTCCTTACGAGCAAACAATTATCAACCGAAAATTAAATCACATCACTCAACTTGCCTTCTTAAAAAATAAAACTATTATCCAAACTATTGATAGTATTTCAATAGCCAATCAAAAATTTGAGTTGTTCAATGAATTTAAAACGATTTTAGGCTATTCCTGTCAGAAAGCAAAAACCATCATTAATTCCAATACCATTGAAGTTTGGTTCACAAAAACCCCAACAGTGAAGGGAGCTCCAACATTATTGGGTCAAGATTTGGGGTTAGTCTTAGAAATGAATCGAAACGGAAATTTTATCATCAAAGCTGAAAAAATGGAAAAAATTAAAAAAATTCCATTTGATGTTGCACTTCATTCTATACCTCAGTTTAACGCAATAGATTACAAAGATTTACTTTGGAAAAGCCGATTTTTAACCTTTTCCATTTTTGATAACGAAACCATTCGATTTGCTGATGATGCCGTTTCTAACGACAGTATTTTACGTTTTGCTAACGGAACAGTTATTCTGAAAAAAATTAAGTTTCCCCTGTTAGACCTTAATAGTAATGTATTTATTCAACTCAAAACACATTCTAATGGTGATGCGTATGACCGAACCGGCTCAGTTTTTCTTGTACCCGATAATGAAAAAAAATCATTCTTAAAAGGGTTTAAAGAAGGTGTATCCTCTTTACCCATTTATGAAAACGGTAATGGTAAAAAATACCAAGGCATTCGATTAGAAAAAGAGTTTCAACCCATTACAGAGTTGATGCGATTTTTTACTCCATTTGGCATTCAACAATACAACCATATAGTTTTAAAAAATAAAAACTGGCTCAATGAAGTCATTTATCGTCAAGACATTACCGATTTACTTTCCACTTTCAATAACCAAGAAGTTTGGATGGGAACATTTATAGGTAATTATGATAAAGGTGGACACCAAGTTTCATTAGAAATCACTGCTCATTCAGGAGAAAGTAGTGCCAAAATTGCCTCAAATAATTTTGCTTTACCATTATTCAATACTACAAACGTATTGGAAATGGCCGGTCAAGAATATGGCACCTTGTTTTCTGACCCAAAAGGATTGACCATTTATTTTACTTTGGATAAGCCACTTCAAAATGCAAAACTTCGCTACATCACCACTGGTCATGGTGGTTGGGAAAACGGTGACGAATTTGTACCCAAAAAAAACACCATATCCTTAGATGGCAAAGAATGGTTTTCCTTTGTGCCATGGCGACAAGATTGTGGATCATATCGTTTGTATAATCCCGCATCAGGTAATTTTCCAAACGGACTTTCCTCATCCGATTACAGTCGCTCAAATTGGTGTCCGGGTACTGTTACCAATCCAATTTATATTGATTTAGGAAATTTAGAAGCCGGCAATCACACTTTAACCATTCAAATTCCACAAGGTTTACCGGAGGGCACAAGCTTTAGTGCTTGGAATATTTCAGGAATTTTACTCGGCGAAAGTAAATTGGATTGAACCGCCTTACTTATAAAAATAAAAAATTACGTTAACACATCTTTGTTAACTTGTAATTTTTAATACTTTTGCACCCAATTAATTAATAATAAAATGAAAAAAATAATTGGATTTTTACTTGTATTAGTATTTTTTACTGCTTGTAATCAATTAGCAGACAACGAATTTATTATTGAAGGTACTATTGAAGGAATTGAAAATGGAAAAAAAGCTGTTTTAGAAACCCAAGATGAAACCGGAATGGGATTAAAAGCAACTGATTCTGTTATCATTAAAGATGGTAAATTCACCTTTAAAGGAACTGTTGAAGAGCCTGAATTACGATTTGTTCAAGTAGAAGGTGTAAACGGAAAAGCTGTTTTTGTATTGGAAAATGGTGAAATCAATATGAAAATTTTCAAAGACAGTGTCAACAAAACGATTATTGGAGGTACTTTCAATAATGAACAGTTTGCAAAATACAACCTTGAACAAGGAAAAATCCAGAAAAAAATAATGGATTATCGCAAAATAAACATGGAAAAAATGCAAACGGCATTAAAAGATAATGATTCTCTGACTATTAATGCTTTACGTGACGGTTTCACTAATTTACAAAAAGAATTAAACGATTACAACGTAACGTTTTCTGAAAAAAATCCGAAAGCATTTATTAGTGTTCTAATGTTAGAAAACATGTTTTATCAACCGGATTTAGATATTGAAAAAGTCAAAAAAATATATAATAATTTAGACAAATCAATTCAAGCAACTAAACCCGGTAAAAAAATTGGCGATATGATAACCAATCATAATGCGGCTGAAGTTGGTAAAAAAGCTCCGGATTTTTCAGGACCAACGCCAGACGGGAAAACCGTTTCCTTAAAAGAGGTAATGGGTAAAGTTACAATAATTGATTTTTGGGCTTCTTGGTGTGGACCATGCAGAAAAGAGAACCCAAATGTTGTAGCTTTATACAATGAATATCACGACAAAGGCTTAAATATTATTGGTGTTTCTTTAGATAAAGAAGGAAATGGAGATAAATGGAAACAAGCAATTGAAGCTGACAAATTAACGTGGCCTCAAGTTTCTAATTTAAAATATTGGAATGATCCTATTGCAAAAAAATACAATATTCAATCCATTCCGGCTACTTATATATTAGATGCAAATGGAATTATTGTGGCGAAAGATTTAAGAGGTGACCAATTAAAAGCTAAAGTGATTGAATTATTAGGTGTGTAATCTCCTTAATCAAGATAAATGGAAAATCCCCTCTATGGGGATTTTTTTATTACATTCATTACCAATTAATTAATAATTATTTTCATTTATCTACAAAAAAAGGTTGTTTCAAAGTAAAAACAATTCTATATTTGCACCGCATTACGCGGGGGGAGATACTCAAGCGGCCAACGAGGACGGACTGTAAATCCGTTGGGAAACCTTCGCAGGTTCGAATCCTGCTCTCCCCACATTAAACCCGATACATTCATTACTTTTGAAAGTTTCGGGTTTTTTTATTCTTATCTTTTAAGCTATTTATAAAGTAGGTCACACTTTTTTATCTTAGATTTTATAATAAAAAAGATAAAAATAATTGCTAATTCAACTAAAATAATTAATTTTGCACCCACATTTGGACCAACCTCTGACGAAAATCGTGAATGTTGCTCTGATTATCACTATTTTAACTTAAATGTTATGGCAGATTTAATGAAATTCGTTCACGACGAATTAATTACAAAAAAAGATTTTCCGGATTTCGGAGCTGGTGATACAATCACTGTTTATTATGAAATTAAAGAGGGTGAAAAAACAAGAACACAGTTTTTTAAAGGAGTTGTAATCCAAAGAAGAGGAACTGGAGCTACTGAAACATTCACTATCCGTAAAATGTCAGGAGCCGTTGGGGTAGAAAGAATTTTCCCAATCAACATGCCGGCTTTACAAAAAATCGAATTGAACCAAAGAGGTAAAGTTAGAAGAGCTCGTATTTTCTACTTTAGAGACCTTACCGGTAAAAAAGCAAAAATCAAAGAAAGAAGAAAATAATCGTCTTTCAATCCATAAAAAATCCCGTCTTGTACTTCAATTCGGGATTTTTTATTTTTCCATTTTTAAAACAATCACAATTTTTGAAGCGATTTTTATCAAATCAATAATTTTTCAACTTCCTATTATCATATCTGTAATTCAATCGTTTTCGTTGTTATGCTTTGCGGGTTTTACATATCATTTTTCTTATCTTTGCTATCCTGTTTTTCAGGAGATAAACAAACAAAAACAACTTTACTTTTATGTCAAAATCCAAAATTATTTATACAATTACGGATGAAGCTCCTATGCTTGCTACTCATTCGTTTTTACCAATTGTAAAAGCTTTTACTTCTTCTGCTGATATAACCGTTGAAACCCGTGACATTTCATTAGCCGGACGAATTATTGCTAATTTTTCTGAGTATTTAAAAGAAGACCAACGGATCAATAACGATTTAGCGGAATTAGGTCAGCTAGCCACCACACCGGAAGCCAATATTATAAAATTACCCAATATTTCTGCTTCTATCCCTCAATTAAAAGAGGCAATTGCTGAACTACAAAAGCAAGGTTATGCTATTCCTGATTTTGTTGAAAATCCACAAACCGAAGAAGAGAAAACCATCAAAACTAAATATGCTAAAGTAATAGGTTCGGCAGTAAATCCGGTTCTTCGTGAAGGAAATTCCGATCGTCGTGCTCCGAAAGCAGTTAAAAATTATGCTCGTAAACATCCTCACAGCATGGGGGCTTGGAGTGCTGATTCAAAAACACACGTTGCTCACATGACAGGTGGTGATTTTTATGGTAGTGAACAATCGGTTTCAATACCGGAAGCAACCACTTTCAAAATTGTTTTTGAAGCCAAAGATGGAACAACAAAAGTTTTAAAAGATACTACGCCTTTAAAAGCAAGCGAAATTATCGATAGTTCGGTAATGAATTTGAATAGTTTAAAAAAATTCATTGCCAACGAAATTGAAGATGCTAAGGCAAAAAATGTTTTGTTTTCCGTTCATTTGAAAGCAACCATGATGAAAGTTTCCGACCCTATTATTTTTGGAGCGATTGTAGATGTTTTCTTTGCTGATGTATTTGAAAAATATGCCGAATTATTCAAAGAATTAGGCGTAAATACTAAAAACGGCTTGGGTGATGTGTATACTAAAATTTCCGGTCATCCAAAACAAGCAGAAGTAGAAACTGCTTTAACGGAAGCAATGGCAAAAGGACCGGCGATTGCGATGGTAAATTCGGATAAAGGAATAACCAATCTTCATGTACCGTCGGATGTTATTGTAGATGCTTCGATGCCTGCCATGATTCGAACTTCCGGTCAAATGTGGAATGCCGAAGGAAAACCTCAAGACACCAAAGCGATTATTCCTGACAGATGCTATGCAGGAATTTATACCGCCACCATTGATTTTTGTAAAAAAAACGGAGCTTTTGACCCAAAAACAATGGGAAGCGTCCCCAATGTTGGTTTGATGGCTCAAGCGGCAGAGGAATATGGTTCACACGACAAAACTTTCCAAATGGATGAGTATGGAACAGTGAAAGTGATTAATGCTGAAGGTGCTGTGTTGATGCAACAAGCCGTTGAAAAAGGCGATATTTTCAGAATGTGTCAAGTGAAAGATGCTCCAATTCAAGACTGGGTAAAATTAGCCGTAAACCGTGCACGATTATCAAACACGCCCGCTGTTTTTTGGTTGGATGAAAATAGAGCTCACGACAGACAAATTATAGAAAAAGTAAATCTATATCTAAAAAACCACGATACAAGCGGATTGGATATTCGAATATTAAATCCGGTTGAGGCGACTACTTTTACCTTAGAAAGAATCATCAATGGATTAGACACCATTTCAGTTACAGGAAATGTTCTACGCGATTACTTAACCGATTTATTCCCTATTTTAGAATTAGGAACATCGGCCAAAATGTTGTCTATCGTTCCGTTAATGAATGGCGGTGGATTATTTGAAACCGGTGCCGGTGGTTCTGCTCCAAAACATGTGGAACAATTTATCGAAGAAGGGTATTTGCGTTGGGATTCATTGGGTGAATTTTTAGCTCTTGGCGTTTCGTTAGAACATTTAGGTCAAACATTGAACAATGCCAAAGCGTTGGTTTTATCTGAAACCTTAGATGCGGCTACCGAAAAATTCTTAGAAACGGACAAATCTCCCGCCAGAAAAGTAGGTCAGATTGACAACAGAGGTTCGCATTTTTACTTGGCTTTCTATTGGGCACAAGCGTTAGCAGAACAAAATAAGGATGAAGAATTAAAAGCACTCTTCACTCCTATCGCTAAAGAATTAACTGAAAATGAAGCCAAAATCAATGACGAATTGATTGGTTCGCAAGGCAAAAAACAAGAAATCGGTGGATATTACAAACCTAATTTTAAATTGTTGGAAAAAGCAATGCGTCCGAGTGAGACTTTAAATGCAGTTTTGGCTAAGTTGAATTAAAACACAAATGAACTGCTGTGTCATTTCGACCAACGGGAGAAATCACATAATCTATTTTACGTTATGAGATTTCTCCTTCGTCGAAATGACACAATCAAACATAGTAGTATTTTTAAAGGATTATAATTTCAACTATTTTATTAAAAAAGACAATCTTAATCGGTTGTCTTTTTTATTAACCCTACTTTAACAAATGATTCGATAACTTTTCGGAATTAATTCATCAATTTTGTTAAAATTTTTTCTAATGACGTTAAACAAAATATTGTATACTTTACTATTTGCCTTAGGAATAGGGATTTCAGTTCAAGCTCAAGAAAAATTTATTTTAAGCGGAACCATAACTGACCAACAAAATAATGAGACATTGTTTGGTGTCAACGTAATAATCGTTGAACAAAAAACCGGTACAACTACAAATGAATATGGTTTTTATTCCATCTCATTACCCAAAGGAACTTACACCGTTCAAATTAGCTATCTGGGTTATCAAACCATAAATGAAACAATCGTTTTAGATAAAAACATTCGAAAAAACTTTTCCTTAAGTGAAGCCTCACAACAACTGAATGAAGTAATCCTAACCGATCGTAAAGTCAAAGCTGAAATTCGTAAACCCGAAATGAGTGTGAATAAACTCTCTATTCAGGAAATCAAAGAAATGCCGGTAATTCTTGGGGAAGTTGATATTATTAAGTCATTGCTTACTCTTCCTGGTGTTACTAATGCCGGTGAAGGTCAATCCGGCTTTAATGTGCGTGGCGGTAGTGCTGACCAAAATTTAATTTTATTAGATGAAGCAACTATTTACAATTCTTCCCATTTATTTGGTTTATTTTCTGTTTTCAATCCGGATGCTATAAAAGACCTTAAATTATACAAAGGGGGTATTCCGGCACGATACGGCGGACGTCTATCTTCCGTTTTAGACATTTACCAAAAAGAAGGAAATAGCAAACAATTTCACATGAATGGAGGAATTGGATTAATTTCAAGCCGTTTGATGGCAGAAGGTCCAATTGTGAAAGACAAAGGTTCATTTTTAATTGCCGGTAGAGGAAGTTATGCTCACTTGTTTCTAAAATTAACAGACAACAACAATTCTGCCTATTTTTATGATTTGAATACAAAAATCAGCTACAAATTAAACGATAATAATAGTATTTACTTCTCAGGATATTTTGGTCGAGATGTCTTCACGCTAAATGAAACATTTGTCAATACCTATGGAAATAGTGTACTTAACTTGCGGTGGAATCATTTATTTTCAGAAAAGCTGTTTAGTAATATGTCATTTATTTATTCTGATTATTATTATGGTTTAGAACTTGATTTTGTTGGTTTTTTATGGAATAGCGGTATCAAAAATTATAACTTCCGATATGATTTTAAACATTATTTGTCTGATAAATTAAAATTAACCTATGGTGCAAATGCCATTTATTATGATTTTAATCCGGGAAAAATTGAACCGAGTCGTCCGGATTCCGGTATAAATGCAGCCCAATTAGACAAAAAATTTGCTTTTGAGTCAGCATTATACTTGGATGCAGAACACCAATTAACAAAAAATCTAACCGTTTCCTACGGAATAAGATACAGTAACTTTTTACGATTAGGTGAACAAACGTTAAATATTTATGAAAATAACCAAGCGGTTACCTTTAACAGTGACTTTCAAATTTATGAAAGTGCTACACCAATTGGAACAGTAAGCTACGATAGAAATGAAACCATTGCTTCTTTTGATAACTGGGAGCCTCGTTTGAGTGCATCCTATGCTTTAAATGACAATCAATCGATCAAAGCGAATTACAACAGAATGTCTCAGTATTTACATTTAATTTCGAATACGCAATCACCAACTCCTTTGGATGTTTGGGCACCCAGTGACCGGTTTTTAAAACCGCAACTTTTAGATCAATATGCCATTGGTTATTTTCAAAATTTTAAAGATGATAAGTATTCACTTGAATTAGAGACCTATTATAAAGAAATTCAAAACAGAGTGGATTATATTGATGGTGCCAATTTAATTGCCAATGAAGCGATCGAAAGAGTGATATTAAACGGAAGAGGAAGAGCCTACGGTATAGAAATTTTACTACGTAAAAATGTCGGAAGAATTTCCGGCTGGCTGTCTTATACTTTGGCGAGAACTGAACAACAAACACCCGGAAGAAATGCTAATGAACCGGGAATAAATAATGGAAATTGGTATAAAACAGGATTTGATAAACTACATGATTTGTCACTTGTTGGAAATTATAAACTAAATGAAAAATGGCGTTTTGGAGCTACTTTTGCTTTTCAAACCGGACAACCGGTTACGTTTCCAAACGGACAATATGAGTATTTAGGTGTTAGTGTCCCAAGTTTTGAAGCTAGAAACAACAGCAGACTTCCAGCCTATCATCATTTAGATTTGGCTGCTACACTAACTCCGTCAAAAAACAAAGATCGAAAATGGTTTGCCGAGTGGGTTTTTGGTATTTATAATGTGTATAATCGACAAAATGCCGCTTCTATCACATTTAGACAAAATGAAAACACCGCCAGAAATGAAGCCATTCGCCTATCCATTTTTGGAATTGTGCCAAGTGTAACTTACAATTTTAAATTCTAGACTATGAAAAAAATATTTTTCATCCCAATCATAAGTGCATTGCTTTTTTTGACCAGTTGTGAGGAAGTAATTGATGTAGATTTAAATACAGCTCCACCTCGCTTGGTCATTGAAGCTTCCATTAATTGGATAAAAGACACACCAGGTAATGAACAATTTATTCGTTTGACCACAACTACCGGTTATTTTTCTCAAGAAATTCCGGCTGTTACTGATGCGATTGTAACCATAACAAATAGTGAAGGAACCGTCTTTACATTTGAGCAAAATGAAATACCCGGAATATATGTTTGCACTAATTTTGTACCGGAACTCAATGAAACATATACTTTAAGTATTGTTTATGAGGGTGAAATCTATACTTCAACTGAGCGACTTTTAGCTACTCCAGTCGTGAAAAGAATAGAGCAACGCGAGGAAGCCGGAGTGCTTGGTGAAGAAACTGAATTTAAGTTTTTCTTTGATGACATAGAAAATGAAACGAATTTTTACTTCATTGGTTTTTCAGATACTTTCAGAGCATTCCCGGATTATGCAGTTCTTGAAGATCGCTTTTTTGAAAACAATGAAATGTTTGGATTGTATTTTAGTGAAAAATTAAAACCGGAAGATACATTAACTTATACCATGAGTGGAATTTCGCAACAATATTTTAATTACATGAATATTTTATTGGCCCAAACCGGTAATTCAAGCACGGGACCGTTTAGTACTCCCAATTCAACAGTGAGAGGAAATATTGTGAACCAAACCAATTTTGACAATTTCGCCTTGGGCTATTTTAGGTTGAGTGAGACCGTTATTGAAGAATATGTTGTGGAATGATTTCACTCCGAAAAATTTCTCACAGAAAGCACAGAAAACACAGAAAAAGAATCACAAAAGCTTAAAATTATAATTTTCATAGATTTTTGCTTTCATTAAATTTTATAGCCTTATTTTATCGTTTTAATTCTATTTTTGAAATTATAAAATTAAAAATAAATGGAAAACAATGAATTAACATATGAAATAAGAAGTGCTATATTTGAAGTGTTTAAAGAATTAGGACCGGGTCTGTTAGAAAGTATTTACGAAGCGGCATTGTGTTATGAATTGGAAGAAAGAGGATTTGATGTAAAATGTCAACATAATTTACCTGTAATCTATAAAAACAAAGATTTAGGCTTAGGATATCGATTAGATATTTTAGTAAACGATACTGTTATTATTGAAATAAAATCAGTTGAAGAAGTAAAGAAAGTACATAAAAAACAACTTTTAACTTACCTCAAATTAACGGATAAAAAGTTAGGTATTTTAGTAAACTTCAACACGGATTATCTAAAAGATAAAGAAAGTATAATTAGAATTATTAATTAGAAAATACAATAAACAATTGGTTTTCTGTGTTTTCCGTGTTTTCAGTGAGAAAAAAAATGTCATCACACCATATCGTAAAAGACGATCAAGAACCCGCTTTAATCATAGCCAACGGAGCTTCCTGTAGTGAAGAACTTCTTGGCCAATTATTAGAATGGTCGCCCATTGTTATTGTATTAGATTCAGCGATAAGTCGTGTGATGGAATTAGGAATCAAAATTGATGTGTTATTAGGCGATTTTGACAGAGATTTTGATGCAAATTATTACAAAGAGATTCAATATCCGCTTGATATCATTCACACACCCGACCAAGACAAAACCGATTTAGAAAAAGCTTTTGATTATTTAGTCGAACGGAACATTCACGCTGTAAACGTGGTTTGGGCAACCGGAAAAAGAGCCGATCATACGATTACCAATATTACTTCCATCGTAAAGTTTAGAGACAAATTGAAAATCGTTTTGTTTGACGACCATTCCAAAATATTTCTTCTTCCCAAAAAATATGAAAAATGGTATCCAAAAAATACCGTTATTTCTTTGATTCCGATTGGTGCTGTGCATGGCATACATTCTCAAAATTTATTTTATCCGTTAGCCAACGATTCCCTCACAATTGGCTACCGAACCGGAAGTAGTAATCACGTGGCAGAAGACGGAAACGTTCGTATTGAACACGAGGAAGGTGATTTGATTTTAATGGAATGTTGGGATTAAATTCGTTAACTCAATAAAATTGTGTAAATTTATTTTTTACACTTGTTATACTTTGAAAAACACTCCAAACTTAGAAAAATCAACGCTAAATCCGCGAAATAAACACCGTTCTCGCTATGATTTTGACATTTTATTCATCAAAACTCCTGAATTAAAATCGTTTGCTTTTAAAAACGAACACGGTATTGAAACCATCGACTTCAGCAATCCTTTGGCCGTAAAAATGTTGAATAAAGCTTTGCTTAAAACCTATTATGGGATTTTAGATTGGGATTTACCCGAAGATTATCTTTGTCCACCCATTCCAGGAAGAGCAGATTATATTCATTACATTGCGGATTTATTGGCAGAAGTAAATCAAAACATTATTCCAACCGGAAATAACATTATGGGGTTAGATATTGGCGTTGGTGCCAATTGCATCTACCCCATTTTAGGAAATGCCGAAAATGATTGGAGTTTTGTGGCGACCGATATCGATGTAACTGCTCTTGAAAATTGTGTCGCGATTATTGAAAAAAATCCACATTTAAACGAAGTAATCAGTTTGCAGCAACAAGTCAATTCCCGCTTTATTTTTAAAGATATTATTCAGCCCGAAGATAAATTTGCGTTTACCATTTGCAACCCGCCTTTTCATGATTCAAAAGAAGAAGCTGCCAAAAGTGCAGCTCGAAAAGTGTCTAATTTAACTAATCAAAAAACAGTTAATCCGATATTAAATTTCGGCGGACAAAACAACGAACTTTGGTGTGAAGGTGGTGAACTGGCTTTTATCACCCAAATGATTTTTGAAAGTGTCAAATATCCCAAACAATGTTTCTGGTTTACCACTTTAGTTTCTAAAAAAGACCATTTGAAAAGTATTTATAAAACACTCAACAAAGTGGAAGCTGCTACCATCAAAACCATTGAAATGAATCAAGGTCAAAAAATCAGTCGTTTGGTTGCGTGGACGTTTTTAAGTGAAAAACAACAGAAAGATTGGAAGTTTACACCCGAATAAAACAAAACTTTTTTTTCTTAACTTTGTAAAAAGAGTTGAACTATGAGCACAGCCGAATTGAAAAATATTTTGATTACACATATCAATCAAATTGATGATGAATCGTATTTAAATGCCTTAAAAACAATTATTGAAAGTAAATCACACTCATCATCCAATACTTACCTTGAAGAATACAATAATGAGCTTCTAATTGCTGAAGAAGAAATTGAAAAAGGTAATTATTTTTCTCATCAAGAAGTGAAAGATAAAATGGAGCAATGGAAAAAGAAATAATATGGTCTAATTCTGCTCTGAATCAATTGGAAAATATTTATTTCTATTTACTCAAAAAAACTAAAAGTTATTCTATTGCTACTAAAGTTGTTGAAGGTATTTATGATTCAGTAACTATTTTAAAAACCGAATGTGAAATTTACGAATTAGATGAGATGAAAGTTTCAAATAATGGAAGTTATAGAGCTTATGAAATCTACACTTATCGTATTTCATATAAAATAATGCCTAATTCAATAAATATTTTAAGAGTAAGGCACACAAGTAGAATTCCTAAAAAATTAAAATAAATTATTTTCTCTTTAAAACCTCAGCCACTCGGCTCCTCAGAACCTCAGCCCCTCCCCAATGAAATTCCAAGTCATCTCAGAATACCAACCCACCGGCGATCAACCACAAGCTATTGACAAATTAGCGAATGGAATCCTGAATGGCGAAAAATACCAAACACTTTTAGGCGTCACCGGTTCCGGAAAGACATTTACCGTTGCCAATGTGATTGAAAAAGTGGAGAAACCGACTTTGGTTTTAGCCCACAACAAAACTCTTGCTGCACAATTATACTCGGAATTCAAGCAATTTTTCCCGAATAATTCGGTGCAGTATTTTGTTTCTTATTACGATTATTATCAACCTGAAGCCTATATTCCGGTCACAGGAACCTATATTGAAAAAGATTTGTCCATTAATGATGAATTAGAAAAGTTGCGTCTTAGCACCACTTCTGCCCTACTTTCCGGCCGCAGAGATGTGTTGGTCGTGGCTTCTGTTTCGTGTTTGTATGGTATCGGAAATCCGGTGGAATTTCAAAAGAATGTCATTTCCATTGATCGCGGACAAATCATTTCGCGAACGAAATTATTACATCGTTTAGTACAAAGTTTATATTCCAGAACGGAAGCAGAATTTACTCCCGGCACCTTTCGCATCAAAGGCGATACGGTCGAAATTTTTCCAAGCTATGCCGATGAACCGTTTCGCGTTCATTTTTTTGGCGATGAAATCGAAGAAATTGAAGCCTTTGATGTCAAAACCACAAAAGTAATTGAACGCTATTCCAAACTCAATATTTATCCGGCGAACATGTTTGTGACTTCTCCTGATGTCTTGCAAAATGCCATTTGGGAAATTCAACAAGACTTGGTCAAACAAGTGGATTATTTCAAAGAAATCGGTAAACATTTAGAAGCCAAGCGTTTGGAAGAACGCACCAATTTTGATTTAGAGATGATTCGCGAGTTGGGCTATTGTTCAGGCATCGAAAATTATTCCCGTTACTTAGATGGTCGTCAACCCGGCACACGACCGTTCTGTTTGTTGGATTATTTTCCGGATGATTTTTTAATGGTGGTGGATGAAAGTCACGTCACCATTTCGCAAGTACATGCCATGTATGGTGGCGACCGAAGCCGAAAAGAAAATTTAGTTGAATTCGGATTCCGACTTCCGGCGGCGATGGACAACCGTCCGTTAAAGTTTGAAGAATTTGAAGCCTTACAAAACCAAGTGGTTTATGTTTCCGCCACTCCGGCTGATTATGAATTACAAAAAAGCGAAGGGATTTATGTGGAACAAGTCATTCGTCCCACCGGATTATTAGACCCAATCATCGAAATCCGTCCCAGTTTAAACCAAATCGACGATTTAATCGAAGAAATTCAACTCCGTTGCGAAGCCGACGAACGCGTTTTAGTCACCACGTTAACCAAACGCATGGCGGAAGAATTGACCAAATATTTAACCAAAGTTTCCATTCGTTGTCGCTATATTCACTCTGATGTGGATACGTTGGAACGCGTAGAAATCATGCAAGATTTACGAAAAGGTTTATTTGATGTGTTGATTGGGGTAAACTTACTCCGAGAAGGACTGGATTTACCCGAAGTTTCGCTCGTAGCCATTCTCGATGCCGACAAAGAAGGTTTCCTCCGCAGTCATCGTTCGTTGACCCAAACGGTAGGTCGAGCCGCCCGAAACGTGAATGGAAAAGCGATTATGTATGCTGATAAAATTACGGCTTCCATGCAAAAAACCATCGACGAAACCAATTACCGTCGCGAAAAACAAATTGCCTACAACACCCAACACGGATTACAACCCAAAGCGTTGAATAAGAGTTTAAATAATGCGTTGAGCAACAATTCTGTTTCTACCCAATACTATGAAGACAAAGTCTTAAAAGCCGCCGAACCCGAAAGTTTGTACCTCACCAAACCCGAAATTGAAAAGAAAATCCGCGACCTCCGAAAAATGATGGAAAAAGCCGCCAAAGAACTCAACTTTATCGAGGCTGCGAAGTTGCGGGATGAGATCAAAAGTTGGCAGGAAAAGATGTAATTTTTTTAGAAGCTATTCCCGCTTTACGCTACAAGCTTTTGCTCAAAAACCTTTTTTTATAAGGTCTCGCAGGAGCTCCCAAGGTCGCTCTGCCAAACCAAGAAAAAATAGGTTTTCTTCACAAAAGGCTTTCCGCTGCAATCGGGGCTTGGAGATTGTGCTAAAAAGAAATTATTTTTAAAATTCGCTGTTTTGGGAAATTTATTAGGGAATTATTGAGATATGGAAGTTTTTTGTATTTTAGTTTAATAATATAATTGAGCATATAACTACCAATTTGGATAGATTTAAGATAGACAGTGAGTATATATTCAAGTTGTGTGCAATACTTCAAAACTCAAGACAATGAAAGAAACTACTATAGAATATATTGACAAAAATCCTTGTTGGGTTGCTTTTCTTCACCCTTTCACTTTTGTTGTTCCTGATGATGAAAAACCTTGGGAAGTCAAATTAGAAGATATAAATAATATTTCATATAGCAGTGGAAATTTAGTTAGAATAGTTACAAAAATTGAAATACCTAATTGTGATTTACCTGCACTAATTTGTTATGATGGAGCAATTGCAATTCCCAAAAACGAAAATTTTCCAACGAAAGAATCTGCACTTAATTACTTCTGTGAATTTCTAGTAAAACTATTATTTTCTAATTTTAATATCGAAGGTATCGACCATAAAGATATTGTAGTAGGGAATTTAAATGAAAAATGGTCAATTTGGCCAACAGGTTTGGGAGAAAGCTCAATTTCTCAAACACATTCAAAAATTAGAATGTTAGTAGCTAGTAATATGGATACAATTCAATTATCAAATCCAAGAATTATAAAAGTATCGGAACTAAAAGAAAAACTAAACTTTGGAAATTCTATATTTAATAAAATTCCTAATCTTACACCTAAATTTCTACTACGTGGAATAACAGAATATAACTACAATAATTGGGATTTAGTCTTATCTAATTTATGGATAACAGTTGAACAAATAATCGATTATTTGTGGCATTTTAATTTTCTATCAAATAAATCATTTCATCCAGTTGAGGAAATTCCAAATAGGAAAAATTCTATGAAAGATGATAGTAGAACTTGGTCATCAAGTGTAAAACAAGAAATTTTATATCAATCTAAAATCCTAAATGAAGAAATATTATTTAATTTAAATGAAGCTAGAAAAACAAGAAACAAATTAGTACATGAAGGTAAAGCTGTTAGTAAAGAAACTGCATCCTCAATACTAAATACTACAATAAAATTAATGCAACTTGTTTGTAATGATGCTAATTTAGATTTTTTGATAAATAAAAATAAAAATATTGAAAACATAAGTATAAAAAAATATCATTCTGATTTTAATGATTGGATGGAATTACCAGATAGTAACATAATAGAAAGTGTTTTTGGACAAGAAATAACAAAGAAAGTTAAAAAATAGTATTGTCCCAGCTCCCCAGTTCTTCTAATTCTTCTTCAATAACCCCCTGCTACCGCACGAATCCCTTCGTGTGGCATTTTAAATAAGTCTCTATACTTACCTTACAAATTCATTTAATAAAATTAAAAAATCTCGCAAAGTCGCAAAGTCGCAAATTTTAAAACTTTTCCTTTGTGTCTCTGCGACTTTGCGAGAAAAAAAACATGAAAACCTCCCCCAGATAACTAAGTCTTCCATGATAGCACGATGCTCTGCGAATCCCGGTAGCTATCGGGACTGACTTCACAGCAAAAAAACATCCGCAACTGAACGAATTTCTTAACTTTACAAAAAACTTATATGACTTATATGGTTTAAAATAAATGAATAAAATGAAAACCTCAGCTGCAACCATCAGCGACCACTTGCGTACCAGACACAATTTAAAGCTCTAACAAAAATGTTTAGACAAATGACAACGTACAAACTCAAAATTTCAATCTCTTCCATATTATTGGTATCTCTGTTTTTTACATCTTGTAAAGGACAGATTTCTACAAACCAGACAACAAACAATAAAACTTCAACCACAAAAAAGGAACAACACCCAAAAATTGTTCGGACTTTGGGAACGCAGTTCGAGAATGTAGGGTGCCAGCTTGTTGACAAAGACGGCAACTTATGGTTTAGCATTAATGGAGAAGGTGCTTATCGCTATAATGGAAAATCATTCACCAACTTCACTACCAAAGATGGTTTGTGCAACAACAATGTTGGTGCAATTATTCAAGATAGAGCTGGAAATATTCTACTTGGAACGAAAAATGGAATATGCAAGTATGACGGTAATACATTTACAAAATATCCGGTTCCCGACACATTGAGCATTACCAGCCTTTTAGAAGACCGAGATGGAAACTTATGGTTCGGTGTAATGAATAAAGGAGTGTATCGGTATGATGGAACGAATCTTACTAATTTTCTTTATGACTACATTCACCCAAGCTTTGCTACTAAACAGGAGAAAATAATCATTGATATTATGGAAGACAAAAAAGGGAACATTTGGTTCTGCTCATGGAACCGTGGAGGTGTATGGCGATACGACGGAACAATCCTTTCACACTTTCTTCCATCTGCTGATTATTATTCATTCTATGAAGATGAACGAAATACTGCTTATTCTCCATCCGTTACAAAATATGTTCATTCTCCAGATTATATTACTGATGATATGATATTTTCTATCTCGGAAGACAGATTCGGCAATATTTGGTTCGCCACCAGAAGACACGGAATTTGTCAATATGATGGGAAAGCATTTACAAATTTTATTGAAAATGAAGCCTTTGTAAACCATGGAATATATTCAATACTTGAAGATAAAAAGGGAAATATGTGGTTCACTACAGCTGATAATGGCGTATACTGCTATGATGGAAAAAAGTTAACAAATTATACAACTGCTGACGGTCTGGTTAATAATTCTGTTGTAAGTGTTTTAGAAGATCAAGCAGGAAACCTTTGGTTTGGAACAAAAGGGTTTGGATTAAGCCGTTATGACGGTAAAACATTTACGACATTTTCTCAATATGACAATTAAATAAAAGACGACCTATACTTCTAAATCTTCTTTGATTGTAAGATGTTCTGCTAATCACACCGCTGCCGCACGAATCCCTTCGTGTGGCATTTTAAATAAATCACTATACTTACCTCGCAAATTCATTTAATAAAATTAAAAAATCTCGCAAAGCCGCAAAGCCGCAAATTTTTAAACTTTTCCTTTGCGTCTCTGCGTCTTTGCGAGAAAAAAATTAAATTAGTAGCGAGAAATAAAAAAACATGAAAACCTCCCACCAACTCGCCACCCGCTTCCGAGAAGTCATCCTAAACGGCACATGGATAGCCAACACTAATTTCAAAGCTCAATTGGAAAATACAAATTGGGAATTGGTTACCAAAAAAGTAGACAATTTGAACACTATTGCCCTTTTAGCCCAACACATTCATTATTACATCAACGGCATCAATCAGGTGTTTGCCGGTGGCACATTGGATATCAAAGACAAATACAGTTTTGATTTTTCTCCCATTACTGCTCAGGAACAATGGAAAGCCTTTTTACAACAATTTTGGAAGGATGCCGAAACGTTCGCTCAATACGTTGAACAACTCACCGATGAACAATTAAATGCCGATTTTACCAATCCGAATTATGGCAGTTATTATCGAAACATCGATGGCATGATTGAACACAGTTATTATCATTTGGGGCAAATTGCGTTGATTAAAAAATTAATCTCTTCTCAAAAATAACCACAAAAAAAGCACCCCGAAAGGTGCTTTTTCTCATTTCACTTTATGATTACCCAATCTCAATCATTCGTTTTGGTTTAGGTAACGCTTCTTCGCGTTTGGGAAGTGTGATGTGCAATACCCCATTTTCATATGAAGCATTAATATCCGATTCATTCACAATTTCAGGAAGCGTAAATGCTCTTTTGAAAGAAGAATAGCTAAACTCCTTACGGGTATATTTCCCGTCATTATCTTTTTCTTCTTTTTCATGTTTTGATTCAGAAGAAATGGTCAATACATTATCATCCAATTCAATGTTGAAATCTTCTTTGCGTTTGCCTGGAGCAGCTAATTCTACTACAAAATTAGTTTCAGTTTCTTTGATGTTTACAGGCGGAACGGTGTTGTTCATGCGTTCCATTCCTCCCATCCAATCCGGTTTGAAAAATTCATCAAATACAGCAGGAAATGGGAAACGGTTGGTTGTTTTTACGAGTGTCATAACTTTTTATTTTTTAGGTTAAACATTTTCTTTTGACTACTAAAAGACAAAGTTTATACCAATTGAAAATAAAAGTCAAATTGACATTTTTTCAACACAAAAACAGTCAAAATTTCAGGTTTAAATCTTGATTAACAAGACTTTAACAGACATTTTTTCATGTAAATCGATTTTTGAGAAACAAAATTCAATACATCAAAATTTTAATCTCCATCAACCTTTCTACAATTTTACAAACTTTCTATTCTCCACCACATTTCCTGAAATAAGTTTCAAGAAATAAACCCCCACTTGCAAGTCTTGCACGTCGAGATTATTGCTTGGATTATTACTGCTTTTTACTGTTTTTCCATGCATATCAATCACTTCCAATGCATCAATAGCCATTGATGAAGTAATCGTGAGCATGGTTGATACTGGATTAGGATAAAGCGTAATATTAGCTTCCAAATTTGGCTGCTGTAGATTCAATGTTGTATTCGTACGTGTAGCAATTGCTCCTAAACAATTGTTGTAATTCGTCATCATATTGATAACAGAGCCTTCTTCATTATTAATGGCGGTTGTGCTTGTGACAAGTCCGGTTTCAAGCGAGATACCGAACACATTCGAACCATTACTAAAATAGTATGTTCCGGTTATTGGGTCAATGGTAGAACCGGCATTTACAGAATAGGCGGCAGTTGGCAACGGAACTTCAGAAACGTTTGTTACTACTCCCGTACTCGGATTAATCTTCCCAAAACGCATTTCATAGATCATTGATGGAAATGGAACATTTGGGTTTTGAACTTGTGTATTTTTAACCACCAAACCATAAACCGTTTCATCGGCACAATTATAGCTGAAATTCGTAAAATTAAACTCATTAGGATTACTAAAAACAATATCAGGATTGGTATACACTTCACCGTTATACAAATCAATACCCATAAGTTTTGAACCGGTTGAATAATAATAAACCATTTCATTAGGGTCTATTGCTGTTCCTGCCAATTGATAACCTACACCAATAGACGATTGTGAGAGCTGGGTTAAATTACCATTTTCACTGTTCAATTCTGCCAGATACATCCCAATTAATTGGTTGTTTTCAGTAAACGTGCTGGCTAAACCATAGAGTTTATTATTCGAATTATTATACCGAACATTAGCAAAATAAGTCGTCCCTTCATAAAAACTAGTAATGGGTAGTTCGTTAATAATATTTCCGGTAAATATATCAAACGACATCATAAAATTGGTGGAAACCAAATTAAACCGATTCGTAGTTTGATTAAGCGAACCGCCGGTGACATTAAAAAAAATCGGGCTGGTTGCCTCACCCACATTTGTAACCATTCCATCCATTGGATTTAATTTGCCCATTCTGGTAGTTGATCCGGTTTGAGCATTATATTTCGACACAACCGTATACAATTCATCAGTGGATTGAGCATTCAATTGAAATGCAGTGACCAAAATTCCCATTAGAAGTAGTATTTTTTTCATAGCTTTTGATTTTTTGATGCGTTATTTGAATCTGCAATTAAATGTAAGGCAATTTATTTTTTAATAAAGATAATTTTGATTCTCCGTTTTTACTCATAATCCTGTAATGTTTGCAATTACAAGCCTTTCGAAGAGTTTTTCTCCAAAATATCTTCGATTTAGTTTATAGATGAACTCATTTAGATATAATTGAAGATATTTCCTCTTGATTTTATGGTAATTTCCTAATAGGTTTCTTTTTGCATTACTAATAGTAATATGAACCCATTTTAAACTTTCCTCTGTAGTTTTTTTTGAACTTTTCTCCATAAGGTGTAATTCTACAAAATCTGCAATATCAACGTATGAAGTGCTCTTGTCTGTAAAAACTATACTTTGATTATCGATAGACTCCTTAATGGTTTGATTGATTTGATCTCCATCATGCCCTTCCAGAACTTTGGCTTTAAAATAGCGAACGTGTTTTTCTTTTTTCCCTGTCTCTAGGTCTTCTAATGGTGTAGATTCCGCCATTATTGCCACGTTTTGTTTGCCAACTGCTCCTTTTCCCCTGATGCCTTTTCCTTGTTCTATTTCACTGGATTCTACCGTAAAATAAGCCTCGTCCATTTCAATCATTCCTTCTAAAGTATGTTTTGCATCACGATTACCCATTGCTTTCCTTAATTTGTGAACCATTGCCCAAACTGGCTCGTATCGTTTCAAACCAAGTTGCTTTTGAATTTCATTTGTGGAAAATCCTTTCTTAGTTACACTCATCAAAAACATCGTTTTATACCAAATTAAAAAAGATAGATTTGAATTTTGCATAACTGTTCCGCTTCTTAATGTAGTTCTGCTTCTACACTTCTTACATTCATAGCTCCATCTGCTTTTAATCCAAAAATGATCCATGTTTCCGCATTTACAAACAATTCCTATTTTATCTCTTTCTTCTTTAAAGTGATTTCTACAATCTTCTTCTGTACCAAAATTTGCTGTAAAACTAAATAAATTCATCGCTTAACTTTTTGAGTTAAAGCAAATATACAAAAAAATTATGATTAATTACGGAGAATCAATAAAAAATACAACAATATTTAAATAATATTTTAAATAATGATTTAAAACCAACTGCTAAAGAACTTGAAATTTTAATGAATACAGTTTCATATTTTGTGTTTTCAAAAGAGGAAACACTGTGTCTAGGTGCATTAGCTACTTTTGTTTTATGGAGAAATAGATGGATGATAAAAAACAATATATGGGATGTCTTAGAGAAAGAAGAAATTGATAATAAATTAATTGAAATTTGTGTTCAGTTAATAGATAATTGTAAAGTAAACAAGTACAATAAGCTCAATAACTTTTTTATTAGATTTGAAAGAAAAATTGTTTTATTAGCTAGGCAAGAAGGGATAAATTAGAAACAACATGTTACAGATTTTGTAATAATGACATGTTAAATAAATATGACAAAGGTACAAAACTTTCAACTTACGCTGTGCATGAATGGAAACATAAATTTTAAAAATTCCAAGTCAAAATGCATTATTCAAAACCCGGATTGGGCGAAGATTTTTTTATTATTCAATTTCAATTACTGTTGTTTTAGATATATTGTCGTGAAAACCATTTCTTTCTATAATAAACGAAATTAAATCATATGGGATTGTTCTCAATAATGTTCTAGCAATTATTTTTTTTAAGGATGGTTTATCTCCATTTAAAGTTACAACTTTAGTCTTTGTATAAAATTTACCTAAAGTTTGTTGATAATTATTTTCTAAATAAATATAGTAAAAAAAATATGCAACAAAAAAAAGCAACTGATCCATGCCATCTTCAGATTTTAATGTACCAAATGTAATAATTTTTATAAAGCTATATAAAAATGCAATTGCCATAAAGTCAATAACTTGATTTATAATACGATTCTGAATATTTGCTTTTCTTAACAATATTGAATCCTTTTTAGAATTCTCAACTTTTACTTTTTCTTTGAGTTCAATAATTATAGCTGGATTAATTTTCCTTTTTTCAATTTCAATCTCGGCAGCTTCAATTGCTACTTGTTGATATTTATGTCTTTCTGTAGAAACAATAATTACAAGTTCATTGTCTGTTCGTTTAGCCATTACATCTTGAAAATTATTGTACATTTTGTGTTTTTTAATATTTGTTATTTTATTTTGCCTAAAAATCCGTTTTGTTGAACTATTATTTGTTTCGATAAATTTAAATTAACTAGTAATTATTTTTTTATTTATGTTGCCTAATTAAATTTTTAGATTTTGCTCTATTTTTTTTATTTGAATTTAAAATCATTAAAAAAGCATTTTTTATGAAGTCTAAATCATCTTTTAAATATTTTAAGTCATTCCCAATTAAACTAAGTAATAAGTAATACTTATTGTTAAAATTTCTAACATATATTTCTCCAACTATATTACTATAATTTTCTTCTATTTTTATAGGAAACTCTATTATGTCTTCATTACTAAAAATTATTTTTTCATTTTTTTTAGTAATTAATATTAACTTTCCATAAGTAAAATGGTACTGATTATTTTTATTTTTTCTAAGTTTTAATAAGTTTTTTATTCCATAGTATAAAAGTAGTAATGGAATTATAAATATAGCTTTCGGAAATACAACTTTATCTATTTCAAGACTATTAATTAAAATAATTAATATGACAAGAAATAATATAAAAAAAGCTATGGGTAGAATTATTGATAAAAATAATTCCATTTTAGATAAGGATGTACCTTTCAAAATAAGAGTATTATTATGAAACCGATAATCAACATTCAACCTTTTTAATTTATTAGCTAAATTATTTAAACTTTGTTCTTCCATATTATTTAATCTTTGTAATTTATTTTTTTATTGAAAAATCATGATTTAGAGGTATTATATATCTAATTCCGTAACTATTATTTATAATCATTTTAAAATTCTACTCCAACAACACAAACCCAGCCCAATAAAATGGCTCCGGATAAAATTTCTTCATTTCTAATTTTGCTTGATAAAGAGCCTCTTCCTTTGACATGTTGTTTTTTATCCAGTTAGTATAAAACAAAGTCATTAATTCTTGTGTTTTTTCATCACTGACTGACCATAAACTCATAATAACACTTTTGGCACCAGCAATCATAAAAGCACGTTGCAATCCAATAACTCCTTGTCCTAATAAATTATCACCTAAACCTGTTTCACAAGCACTTAAAACGACTAACTCTGTATCTTTTAAATTCAAACTCTTAACTTCTTCAGCTGTTAAAACACCGTTGTTGTAATTTTGAACTTGTTTATCATTTAAAGAATTTTGTGCTCCAGCAAAAAGCAATCCTGATTTCAAATAGGAATCATTTTTATAATTTTCGTTAAACAGGTTAGCAATACTTCTTTTAGTCTTCGAGGGATCATTGTCTGATAAAAAATAACCATGTGTTGCTATATGTAAAATATGCGGAGATTCGATTTTTTTTAAATTATCCTCTGTTGCAGTTGTTTTAGAAAATAATTTTACATAAATATTGGAGTCTTTCATAATAGCATTAATATTTTGAATTTCTTTCTGAGTTCCATCAAGACGACTAATTTTTACACTTGATTTTATTTCATTGATAATAGTATTATCTAAACCTCTGTCCAATGCAAAGTTGTCAGACTTAGTATCGGATATTAATAAGTCAAAGTCAGGATTGCCAAATAATACTGTTTTAGTGTTCATGCCAACTTTAAAATTTATTTTTTCATCTGTAATAGCTCTGATATTTTGTATTTGTTGAATTTTTAAATAATCGATTAAATATTGTTTTCTGTTAGGATTATATATGGACTCTATATTGATAGAATTATAAACCCCATCAGTTACTAAATAGATTTTTTTAACATCCTTCAACTCAATATCAATTTTATCAAATAATAAATAATAACTTTCCTTATCTTCTTGTTTGTTTTGTATTTTAGATTTAAAGTTAGAAGCAAATTGCTTTTCTAATTGATTAGTTCCATCGAGTAGAATAAATTTAGGATTTGAATTTTTCTTAATAATAATGGCTCCATAAGAAATTGAATTTGTAAAAAAATCTCCAATTTCGGAAGCTTTAGTAATTAATTTATCTTTCTGTTTATTAATTCTAACTATTTCAACATATGCTTCATCATTTTTAATTTTCTTATTTAATTCATCTAAAGTAGGTACACTTGAAGCAGAAGTATTATTTAATAGTAATTTTTCAATTTCCCTATTTTTATTTTTTAAATCTTGAATATAATTTATGTCTTTCTTATTATCTTCCAAAGCTTTATTGATTTCAGCAATATTATTTTTTAATTCATCAAATAAATCTTTTGTTGAAATATTTTTTTCTATTGAGTCTAATGTGTTTGAAAAAAGTACTGTTTTGATATAAAATCTATATTCTAAATATTCTTTTAAAAAAGAAATATCATTATCAGATAAAAAAGAATTCAAAAACTCAAACTTATAAATAAAATTATTGTACAAATTAATTTTTTCGTCTGAGCTCAATAAATGAAAAAAAGATGAATTTTCTTCTTTTATTTTATTTAGTAAAGAGAATAATTCTTTTTTTGCCTTATCAAAATTTCCTTTACTATAATTCAATAAATAAATAGCTTGTAGTGCATAGATTCTTCCTTCATCATTAATATTGATAAATTTATTTAAAGCTTCAATTGTTTTATCTACGTTTTTATCAATAAAAAAATCACATAGAATGTTATAAAAACTAAAAATATTGTTGTTTTTAAACTCTTCACCATAATACTTCAAAGCTTGACTATATGCTGATTTTGCATCTAAAAGATTATTTTTTAAAAAATGAAATTCAGCTAAACTACTATAATAATCTCCAAATACTAACTTATTTGTATCCAAGTTATTATCAATTATTACTTTTACCTTTAAGAGGTTAATTTCGGCATTATCATAATCATTTAAATAAAGGTATGATCTACTTAAACCTAAAAATGCCGAATAATATAGGTATGGATTTTTTGCTAAAGAATTTTCTTGAATAAATAAAGATTTTTTATAGTAAAATATTGCATCTAGATAATTTCTAATTTTAAAACAATAATTTGCATAGCTTAACCAGAAGGAAACAGCTGTTTCAGAATTTTCTAAATTATTTGATTTTAATATTTTTAAAGCTTTTGTTGAGATAGAAGAGGGATTCAAATCTTGATTATTAGTGTGACCTAAATCAAATAAGTCAATATAATAGGGTAATAACCTTGAATCATTATCCTTATAATTTTTAATTGCAATATCAATCGTCTTTTTTCTTGTAATTAAAGATTTATTTTTCTCGCCTAATAAAAATTCACATTTATATTTATAGGTATAAAATTGTAACCTATAATTAAGATTTTCTGTGTTTAAGTGTTTATTGGATATTTGAATAGATTCATTATAATTTCCTATAAAGGCATAAAATTCAGCAAAAGCTAAATCTAAATATATCTGATAATCTTTTGATAATATATTTTTATTATCATTTAGTAATTTAAGTTGTGACTCAATTTCTGATTTTTGAAATATTATATTTTTTTCAAAAAGGGTTAATGAAAACGACAGTATATCAAGAAGACTTTCAAAATCATTAATTTTAATTAGTTCATCGAAGTAAAAATCATATTTTACTTTGAACTCATCATATTTTTCTTCATTATATAGTTTTTTTAATTCATCATAAAAGTCAACTTCATTTTCAGTTTTATAATACTCATAATTTAACTTTCTATATTTTTCTTGATTAATATTATCTTTTATATCTTTATAGGCCAATTCTAGTTGAAGATTAACTGTGCTTAATTCAAGATCTAATTTTAAATTATTAACTCTACAAATTTCTATAGCTTTTTCACCATATTTTATTACATCTTTTGGATATTTATAACTATCAACTTCATCTTTAAATTTACATTTATTTAAGCATAGATTAAAATAAATTTTAAATAATAATTCTGGACTATTTAGTTTTTGAGTTTCATATTTTTCTAGATATTGTTTTAATATTCTTTCTTGACCAATATAATCTTCCGTAAAGTTTAATGCGTCTGTGTAGTGAAAATTAAAATCATCAAGACCATTTTTATTAATATTATTTATATATTCATTAGCATATAATTTTGCTTTTTTAAAATCATTTTTAATGTAATCAATTGTAAATAATTTGGTTAATACTAAATTATATATTGGATTTTTTTGAAGATTATATTTTTTAATATAAAAATAACATTCTTCATAGTATTTATAACTTTCTTTATGGTCGAATTCATTTTGAGAATTGAATTCTTTTCGCCAATAATTATCTCCTAAAAAAAAATAAATCTTCATTATTTTAAGAAAATTTTTTTTTTCCGAATTATTCCAAATATTTAGTGACTCGTTTAGAAGATAAGTTCCGTCTTTTGTTTCATCAAAAGTATACAATACACCTTTTGCATATAAATAATTTGCATATAAGGTGTCTTTTATAAACTTTGTCTTTAATAAATCATTATCCGCCAATTGACTAAAATTCTGTGCTTTTTCAAAATTGTTTTTATTGATATTTGAGATTATAGAATCAGAATATTGTTGCCATGTTTGTGATGAAGCAAAACAAGGTAAAAAAACAAGAAACAATAAAATATTTTTTTTCATAATCACATTTTTAACTCCCTCCAAATTTTCTCAGCCTTATCTTCCATATCCGCATGATAGTAGGCAATAGCCAATATTCTTTTAGCTTCATTGGATGATTTATTTGCTGCTGGTAATTTTTCTGTGATTTCAGCAATAGCAGAGTTATGCTTACCTTGTAAATCATAAACACAAGCAAGATTAATGCGGCTTTTGTGAAAGGAAGGATCGAGTTGTAATGCTTTTTCGAAGGCATTTTGAGCCTCGATTAATAGTTTTTCCATTTCCTGTGTAGTATCATCTAAAGACCGAGTGCGTTCATTTAGCAACCTACTTTTACTTTCAATTTCTAAAGGATATAAGAACCGAGTAGGATTATCATCTTCTGCTTTAGAAGGTAATTTTAAATTTAAAGCTTTCCTAGCATAAGCTACCCCAATATTATTCCAATTTTCACGAAAAGGAACTTGGCTATTGGCTTTATTAAAAAAATCAATAGCTTGGTCATATTGTTTGTTTTCTAATGCGGTTAATCCGTTTTTAAAATATTCATACAGTTGGGAAGCTGTTTTTTCAGCCTTGTTGGCTATATCTATACGTTCTTGTTTGGTTGGATATCCATCTTGTTTATCAGCTAATTTATATTCAGTATATACTTTTTTAATTAACAAACTTTGTAATCCGTATGGTTGAAAACCTGCAGCAGCTGCATAGAAAAACCCTTTGATATCGGCTTCTGATTCTTTTTCAATTCGGGCGTTGTAAGAGGCTTGACCAATTTTTTTTTGTAACTCAGCATTAGCTTTAAAATTGGCAAATGCATAATCACTACAAAAGGTGTGGTCATTAAAATAATGGGTTAATTCGTGGCTTAAAACTACAGCTAAAGCATTTAAACTGTCTTTTCCAAAAGTTTGACAAAGCTTGAATAATGAAAAATCAACTTTAATTTCTTGAGTCCCATCAGCATTATAAATTGCGGGCGATTTTAATTTGTCGAAACTTAACTTTGGAGCTGGTTTAGCACTTCCGTAAACAGAAATTAATTGATTAAAAACCAATCTCACTTGCTTTTCGGTATTGGCATTTGACTGAGAAAAACTAAAACACGAAAAGCTGCACATCAGTACAGCTATAATTCTGTTTTTTTTATTATTCAAATTTCCCATTAGTAAACAAAATTTTATCTAACTTTTCTTTCAAAGTACTATCGCTTACCTTACTATATTTTTGTAGCGAATTAGCAACGGTTAAAGTATAGAAATCGTTTTTCTTTTTTATATAGTAAGTTTCATCAAATGCTAATATCGTTATAGCATTGGGAGATATGTCATAAATAGTAAGTGTTTTTCCATCAAATAAATAAGAACTTTGTTTTGTTTGAAGTTCGGTTAATTCTCTTGATAAACCGTCTATTTCTTTTTCTACTTCAATAAGTAGGTTTTTATTTTTAGGTCCATTCCCTGGTGATGTTAATAATTCGTTTTCAATAAATTTTTGATAAGCATCAATCGCATTTTGAATAGATACTAATCTTTCACTATTGTTTACGCTCACCAATTTAATTTTGTTGTTTGAGTTACTATAACCCATTCCTTCATTTATTAGAACGTCAGTAACTTTTGAACTACTTGTAGCCTCCACTAAAACTGGTTTTGGTAGTTCCAAACTACTATCATTTTCTTTAGGTTGCGTTACTACTGGATTATCAGGAACATTAATTTGATTTTGGCTATTGTAGAACCAAAAACCTAATCCTAAAACAAAACAAGCGGCTACAGCGTATTTGATATAGTTGTATAAGGAAATAGTTTGAGTTTCTTGCGTTTGTGTGTGCAAAATAATTTCTTGCTCTTCATCATTTTCTACTAACAACTCTTCATCCCATACTTTCATTTTGTCTCTTAATGCTTTACGTTCCCTATTTGTAATCGCTTGCACTAATTGTTTTTCATCCATTTCAAAAGAATACTTTTCAAACATAACAGGCAATTCAGACTTCACTCTTTTTCGTTCTGAAAGGATGATTGCCTTTTCTAAATTTTTATAAAATTCAACTCTTTCCTTGAAATACGGATTATTTTGTTCCAATCTTATTACATTCTCAGAAGTATACCCCAATACATATTCTTCTGCTAATTGATCTAAAAATGATTGTTGTAAATTTTCTAATTTATTGATTATTTTATCTGAATCTGCTAATTCTAGTCTATAAATAGTAGCATCCAAGGGTTTTGAATCCTGTTTATAATCAATGAACTCTTGTACGACTTTTTTCCAAAAAATACTATCGCATTTTGATGCATCAAAACGTTCATCCTTTTGCAGAACTGGAATAAATAAATCTTGAAGTATTTGTATTTCTTTTTCCATTTTAATGGTTCATTATTTCGAACGTCAATTTTTCTAATCGTTTTTGGCATCTTGCCTTTTGATTTTTTGTATTATCAGCATTTGAATATCCAAAAACTTCAGATAGTTCATTCATACTTTTTTTATGATACCAAAACAAGGTCAATAATTCATAACAATGACCACCTGCTTCTTTTATCTTTTCTAATGCTTTTTCAATGGCATTAAATTGCTTTTCTTTGATATCTTCAAACTCTTCTAAAGTATCTATTATTAAAGGATTAAATCGCATTGAATTGTCTTGTTCGTCATCGTCATTTCCTTGATTTTCATTCAATTCTACTGCATTGTTCTTACTGATTTTTTTTAATAATTGATTGCGACAAACTGAATTTAAATAGGTTTGCAAAGAAGTATTGGCTGCTAAAACAAAATCTTTTTTAATAATGTTTTCATATAAAACTATAATGGCATCTTGAAAAATATCTTCAATATCAATTCTTTCATTAGATTGATAATTTATTTTTCTAAGAAATTGTATTGCTCCAGATTTACATTTTTTATACACTATTCCTAAAGCTTCAGAATTTTCTTTTATCCTTGAAATAATCTCTTGATCATTCAATTCTAAATTTTTGTTTTGTGCCATTATATTTTCATTTAAAGGCACAATTTAAAAATTTTTTAATTCTTGTCCACCAAATATTTAACAAAATCCATTGTTCCTTTGAATTCACCTCTGTAATGTAGTTCTTCTAAATTCTCTGGAAATATTTTTAAATCAAAGAATATCCCTCTTGGTTTATGCTCTAATTTTAAAATCATTTCACATGTGCCTACTTTGTCTTCATAGGTGTTTTCATAACTCCAAATGAATTTGTATTCATCAATTTCATAAAATTCTTCCGTCTCTTCATATGATTTATGTTGTAAACTATGAATGGGACCAAAGCTTTGAGAATCGCTTTTTTCCCAAAAATTTGAAAATAAAACCTCATCACTACCCTTTACTTTATAAAAATAAAGTTTGTTTCCCTCTTCCATTGCTTCTTTTGTATAATCTACTCCGTCAAATCTTACATCTTTTATAATGAACTCGGTTAGAATTATTTGTTCTTGGTCGTTTTTTTCTTTTTCTTGAGCTACTACAGAAATAGTAAACAAACTCAATAAGTATATAAATCTTTTCATATTATAATTAATTTAAGGGCTCGAATGAGCCCCCTTTACTATTTAAAAATTATCTTATATAAGTCTTATTGCCATTGGAGTTGATGTAATAGGTACCTCCTCTAGGTCCCGTATATACAGGTGTATAACTTGGAGTGCTGTAAGTTGAAGGAGTATAAACCGGTGTTGTATAAGTACTTGGAGTAGAATAAGTGCTTGGAGATGTGTAAGAACTTGAATACGTTGATGATTGACGATATTCTTGAACTGGCTTAGTACCATAATTACCTCTATAAGGATTATAATTTCCTTGTGTACTATAATTGTCTAAAATTGTGCTGTTTGGAGCTGTTCTGTGATAACCTTGTACGTAAGTTCCATTACTTTTTGTGTGCCCGTTCACATAAACTGTTGATTGTGCGAAAGAATTTGCTGCTGCAAATAAAAATACGATAAATAAAAATGCTTTTTTCATGATTTAAAAATTTTAAAAAGTTATAAATTAATTTGTTTTATATTTGTTAATAGTGAAATTGTAAAAAGGTAACCTTCCTTTATTTTATTTTTAAAACTCTTAAAAAAGGTTTTATTTTATTTAGATAGTAGCTTCATTTTTAATTGAAATTTTAAAAAAAAGACCGCCCTCAAAGTTGACGGCCCTCCTCAAAAAAAACAGAAACTTACTTTTATAGTTGTGAAGATAACTTAGAACTCATATCAGTTTTTGAACTATTCAATATAACACCCACATGTTTTACTCCTGATTGCTTCAACCATTTTTCCCAGAAATAGGTTATTTTTTCCGTTTGTAAAATGTCATTCGCTTTTTTTCCTGAAATTCCTGCAACAACCCATTTACTGTTTTTCTCCAATTGAATTGGTAACAAACCGTATTGTTGTGATTCAGAAATCTGCTTCCAATTAGAGGTAGTTAAATCATTCAAAAAACGAGTACTGGTATATTGATTTTTGTCTTTAAGTACATGAGCTTGACTTTCAAAATCGAAATAACCATCTGTCAGAATTAAAATTTGATTTTCATAACCAGATTTACTTAAACTCATTCCATTGTCATGTAAGTAGGCCCAAATATCAACTCCAAAATAGTCATTTGTAGTTTTTCCATACAAGGCCTCTTTCTTTAGATTTTCGAGTATTATAGGTAATGCTTTTGATTGCGATTCCAGCGATTTATTTTTAATAGCAACTTCCGTTTCATCAAGATACAATTGCAATAAATCTTCATAATGATTCACATTTAATGGACTATTTTTCTGTGGAATAATTTTAATGCTGAATCGGTCTTTAGAGGAAATAACTAAATTTCGTCTAGCATGTTTTTCAAAAGATTTAAATGTAGTTGCTATTAAAGCAAAATCTTTATCTAATTGCTCTGGTGCTAAAATCCGATCACTTAAGTCTAATAAAACAATATAGTTTACGGGTAGTTTATCAACTTTTACTTCTTCAGATCCGCAAGAAGTGAATAACAATAAAATAGATGCAAATAATATGATATTGAAGTATATAGTTTTCATAAAATTTTATATTAAGATTTAAAAAAGGTTTTAATTAGCACTTACTGCTTGATGAAATTGTGATTGAATGAATTCATTAAAAGTTTGTTCACAAAAGTCTTTTTCGTTTATAAATTCACTAGTATTATTTAAATATTGTTGCCAACCCATATAAAAACTGGTTAGGTTTTGAGATAAGGCATCTGGATTTTGAAGTCGTTTTTCTAACTCTTTTTTCATCTGTTCAATTTGGGATTCAATGGCTTTGAGTTGTGATTCCAATTCAATAATTCTAGCTTCCAAATTACTCAATTCAATTCTCAAAAGGCTAATTTCTTCTTTCAATCCTTTGATAATGATATCCGCTTTAATATCCGGAGATTTTTTTGCTTTTTCTTTTAACATCATTTCAAACATATAACCCCAAACTAAATAGGCAGCGAATCCAAATAACAATACCAAATAGAAATTAATACTAGTATAAAAATGCCAATCAGAGTCAGGATTTCCAGATAACACCTTTAAATCATGTAATCCTTTATCAATTTTAAAAGCTAGTGCTGTGTCAGCTACAAAAGCAAGAAAAATGATAATAGCAGCTTTTGTTTTTTTAAAATTCCCATCTCCATTTAATATTGAATGTGGAGCCATTCCGATTGAAAAAAATATAAAAGAACCTAGATAAGAAAATATTAATGCGGTTGATAGAGTGAAAATTCCCTTTGGGTCAAAAATAGAATCTAATAACATTGTAATGTCCGATCCGGCATTTGCAATCATCGATTCTGAATTTCTAAAAAAAGCACTGTAAATACTTGAAGAATAGAAAAATATTAAATAAGCCGTTAGTAATATTGTTAAAGAAACATAACTCCAATATCGTATTGATTCATACCCAGTCAGCAAGGTTTTATCAGCTAGTTCAATCCTTGTTTGTTGAATTTCATCATTCAAATCCTTGATTTTTCTTTCAAGAGAAGGTTTGTTTACTTCGACAGCCGTTTTCTTGTCACCTTCAATTTTAACTTTTTCTTCATCTTTAGAAAGAATTTTATTCTCGGCTTGTTGTCTTAAAAGATGTTCTTCATTGCCATTAAAAGTTTCGTCAACAAAATGACCATCTCTAATCCAATTCAAATGTGATTTTAAAGCAAGAGCATTACCTAAATTCTGTCCTGCTCTTTTAAAACCAAAGTCTTTAAAGCTTTTTACACGTTCAACTTTTTCATGTGCAATGTTTTCGATTTGTTCTTGAAGTGTATCAATTGGTAGTACAACTTCTTCTTCTGTTTTTTTGTTTGTAAATATCATATCTATTTGTTTTTTAGTTTATACCTGAATTTCCAAAAGGTAACCGTTAATTTTTATTTTTTTTTAAATGTCCTATCTAAGAAAGTCAAATCATTCTTGAGGCATATACAACGATTATTGCCCTTAAGGCATCACTAAAATGAAAGCTTGCTAACTCATCAGCAGCAAAGCAAATTGTAAAAAGTGGAGTTGATATTAATTTTTCCATGACTTAAATTTTAAAAAGTTATAAATTACTTTGTTCTATAACTGTTTATACTCAAATCGAAAAAAGGTAACCCTAAGGTTTAATCATTTTTAAAATATTCAACTTTTGAAATTAATAATTTCATTTTTTTAAACTTTTTGTTTAAGTATATAATTCATCATATAATTGAAATATTGACAGAAGATTTGCTGTCTAATGGAAGATTATGAATAAAGAAGTCCTGAGAATTATTGTCACTTATCAGGAGCTATTAAATAATGATTTTAACGTATATTAATCTATTAAAAAATAAATAATTATTGAAGTAACTTGTACAGTATTAATTCATTGTGAAATAAATAAAATGTCATGAAAGTTTCATAAAAAGAATTATATTTGGAATTATAACTTGGCTTGTGGTTGGGTTGTCTGATTTTATTTAATGACCAACATAAAAAATACTAACTCTTTTTTAATGAAAATCGATTTTATAGGAGACATTCACGGAAATGTTTTTGAATTGGAATGCCTGTTGTTAAAATTAGGATATCAGTTTAATAGTGGTGTTTACAAACATCCCGACGACCGAAAAGTTGTTTTTGTAGGTGATTTTATAGACCGAGGGCCACAAATCAAAGAAACCCTTAAAATTGTAAAAGACATGTGTGATCACGGCACAGCGGATGCTGTAATGGGTAATCACGAGTTTAATGCCATTCTGTTTCATACTAAAAACGAAAAAAAAGGTGGCTTTTACAGAGCACATGATTTTAAAGAAATCAACAGTCATTTTGAAACACTTAAACAGTTTAAAGACAACCCAGAAGAATGGGCGGTCTACTTAAATTGGTTTAAAACCTTACCCCTGTTCATCGAAACTGATATGTACCGCGTGGTGCATGCCTATTGGAATCAAGAATACGTTGAGTACCTTAAAAACAATCCCATCACTTGGGATGAGGTTTTTTTGGATAAAGTAATAGATAAGACTACAGTTGAATATCAATTATCTGAGGACTTATTAAAAGGCATTGAATACAAATTACCGGAGGGTTACTATTTCTATGATAAAGACGGAATAAAAAGATACAAAAGTAGAATCAAATGGTGGAATAAAACGAACGGAGTTCCCTTGCTAGGCGATTACCTAATCAACTGCCCTGCGGAATTACTGCATGAAATCATGGCACCTTTTGAAGTAACAACGCCAAGCGATAAACCGATCTTTTTTGGACATTATTGGCTCAAAGAAGACAATCCAACAGTAGCAAATCCAAACGCTATTTGCCTTGATTATAGCGTGGCTAAAAATGGCCATTTGGTGGCTTATTCTTTTGACACTAAAACAGTAACAACACAAAAAAGTAACTTATGAACGAAATCATTTGTCCCAATTGCAAAAAAGCTTTTAAAATTGATGAGGCTGGATTTGCTGATATAGTAAAACAAGTAAGAGACCATCAGTTTCAAGAAGAGTTAGAGAACAGACTTAACCTAGCAGAAAAAGAAAAAGAAAATGCAGTAAAATTAGCGGAAGCCAACCTTAAAAATAAATTGCAAGAAGAGCTAGCTAATAAAGACAAAGAACTTATCGAGTTAAAGGCTAAAAATGAAAAAGACCTAGCAGAACAACTTGCGAAAAAAGAAACCGAATTGGCTAGTACCAAAGCAAAATTAGACAACGCTGAAACCGAGAAAAAGCTTTCAGTTTCAGAAGCTGTCAAGGCGGTAGAAAAAGAACGTGATGATTTAGCCAACAGTCTCAACAATAAAGAAACTGAAAAGCAACTACTAGAAAAATCACTCAAAGAAAAGTTTGATACTGAACTCAAAACAAAAGATGAAATCATCAAAATGAAAGATGAGGAAATAGCGTTGCGTAAAGACATGAAGCTGAAGCTTTCAACAAAAATGGTTGGTGAAACACTGGAACAGCATTGTGAAACCGAATTTAACAAACTAAGAGCTACCGCCTTTCAAAACGCTTATTTTGAAAAAGACAATGATTCAAGTGGAGGAAGCAAAGGTGATTTTATCTACAAAGAACATGATGAACATGGCAATGAAATCATATCCATCATGTTTGAAATGAAAAATGAATCGGATACAACTGCCACCAAAAAAAGAAATGAAGACTTCTTTAGAGAGTTGGATAAGGACAGAACCGAAAAGAAATGTGAATATGCCGTTTTAGTTACATTGCTAGAAGCAGAAAGCGAATATTACAACACTGGAATTGTAGATGTATCACATAAATTCAATAAAATGTATGTGGTACGACCGCAATTCTTTATTCCTATTATTACGCTACTTCGCAACGCATCCATGAACTCAATGCAATACAAAGCGGAGTTGAGCCTTATAAGAAATCAAAATATTGATATTACCAACTTCGAAGATAACATTAATAAATTCAAAGATGGGTTTGCCAAGAATTATGAATTAGCCAGCAAGAAGTTCAAAACAGCAATTGATGAGATAGATAAAACCATCGACCATTTATATAAAACCAAAGAAGCATTATTATCTTCTGAAAACAATTTAAGATTAGCCAACAATAAAGCGGAGGATTTAACCATTAAAAAGTTAACCTACAACAATCCAACGATGAAAGCAAAGTTTGATGAATTATCTAATGAAAAAAATGAGTCGAATAGTTGATTGTATAAACGGAAGCATTTGTTACCAAATGTAAAGACAAATTTTTGTGACATACCAAATTTTACTGGAGCAATCGCAACAACAATGACAACAACTTAATCCATTTACGCTGAAGAAAGGCTGCATACATTTAAAACTCTTTCTACTAAAACGACACGTTTTGTCGTAACAATTAAGTAGTTTTGATCAAGAAAAAAAAATCATGGCCAAAAGAGAATACATTCAACGGCATTTGCTAATTATTAA
>CALRRY020000005.1:0-101650 GCA_943370635.1 Variovorax paradoxus
ATTATGCAAAGTCTTTCGAAGGTTTTAAAACTAGAATTTTAGCAAAGATTACTACTTTGACAACAATTCAATATCTCAATAAATTTGTATTCAACAGAAATATTAACAACTTAAAAATTAATCTAGTTTAATAATGCACTACGGGTTAACGATTTTGTTTTTAGGTTGCCAAACTTTTGATAAGTGAGGCTGAAGAGAAACAATCGAAAAAACCGCACTATAACTCAGCAAAAATCCTACATCGAAAATAAAATTAGGGTTAATTAATACTAAAATTAAAATAGAAGACCACAAGGTATTATAAATATTGGTTTCTCTTTTCATATACAAACCAATGGTAACAAATGAAAACATCGTAACCGCTCGAACTACTGATGCTGACAAACCGGAAAGCATGGCAAACCCCCATAGAATAAGAATCAATAAAAAGGGCACAATTTTTTTTCCGTTTTTGATTCGTTCCAAAGGTTTCAATAAACCTTTAAAAAAGAAAAGTAAAATCCCAATATGCAATCCGGAAATAGCTAAAATATGAATAGCTCCTGATTGTGAATATTGATTGAGTGTTTCTTGGTCAATATCTTGTCGTTGTCCAAGAAATAATGCTTTAATGATGTTTACAATGTCGGTATCTATTGAAAGTTCAGTAAAGAAATTTGTTATCCTATTTCGAATATTTTCAAGAAATACCAAACGATTTTGTTCTTTACCCAACAAACGATAATTATTGTTTTCTAAATACAATTGGTCAAACACATCTTTTTTTTCCAAATAATTAGCATAATCAAATTGATTCGGATTGTGAGGACGAATGATGGGTTTTATTGGACAATAGGCCATCACTCTATCGCCAACTTCTAAAGCAGGGCGTTCTTCTTTTTTGGATTGAATAATCAATAGTTTTCCCTTTTTCGGGATAGAATCAACAAAATTTACCGATAAATAATATTTGAACGAATAGGGATTTGAACGTAATTTTTCAATAATAATTCCTTCCACCAGTTGCTTTTCATTTTTCTTTATAGAGGTGTAATGAGAGGAATGATTAGGTTGAAAATGAAAAGAATAAGTCGAAATTCCAATACAAAAACTCAGAAAAAGAGTAGCGAGTTGAAATGGGAATTGATATTTTTTTTGACGGTTAGTAAGAAGGTAAAAAATAAAAAAAGGTAAAAATGAAACCGTAAGCAATAAGCATGAGTAGGCAATACCGGGTCTGAATTCATTTGAAAACAAAATTCCCAGTACAACGCAAATCGCGATGTTTAAGGCTGGAAATTTTACTACCTTCACCTTGCGAAAATAGTAAAATTCTTGTTATTGCAAAAAAAAAATTAAAAGTAATCTTCAGACAAAACACGATTGGCTTGAGCAAAAGTGCGTTGATAATAGGGTTCTTTAGTAGAAGATAATATTACTCCCCTTTGTGTGGTCGAATGAATGAAAATGATTTCATCACCTTTTATTTCTGTAACCAAACCAACATGATTAATCACTTTTCTGCCATTGGTTTTAAAGAAAACTAAATCACCTACTTGAATGTCACTACGGTCTAGCTTTTTTCCAACTTTTGCCATATCAAATGAACTTCTCGGTAAAGATATGTCATATGTCTTAAAAACGGTGGTAACTAAACCGGAACAATCCATACCTTCAGTAGTTGTTCCTCCTCCGCGATACCTAACACCATTGTATTGCATCGCATTATTAATCAATTGTTTAATATAATAAGAAACGTCATTATTATCTGAATAAACAGTATCGTCAGTTTCGTTTAATAGACTTTTTTTAGATGTGTTTTTCTCTTTTTTTGAAGGCTCAACAATAGGTTTTACTGTTTTTGTTGTCTTTGCAACAGTTGATTTTTTCTCCGCAACAGGAGAAGAATAAATTCCTTTTTTTAAAGCTTCATCTTTGTTGGTAACAATAACGGATTGTGTTGGCTTACAGCCAACTAATACTATCAAAAGCAGAAAAATGGATATGAATTTAATTTTTAACATAGAGCTACAAAGATAAAAAGGTATTGCGTTATAATCAAGAAATTTGACGAACAATTAACTTGGCTACTTTACTGCTTGCACCTTCACCACCTAATTTTTTTTCTAATTGATCATATTTTTCGATGAGTTTTTTTCGGTAATCCTCCTCTAAAATTTTAGAAAGTTCTGCTTTGATTTTTTTGGCATTACAATCGCCTTGTATTAACTCGGTAACTACTTCTTCATCCATAATTAAATTGACCAAGGAAATATATTTCAGGGTGATGATCCTTTTGGCAATTTGATACGAAATCCAATTTCCTTTATAACAAACTACCTCCGGAACCTTAAAAAGTGCTGTTTCCAAGGTTGCTGTTCCGGAGGTAACCAAAGCAGCATGAGCTACACTCAATAAATCATAGGTTTTATTCGAAATAAAATGAACGGCCTTATTCGTCAGAAATCGCTGGTAGAAATCGTAATCTTGTCCGGGAGCACCGGCTATTATAAATTGATAATCCGGGAAATCATCCACCACAGCCAACATTTCATGTAGCAATTTGCTGATTTCTTGTTTTCTGCTTCCCGGTAAAAGAGCAATAATCGGTCTTTCGTCTAATTGATGTTCTTTTCTAAACGTCAATTCATCCACTTTTTTGCGATTGTGGATTGCATCAATCAACGGATGACCCACAAATTCTACCGGAAAATGATGTTTTTTTTCGTAAAAGTCTTTTTCAAAAGGCAAAATGACATACAATTGATCAAAATCGCGTTTAATATCCTTGATGCGATTTTCCTTCCAAGCCCAAATTTGTGGCGAAATATAATAATGAGTGGGAATGTTCTGCGTTTTTGCCCACTTAGCAATTCGCATATTAAAACCGGGATAGTCGATAAAAATGAGTACATCCGGTTGAAATTCAAGTATGTCTTTTTTACAAAAAGAAATATTGTTTAAAATGGTTTTTAAATTGAATAAAACTTCGGCAAAGCCCATAAAAGCAAGTGCTTTGTAGTGTTTGACTAATTTTCCGCCGGCTGCTTGCATCAAATCGCCACCCCAAAACCGAATGTCTGCCTGAGTATCTTCCTTGTGGATGGCTTTCATCAAATTCGAACCATGTAAATCTCCCGATGCTTCGCCTGCTATGATGTAATATTTCATTTTACACAAATAAAGTGATGATTGATAGGAGGATTGTAGCCAAAACCACTCCTCTTGCCATTAACTCTTTGTTGTATTTCAACAAGATAAAGAAAATAACAACATTTAAAACAGCACCTAAAGCAATTAATTTTCCTAAAGCATTTTGAGCTTTTAATCCTCTAATGCCACCCAAAAAACCATATTCCGTAAATAATGTTATAAACAAATAAACGCCTAAAAAAGCACCAATGATTCCGATAACGATGCCAATAAATAAATCTGATTTTTTCATAATTTCATTAAAATGAATAGGTGTTGAGTTGTTGAATCGCATGATGGGCAGTTAAATCAAATTGCACCGGGACTACAGAAACATAACCGTTTGCAAGTGCCCACTCATCGGTGTCTTCGCCTTTATCTTGATTAATAAATTCTCCTGTTAACCAATAATAATCTTTGCCTTGAGGTGTTTTTCGCTTATCAAACTCCTCTTTCCAATAGGCTTTTGCTTGTCGGCAAATTTTTACTCCTTTGATTTCTTCCTCTTTTCGTTTTGGGAAATTGACGTTCAAAATCACCCCTTCCGGTAAACCTTTTTCTAACACTTCAGAAGCAATTTTTCGGACATATTTTTTAAATGGTTCAAAATCAGCATTCCAATCATAATCCAATAAGGAAAATCCTATGGCGGGAATGCCTTCAATTCCGGCTTCAACTGCCGCACTCATCGTTCCGGAGTAAATCACATTAATGGAAGAGTTGGAACCGTGATTGATACCCGAAACACATAAATCAGGCTTTTCTTTGATTAATTCATTTACCGCCAGCTTCACACAATCTACCGGTGTGCCGGAACAACTGTATTCGCCTTTTAACTCAGGATCAAAATGAACAGCATTTACAAATAAAGTATTGTTGATAGTAATTGCATGTCCCATCGCACTCTGCGGACTATCAGGAGCAACCACAATGACATCGCCCAATTCTTTCATTACGCTAATTAATGTCCGAATTCCGGGGGCAGAAATTCCATCGTCATTGGTCACTAAAATCAAAGGTTTTTTGCTCATAAATGTGTAACGTTTGCAGAAAATGATTATCTAATTGGTAAATAATGGAATTTTTAAAAATCAAATTTACCAATATCAATAGTAAATTATACAAAATTAACGAAATTTAAACTTTAGTCACGTATCTAATTTTATAACTTTGTTTGGAGATGTAAATTTTTTAGAATTAATTTACATAAAAATTGCACTATTTTTGGCATACTTTATGTCATATGAAAAAATGAAAATGAATTCAATCATTCTATTTATGAAAAAAAATATTAAACTGGTTGTCGTAACCATCCTATTGTCTGTTTCTCTTTTTGCTTTTTCAGCGTATGAAATGAGTAAAGCTTCCTCACATGACCCCGAGAAAGACAAATTGTTGGTTGAATTATTAATGTTTGTAATTGAAAGAGGACATTATGACCCCGCAAGTATTGATGATAACCTTTCAAAAGGAATCTACAAAGATTTTATTGATGCACTTGACCCCTCCAGAAGGTATTTTTTGCAATCAGATATTGAAAAATTGTCTAAATACGAAACGCTGATTGATGATCAAATCAAGAACAAAGAGTTTACGTTCTTTGATTTGGCTTATTCCACTTACGTGAAAAGAATGGAGGAAAGTCAAAAATTCTATAAAGATTTATTGGAAGAACCTTTTGATTATAATGTTAATGAATCCATTAACACAGATTATGAAAAAATGCCTTTTGCCAAAAATGAAAGTGAATTAATTGAACGTTGGAGAAAGCAAATCAAACTTTCTACATTATCTTCCTTAACAGATAAAATTAAATTGCAAGAAGAAGACAAATCAGAGGATAAAAAAATAAAATCCTTTGAAGAAATAGAAAAAGAAACGAGAGAAAGTTCACTGAAAACCTTAGATGATTATTTCAAATTCATTTCTGAATTAGATAGAAACGATTGGTTTGGAGTGTTTGTGAATGCTATTTCTTCTCGATTTGACCCACATACTAACTACATGGCTCCCGATGACAAAGAACGTTTTGATGTAAGCATCAGCGGAAAATTCGAAGGAATTGGAGCTCGTTTACAAAAGAAAAATGACTTTACTGAAATTACAGAACTCATTTCCGGTGGTCCGGCTTGGAGAGGAAAAGAATTGGAACCCGGAGATGTGATATTAAAAGTAGCTCAAGGCGATGGTGAACCGGTCGATATTTCCGGTATGCGTTTAGATAACGTAGTGAAAAAAATCAAAGGACCAAAAGGAACAGAAGTTCGCCTAACGGTGAAAAAAGTAGATGGAACCATCAAAGTCATTTCGCTCATTCGCGACATGGTAGAAACCGAAGAAACCTATGCTAAATCAAGTGTAGTAGAGCGAAACGGAGTAAAATACGGAATCATTTATTTACCCAAATTCTACATCGATTTTGAAAACAAAGACAGCCGAGATGCCGGAAAAGATGTAGCCATTGAAGTGGAACGTTTAAAACAACAAGGCGTAACAGGAATCATTATGGATGTGCGTGACAACGGCGGTGGTTCATTGAAAACAGCTGTTGACATCACCGGTTTATTCATCGAACAAGGACCGGTGGTGCAAATTAAATCGGCCGGTACGAGAAAAGAAGTATTATATGACCGTGATGCGAAAGTGCAATGGGACGGACCTTTAGTGGTTATGGTGAATAATTTCTCAGCTTCCGCTTCTGAAATTTTAGCTGCGGCTATCCAAGATTACAAAAGAGGAATTGTAATCGGTAGCAAACAAACCTATGGAAAAGGAACTGTTCAAAACGTAATCGATTTGAATCAATTTGTGAGAGGAAATACAGTAGGAGATTTAGGAGCGTTAAAAACAACGACGCAAAAATTCTATAGAATTAATGGTGGCTCAACACAGTTAGAAGGAGTTTCCAGTGATGTTGTAATGCCCGATCGTTATTCGCATATCAACATTGGAGAACGTGATTTAGAAAACGCAATGCCGTGGTCAAAAATTGATGCGGCTCCTTATGATACCTGGAAAATACAAGATAATTTTGAAAAAGCGTTGCAAAACAGCAAAAGCAGAATGGCCTTAAACGAACATTTTCAATTGATTGAAAAAAATGCAAAATGGACCAAAGAAAGAAAAGATGCCGCTGTTTACAGTCTTAAATTCGATGAATTCAAAAAAGAACAAGAAAAAATTGAAGCCGAAAGCAAAGCTTTTAAACCGATAACCGATTATCAAAATGAATTAGTGTTTAGAGCAATTCCTGAAGACGAACAACTAATGCAAAAAGATGAATCTTTCAAAGAAAAAAGAGAGCGTTGGTTTGAAAGTTTATCCAAAGATATTTATGTAGAAGAAGCCTTAAATGTGTTGGATGATTTACAGGGTAAACCGGTGACAAAAGGAGACATTAACTTGAAGAAAAAAGTGGTTAAATCAAAGTAATCTCTATTTCAACTCAAAAACTTTGAAAAGTAATCAATCCTTATCAACTATAGCACTTCAAAAATTCGCCAAGAATTTTTGGGGTGTTTTTAGTTTTGGTTACATCGTTTTGATGTGCTTGTTGGCCATTTTTGCCTATGTTTTAGCTCCGGATGATTCCGAAAATGCCAATCAAATGCATTTGTCCATCCACTCTAAACCTCCCGGATTTACGGTTAAAATGTTGGCTTTACCCATAGAAGAAAAACAACCAAGATCAATAAAAAATTATTTTTTCGGGCATACCCATCAAATCACCGAAATACCCATTAACGAGTATACTTTCACCCAAAACAGTATCCAATACACCGAATACAGTGAAACGGATGGTCTCAATTTGCAAAAGGAAATTCTTTTTCAAAATATTCCGGGTTTTTCTTCCGCTAAGGAAATGGAAAAGGAGTTGATTTCTACCAAAACATTCTACCTCGGTACTGATAAATACGGTCGTGATTTGCTTAGCAGAATGTTAGTCGGTTCGAGAGTGTCACTTTCCATTGGGTTTGTGGCGGTCTTCATTTCGGTTATCGTTGGATTGTTTTTTGGAGCATTGGGCGGTTATTATGGCGGGAAAGTAGATGCTTTAGTCATGTGGTTGGTCAATGTAATTTGGTCTATTCCTACACTTTTATTGGTCATCGCCATTACGTTAGCGTTAGGAAAAGGATTCTGGCAGGTTTTTGTTGCTGTCGGATTAACCATGTGGGTGGAAGTAGCCAGAGTAGTTCGCGGACAAATCATTAGCGTGAAACAAATGCAATATGTAACCGCTGCACGAGCTTTAGGCTTTTCCGACTTCAGAATCATTTGGAACCATATCATTCCCAATATCATGGCTCCTGTTATTGTGATTTCTGCGGCCAATTTTGCGTCGGCTATATTAGTAGAAAGCGGTTTAAGCTTTTTAGGTTTAGGAGCTCAACCGCCTATTCCAAGTTGGGGCGGAATGATAAAAGACCATTACAATTATATTATTCTCGGAAAACCGTATCTGGCCTTAGTGCCCGGTGTGGCCATCATGCTCATTACGCTAGCCTTTATGATGACCGGAAATGCATTAAGAGATGCGTTGGATGTTAAGCAATAAAAAAATTACTTGTAAAGAGATGAATATTTGTAAAAGCTAAGTGTTTTTATATTAGATGATTTATTATCATTGTCAATAAATAATTTTATTGTATCAGGCAATTTTTCTTTATTTTTTTCTTCTATGAAGAAACAATAATGTTGGAATTTTGATCCTATTCCTTCAAAACCATGGGCATCATTTCGAATACTATTTTTTATAGATTCCAAAGGATAACCAATAAAATAGTTGTTAGTTTCAATATCTTTAAAAGTACAAAAAAATTTTACGTATTCTTTATTGATGTCAATAGAAGACCTTTTTTTAAAATTATGAGAAATCCATGCATCTGTAATTATGAAAGAACTTCTCCCAATTTTAATTGTATCATTTGGATAGGTATAACGTTCAATAAGCAAATTGTTTTTCTCTGAATAATGACTACTCTCAGGAGTTAAAGCTATATCACTTATCCCTGGTATTTTGTCACAACTCACAAAACACACAATAAAAAAAAATATTAATTTATTTTTCATTTAATCAAGATATTTTAACCAGCTCCGCACGAATCCCTTCGTGTGGCTTTATAATAAAAAAGTCATTTTGGATGATGAAATTATTAATTCAAAAAATACTTTTCTAGTATTTCAAATGTAGTAAAAACTTATTTTATTTACCAGAAGCTCACAAAAGGTTTCATACGTTAGCGAAAAGCTTTAGATAGTAAGCAATAAAAAAACCACACTTTTTACAGCGTGGTTTTCTAAATTTATCCTCTTGTTTTTACTAATTTTTTCTGTGCGTCTTCTAAAGATTTCTCTAATTCTTTCAGCTTTATTTGCTGTTTGCTGATGTTGATGTTCTCTTTTTGAATCTCAATTTCACTTAGTTTGCCTTTTCTTTTTTTCTTCTCAAGGCTCTCCATGTTTTTTTGAAGTGATTTTTTTTCTTTAGCCAATTTGTCTTGTGCTTTTGAAACACTCTTTTCAGCAGAAGCTACTCTTTTTTGTTGTTTTTCAAATTGCTTTACTTCTTTTTCGTGCTTTTTCTGATCTTTTTCAAATTGTTTAGCTTCTTTTTCAGCCAAACGTTTTTCTTTCTCAGCTTGTTTTGTGGCTTTTTCTGCTTCTTTGGCTGCTTTTTCTTCTGCTTTTTTTGCTTTATCGGCCTCTTTTTGAGCTGTTTTTTGCTCTTCAATACTTTTTTCTTCCATCACAGGAACTTTTGTTGAGACTAAACTATCAGAAAGTGTAGTTTTCGTTTCTTGTGCCTGGCAAAAAAGAATGGAAAGGAAGAATGAAAAAATATAAATAGTTGTCTTCATGGGAAGTGATTTTTAATTTAACAAATTAGAACTATAAAAAAGAAGTGCTTTTTTAATACCTTTACAAAGGTAGTAATTATCGTATCTCGATTTAAATTTATATTCGTTTTTATGAAGAAATACCTTGGTATATTGATTGTATTCTTTCTATTACTTCTCCAATTGGCTTGTAAAGAGCAAAGTAATTTCATCATAGAAGAAAAGGATGTTCAAGCTGATGTTCAAAAGGAAAATATAAATGAGAAAACAAATAATTTTTTCCCCACTTCCACAACCAATCAAATCATACATCATAACTATTACACACTTTCCTATCACGAAGAACACGAACAAGCAGAATGGGTAGCCTATCAATTGCAACCCAATAGTTCTTCTACTTCCGATTTTAAACGGCCTTATTTTGTAGAAGACCCAAAAGTGCAAACCGCTTCTGCTGACTGGCGAAATTACCGAAATTCAGGGTATGACAAAGGGCATTTGTGTCCGGCTGGCGACATGAAATTTTCCAAACAAGCCTATGACGATACTTTTTATACCTCAAATATTTCACCACAAAAACCGGATTTCAATGCCGGAGTGTGGAACCGATTGGAACAAAAAGTGCGGTATTGGGCCGATAAATACGATGGCTTATTTGTCGTGACGGGAGGAGTTTTAGAACCCAATTTAAATACCATCGGAAAAGAAGAAGTTTCGGTGCCCAATGCCTTTTATAAAGTACTGTTGCGAAATAGCGACGATAAGTTTCGGGCCATCGCCTTTTTAGTTCCACATGAAAACAGTGAACAACCACTTTATTCCTTCGTTGTATCCATTGATGAACTGGAAAAACACACCGGAATTGATTTTTTTCATCAACTTCCGGATGAGGTGGAAAAGAAAATTGAAGAGAGTAAGGATTATAAAGAATGGAGTTTTAAATAAAAGAGTATGAAAACAGCATATTTATACATCATTCTGTTTTTTACCACTCAATTTCAAGCTCAGGAAATGACACTCATGACCTATAACATCCGTTTAGACGTAACAAGTGATGGTGAAAACAGTTGGCCCAACCGAAAAGAAAAGATAGCTCAATTGATACACTTTCATGAACCGGATATTTTTGGTATTCAAGAAGGATTGCCCCATCAAGTTGACTTTTTAAAAAATGCACTCACCAACTATGGTGCTTTCGGTCAAGGAAGAGATGGTCATCAAAATGGTGAGCACAGCACTGTTTTTTACAAAAAAGAACGGTTTGAACTACTCTCGTATGAAACGTTTTGGCTTTCTGAAACACCTGATCAAGTCGCAAAAGGATGGGATGCAGCACTCAATAGAATTTGTACGTTCGGTTTATTCAAAGACAAAAAAACAAAAAAAGTATTTTATGTGTTCAATACCCATTTTGACCATGTGGGTGAAGTAGCTAGAAGCAAAAGTGCTCAATTAATACATCAAAAAATAACAGAAGTAAATACCCAACACGTCCCGATAATCCTGATGGGCGACTTCAATTTGGAACCTACGGCTGAGCCATTACAGTTTTTATCCAATCACTATTGGCATTCAAAACATCACGCCAAGTTAAAATACAATGAAGGTGGAACATTTAATGCTTTTGCTTTTCATCAACCGATTCCAAAAGAAAAAGAAATTGACCATATTTTTGTAAGCAAAGAAAAAGTTGAAATTCATAAATATGCCGTACTTACCGATAGTTACGAGTGTAAATATCTTTCAGACCATTTTCCGGTATGGGTAGAACTAACGTTAAAGTAAACTACCATTCATTTACTTTATTGGCATCCAATTTTAAAAAAACAAACAACAAAATAGTAAACGACCACAAACTCGAACCACCATACGAAAAGAAGGGTAGTGGCACCCCAATCGTTGGGAAAAGCTTAATCAGCATGGTAATATTCACAAAGAAGTGCGTAAATAAAATAGTGGCCACACAATACCCGTACACCCTGCTGAATTTTGTTTTTTGTTGTTCAGCCAAATAAATGATGCGAAACAAAAGCGTCACAAATAACAGAATCACTACGGTAGAACCCACAAATCCCCATTCTTCTCCAACCGTGGTAAAGATATAATCGGTATGCTGTTCCGGTACAAATCCTCCTTTGGTTTGGGTTCCTTCCATAAATCCTTTTCCTATCAATCCGCCTGAACCAATGGCAATCATCGATTGATTCAAATTGTATCCTTCATTTTTTAAATCTACTTCATCACTGAACAATACATTAATACGGTCTTTTTGATGGGGCTCTAATACATTGTCATATACAAAGTCAACCGAGAGTATAAAAAGGGTAGAAGAGACAAATACCACTAAATAGGCAATTGGATTTCGATCAATTCTTCTGGCTCGTAAATAATGTAAAATCATGACTAGAATTACAACCGCAATCAAATAAAGGGGCTGAATTAATAACGCGGCAAAAAATAATACCACAGCTATAAAACCCGTCCATAGATACCATTCCGGTAATCCTTCTCGGTTCAATACTAAAATTAAAGACAAGAAAATCATTGCACTTCCCGCATCCGGTTGAAACATGATCAGCAAAACGGGTAAACCGATTATCGCAAAGGCAATCAATTGATGATTAGTGTTTTTTAAAAAGACTTGTGCATCACTTAAATATTTGGCCATCAGTAAGGATACTGCGGTCTTCATAAATTCAGAGGGCTGAAAACCAAATGAACCAATCCCATACCAATTGGTTTGCCCCTTGACTGTTTTACCAAAAACGAAAAGTCCCAACAAGAGGACTATGCCCAGAAGGTAAAATACAAAGGAAAATTTTTCATAAATCTTGGCATCAATAGACAGAACAACAATTATTAAAGGTATGGTTAACAAAATAAAAATCATTTGTTTACCATAATAATCACCAAAATCAAAAGTGGTAAATTCAATTGGAATGGAAGTGGAGAAAATATTGATCCATCCCATTAAAACCAAAAGGGAATAAATCAATACAGTTGTCCAATCTAAATTTCCGGTTACACTTTGATTTTTCATTATCGATTAATGGTAAAAGGTTGACCACTCAATACTTTTGCATATTCACTTTCTAAACTGTATTCCAGCATTTTCTTCTCTAAGTCAGTTCTTGAAATTTTACCTTTGAGGTATTTTTCAATCATTAATGTAGTCACCGGTCCGGCAATTCTCGCACCCCAATATCCGTTTTCCACAAATACCGCAATGGCAATTTTTGGATTGTCTTTCGGTGCAAAAGCCACAAAAATCGAGTGGTCGGTCAATTGAACGCGTTTACCGTCAATTTTGGTAAAGTTTTCTGCAGTACCCGTTTTTCCGCAAATCTCTAATCCTTCTACTTGTAAACGTGAAGCCGTTCCTTTGTTATACACATCAAACAAACCGTTAATCACTTCCGGAAAGTATTGTTTATCAATGGTCGTGATATGTTTAGTAGTAAATTTTTTATCAATCGTATGATTTTTAATCTTTTTAATTACGTGAGGAGTGTAATAATACCCCTGATTGGCTACCGCACACATTACATTGCACAATTGTATAGGGGTCATCAAAACCTCTCCTTGTCCAATGGAGTTGGATATAATCGTCGTAGCTTTCCAACCACCGGCAGAGTAGTATTTGTCATATAACTTCGAGGTAGGAATGTGTCCTCTTCGTCCGGGGGGCAAATCATATCCCATAAAATTGCCTAAACCAAAACTTTTTAAATGGTTACTCCACGCATCAACACCATAAGCCGGTTTAGGATATTTTTGAATGGTTTTTAAATATACATTCGCAAAATAGGTATTACACGATTTATAAATGCCATCATTTAATTGCGAAGGACCGGAATCGTGACATTTCATAAATCGATTACCATAACTGAATCCTCTTCGGCAAAAAAAACTGGTTTGTGGGTCTATCACTTCTTCCTGTAAACCAATTAAGGCTGTCAAAATTTTAAAAGGCGAACCCGGTGGATATTCGGCCAACAAACCTCTATCATATAAAGGTTTTGCAATACTGTCGTTATAAAGTGCGGTATAATTTTTTGAACGCATTCTACCTACCAACAAAGCAGGGTCATACGAAGGAGCAGAAATTAACGCTAATATTTCACCTGTTTTGGGTTCAATCGCAACTATTCCGCCTCGTTTATTTTTCATCAATAATTCACCGTATTTCTGAAGTTCAATATCCAACGTTAAGGTTAGATCGTCTCCCTGCTTTGAAATCGTATCAAAAATCCCTTCCTTGTATGGACCAATTTCCCGGTTAAATTTATCGCGTTGAATATATTTAACACCTTTTTGACCTCTCAAAAACGATTCATAAAATTCTTCAACACCTTGTTTTCCAATTAAATCACCACTTTTGTAATAGGGATTTTTTTCAATCATAGCCGGATTAACTTGAGTGATAAACCCAAAAACATTGGCTCCAACATTCACTTGATAATCTCTTAACGAACGCTTTTGAATATAAAATCCCTCAAATTTTCTGATCTTTTCCTGAAAAGCAGCATACTCTTTTTTGTTCAATTGCGGTAAAAAAATAGAGGGCAATCGCGGACTGTAAACGATGGCTTTTTTTAGTTTTTTGTCAAATTCTTCTTTGGTGATGCTGAGTAACGCACAAAACTTCAACGTATCCAAATTTTTAATTTCCTTCGGAACAACCATTACGTCATACGAAGGTTGATTGGCTACTAAAAGCTTCCCGTTTCGGTCATAAATATAACCGCGTTCCGGATAATCATACACAATTTTAATCGCATTGTTATCCGACTTTAATTTGTATTCGTCGTCAATAATTTGCAAATAAAAAAGCCTTACCAAAATGGCAATGGTAACAAAAATAATAAGTCCGGGAAGAATAGCTTTTCTCAATTTTTAGCAGGTTTAAACATATAAATGATTAAAATGCAAAGCAATAGTGTAAAGATAGTGCTCAATACCGTTCTAAACAAAATATTCCAAAAAAAACTGAATCGGAAAATTTCCAGTAAAAAGAAAACGATATGGTGGGTTAAAATGGAAATTAAAATAAACGAAAACCGCTCAGGTGTCAATCGCTCATTAATTTTAACGGTTTGATATTCATAACTTAACCCGAAAGAAAATTTAAAAAAGGAGGGTCTTAAGTAGGCCAACGTTATACAAGAAGTGGCATGAACACCACCTGAATTATTAAACATATCCATCGTCAAACCCAATAAAAAACTAGCCAATAGTAATCCGTTTTTGTTCGCATTAACCGGATATAAGATGATAAACAAAATATAGGGATAAGGATTGATATAGCCCAAAAAATTAATTTTGTCGAAAAAAGCCACTTGAGCTAGAATCAAGATAATAAAACGGGCGATATTGATTAATAGCGTACTATTCATCCTTGTTTTTGGCTTCTAAGGCTAAAATTTCTTTTCGGTCTTTGTTCTCCACGATATAAATATGACCCAAACTCGTCATATCATTAAACAACTTTACATCAATCGTAAAGTAATTCGTTTTGTTATCAGTATAAATCTTATGAATGGTACCAATATTGATATTTTCCGGGAAAATAATGGATTGTGCTCCCGTTACAATCGTATCACCTTTTTTCACTGTTGCCAAACGCGGTACGTCAATCAATTGAACATAACCGGTGTTTTTTCCATTCCATGTCAGCGTTCCAAAATGATTGGTTTTTTTGATTTTGGCATTAATCTGCGATTTGATGTTCAACACACTAATCACGGTGGCATAGTTTTTTGAAGTATGTTCAACAATTCCAATAATTCCTTTGCTGTTCAAAACACCCATGTCCGGTTTAACTCCGTCTTTACTCCCGGAATTGATGGTTAAAAAATTCTCATGAACACTATATGAATTATTGATAATTTTAGATTGTATCACTTTATAGGTAGATAACTCAGCAGGTAAATTTTTGCTGTCATCAATCAAACTGTCTTTTTTATTGAAAAGTAAACTTTTTAAACGGGCATTTTCCTTGGCTAAACCTTCGTTTTCTGTTTTCAAATTTAAATATTCGTTGGCAGCATTTATGCGTTTATACACGCCTCCCGTTACAAAGTTGGCAGACGTAATCACTTGACTTTTATGGAAAGAATGGGATTGTATCGTTAAGAAAATCGAAATAAATAAAAGCAACAAAAACAGCATCCGAGTGCTGTTTTTAAGAATATATACAAATATTTGTTGCATATTTTAACGATTCAGTTTGTTACTAAAAGTTTCGCGTAAACCGAATTATTTTATCAAAATACTTCTGAATCGGTTGATGTTTTTCAAAGCAATTCCCGTTCCGCGAACAACAGCTCTTAACGGATCTTCAGCAATATAAACCGGTAAATCGGTTTTTAATGAAATACGTTTGTCTAATCCTCTCAACATCGAACCACCTCCGGCTAAATAAATTCCGGTGTTGTAAATATCGGCTGCTAATTCCGGTGGAGTTTGCGATAAAGTTTCCATCACCGCATCTTCAATACGTTGAATCGATTTGTCTAATGCTTTCGCAATTTCACGATAGGAAACATCTACCTGTTTTGGTTTTCCGGTTAATAAATCTCGCCCTTGCACCGACATTTCATCCGGTGGAGTGTCTAATTCTTCAATCGCAGCTCCAATTTCAATTTTTATTTTTTCAGCGGTACTTTCCCCAACAAATAAGTTGTGTTGCGTACGCATGTAATACACGATATCATTTGTGAAAACGTCACCGGCAATTTTTACCGACTTGTCACACACAATTCCACCCAAGGCAATAACAGCAATTTCTGTGGTTCCACCTCCAATGTCCACAATCATGTTTCCTTTTGGTTGCATGATGTCCACACCAATACCAATAGCCGCCGCCATCGGTTCATGAATCAAATAGACTTCTTTACCATTCACCCGTTCACACGATTCTTTTACCGCACGCATCTCTACTTCCGTAATACCGGATGGAATACATACGACCATGCGAAGAGCAGGAGTAAACAAACGCTTTTTTAAAGCCGGAATGCTTTTTATAAACATGCTGATCATCTTTTCAGACGCATCAAAATCAGCAATTACTCCGTCTTTTAACGGTCGAATGGTCTTGATGTTTTCATGCGTTTTACCTTGCATCAAATTCGCCTCCTTACCAACGGCAATAATCTTACCCGTAATTCTGTCACGAGCAACAATAGAAGGTGAATCAATTACAACTTTGTCATTGTGGATAATCAAAGTGTTGGCGGTACCAAGGTCAATCGCGATGTCCTCGGTCATGAAATCAAAAAATCCCATACGTTTGTTTAGGGTTAATCAGGTTTATAATAATCTAACGTGCAAAGGTATAAAAATTAATGTTTAAAATGACGTGTTCCTGTAAATACCATTGCAATTTTATTTTCATTACAATAGTTAATACTCAATTCGTCTTTTATAGACCCGCCGGGTTGAATCACAGCCGTAATTCCGGCATGATGGGCAATTTCAACACAATCCGGAAAAGGGAAAAATGCATCACTGGCCATAACAGCACCCCGCAAATCAAAACCAAACGAATTGGCTTTTTCAATGGCTTGTTTCAACGCGTCAACACGTGAAGTTTGACCGGTTCCTGAACCCAATAATTGTCCGTTTTTAGCGAAAACTATCGTGTTGGATTTGGTGTTTTTGCAAATTTTTGAAGCAAAAAGCAAGTCGTCAATCTCTTGTGAAGTAGGTGTTGTTAAAGTAACGGTTGTTAAACCATCTTTATTGTCTGTTACATTGTTTTTATCTTGAACCAACAATCCGTTTAAACAAGTTCTCACTTGTTTTTCGGGTAAAGCAACTTCGTGTTGAACCAAAATAATTCGGTTTTTCTTTTCTTGTAAAATAGCTACGGCTTCATCTTCATAGCCGGGAGCAACAACCACTTCGCAAAACAATTGATTGATTTCCATTGCGGTTGCTACATCAATTTTTCCATTCGCAATCAAAACACCACCAAAAGCTGAGGTAGGATCACCGGCTAAAGCATCCAAATAAGCTTGCTTCATGGTACTTCTGGTGGCTAAACCACAAGCATTGTTGTGTTTTAAAATAGCGAAAGTCGGGTCGTTATCTTTGAATTCTAAAATCAAATTTACTGCGGCATCAACGTCTAATAAATTGTTATACGACAATTCTTTACCATTTAATTTGGTAAATAGTTGATCAAAATCGCCAAAGAAATACCCTTTTTGATGCGGATTTTCACCATATCGAAGCACTTGACCATTATCTATACTTGCTTTATAAACCGTTTCATCCGTGTTGAAATAGTTAAAAATAGCCGTATCATAATGTGAAGAAACATGAAAAGCTTTCGTGGCCAATAATCGTCTTTGCTCTAAAGTAGTTGCTCCATTTTGAGTAGAAATCAATTCTAGAATATAATCGTATTCATTTACCGAGGCAACAATTACAGTATCTTTAAAATTTTTAGCTGCGGCACGAATTAATGAAATACCACCGATGTCTATTTTTTCAATAATATCTGCTTCTGAAGCTCCTGAAGCAACCGTTTTTTCAAACGGATACAAGTCCACAATCACCAAATCCAATTGCGGAATTTCAAACGTTTTCATTTCTTCAACATCACTCGGATGGTCTTGACGATTCAAAATACCGCCAAACACTTTTGGATGCAATGTTTTTACGCGTCCGCCCAAAATAGAAGGATAAGAAGTTACTTCCTCTACCGGAACAACAGGAATACCTAAATTTTTAATAAATTCTTCGGTTCCTCCGGTCGAATAAAGTGTTACATTTTGTTGATGAAGTTGCTCAACAATGGGTGCCAACCCGGTTTTGTCAAATACCGAAATTAAAGCAGATTGGATGGTTTTTGTTGTGGTCATTGTGTTGTTGTTTAGAAGGGGCAAAAGTACTATTTGTCAACCTAACTTTCAAAGGAATTCAAGATTACTTTTTTCTATTTTTTGTCAATCCGTACAACCCCCTTTTCATCAATCCGCTCAACCTCCTTTTTTGTCAATCCGCCCAACCCCTTCTTTTGTCAATCCGCAAGAAGACGCAGTCGAAATAGGATTCTCTTGCAAAGCAAGACAAAAAACTCATCTTTTTTTCATAACTTTTATTCCCCATTTCGTGAATCCGCTCAACCTCTTTTTTGTCAATCCGCAAGAAGACGCAGTCGAAATAGGACACGAGCGAAAGCGAACTGGCGAAGCATTCTCCTGCTTTACAGGACAAAAAACCCATTCCCTTTTTTGTCAATCCGCAAGAAGACGCAGTCGAAATAGGATTCTCCTGCAAAGCAGGACAAAAAAACCATCTTTTTTTCATAACTATTAATCCCCATTTCGTGAATCCGCTCAACCCCCTTTTCATCAATCCGCTCAACCCCCTTTTTTGTCAATCCGCAAGAAGACGCAGTCGAAATAGGACACGAGCGAAAGCGAACTGGCGAAGCATTCTCCTGCAAAGCAGGACAAAAAACCAACTCCTTTTTTGTCAATCCGCAAGAAGACGCAGTCGAAATAGGATTCTCCTGCAAAGCAGGACAAAAAACACCAAAAAACTGTAACATTTTCCCAATTTCAACTACCAATTATAATATTTACTTTCACAAAACTAAAAATGCTGCTCTACCTACGATTACTCAAAGAAAGTTTCAATTTTGCAATGAATGCGTTGCGAAACAATAAATTGCGTACCTTTTTATCATTGTTGGGAGTAACCATCGGAATTTTTTCCATCATTGCCGTATTGGCAGCCGTAGATTCTTTAGACCAAAAAATCAAATCAGATTTAGGCGATTTAGATAAAAACACGGTGTATCTTTTAAAATTCTCATTCGGACCTTCTGATTTACCACGTTGGAAAAGAGAACAATTTCCCAATGTAACTTATGACGAATATGATTATTTAAAAAAATCATTGAATGGGGTCGATAAGATGGCCTTTAATCTGTTTACCCGTAACGAAAACATTAAATTCGAAAACCAAACGGTAAGTGATGTACGTGTAACGCCGACAACCGATGAGTTCGACGGAATAGACGGAATCAAAATTGAACAAGGTCGATTTTTTAACGAAGCTGAATCCAATGCCGGTACAGGTGTAGTAATCATTGGTTATGAAGTAGCAAAAGGACTTTTTGAGAACAACGAGCAAGCCATCGGAAAAAAAGTACGAATGTATGGTCAACGATTCACGGTAATTGGTGTGACCCAAAAACAAGGATTCTCAACCTTTGGTGACAGCCGTGACAACGCAGTTTTTATCCCTATGAATTTTATCAGACGATTATACGGTGAAACTAACGACATGATAACACCTGCCATTCTTATCAAACCTCAAAAAGGAATTGATATGGAGGCCTTTAAAGGGGAAATCACCCAAAAATTAAGAAATTATAGAGGGTTAAAAGCATCTGATGAGGATAACTTTTTCATCAATGTGTTATCCGGTTTTACCGATATGATTGACGGCATTGTAGGACAAATGAATGTAGTGGGATGGATAATTTCCGGTTTCTCCCTTTTAGTAGGTGGTTTTGGTATTGCCAACATTATGTTTGTCTCGGTAAAAGAACGCACTAATTTAATTGGCATCCAAAAATCATTAGGAGCCAAAAACAGATTCATTTTGTTTCAATTTTTATTTGAAGCCGTAATCCTTTCCGTAATAGGTGGAATTATCGGGTTAGTGTTGGTGTGGCTCATTGCCATGGTACTCTCCAAAGCTCTTGATTTTGAATTTGTATTGAGTTTTGGCAATATGATGCTTGGTGCCGGTTTAGCAGGAATCATCGGACTTATTTCGGGAATCGTACCCGCAGTTTCCGCTTCAAAACTGGATCCGGTAGAAGCGATTAGAAGTGGGATGTAAAGAAGGAATTCCAATAGGTTAAATAAGTTTTATCATCGTTCCTATTTATTGGCATGGGGTATAATCAAAAATCTACCCCACATACACCACCTCAAAAACACGTGAAGTAACCTCCTTCATCGGATACATACTACCATTAACCGCTTGCAAAAAGCATAAATGAACAACCATGATTTTCGTGCCTTCTACATTCGGTAATGTGTTAACCCCTAACGTTAATGGCGTAGCTTCATCCTTTTTTGAAAAAACTTCCGGCATGCTTTTCTCAAGCATATAAGTGTGAGAGGTAAAATCATAAATCAAGTAACAGGCTTCCAATGACACATGTGTCGCCCCTTTCGGAAAACGAACCATTGCCAAATCAAAAGTAGGTATCCTAAACCCATTTGCTTCCCATTCTGCCAAAAATCCCTGTCGCAAAACAGTAGCTAAATTGTTCCCGGAAGTCAAAACATATCCCCGTAACAATGCTTTTCCCGCCTCTGATTGTAAACCGTTGCCAACCGTTCGCTCTCCTCTCACAGAAACAGTATCAAAAACCTTGATCTGGGTAAACAATTGAACCAACCGTTGATGCAATAAAGTGTCTTTAAATTGATGAATAAACGGTTGTAAACTCATTTTAAACTGCTTAACCGCAGCCATACAGTACTTAAATTCATTCCCGTTCTCCCGAACACGAACCATACTTTCCTTCGTCTTTATCGCCTCAGAAGTAAATCCACCTCCCGCCATCCGCATCAATGGCTCTCCCAAACGGGTGTAAAAATTAATACCGTCTAATGTTCCTACAACTTTAATAATTCCTTTTTGTCTGGCCATTAAAATTAAAATTTTAAATGTAAATAATAACAAATATACAATAAATACAATAATATTATAAAACGAGTATATAATAAGTTTAAAATAAGTTTATAGTAACTATATAGTAACTTTAATATTGATAATACTAATGAAGTATACTTGGTAACAACTACTTTAATAGGTATTGATTTAGCACATAAAAACCACCACCGTAAACTATATTAAAATAAAAAATCCCGATTGCTCGGGATTTCTATTATCGAATATCGTCATTCAAAATTAAATCTAAATAGAGATTTATTTTGTCTTTTAACTCTTTTCTATGGGTAATAAAATCCAAGAACCCATGTTCCAACAAGAACTCAGAAGTTTGAAATCCTTCGGGTAGGTCTTTTCCGGTCGTGTCTTTTACTACGCGTGGACCTGCAAAGCCAATTAAAGCTCCCGGTTCACCAATGTTAATGTCACCCAACATGGCATAGGAGGCAGTAGTACCACCGGTAGTGGGGTCGGTGCACAGGGAAATATAAGGAATTTTAGCTTCAGCTAATTGTGCTAATTTGGCTGAGGTTTTGGCTAATTGCATCAAGGAATAAGCAGCTTCCATCATTCTGGCACCTCCTGATTTTGATATCATTAAAAAAGGAACCTTGTTCTTGATGGAGTAATCTATTCCTCTGGCAATTTTTTCTCCCACAACAGCTCCCATTGAACCACCAATAAAAGCAAAATCCATACAACAAACCACTAAATCTTTACCTTTCGATTTTCCAAGAGCAGTGCGAACCGCATCTTTTAATCCGGTTTTGTCATAGGCTTCTTTTAACCGATCAGAATATTTTTTGGTATCTTCAAAATGCAAAGGATCTTTAGACGTCATTTTGGCATCCAATTCTTTGAATTCATTGTTATCAAATAAGATTTCAAAGTATTCTTTACTACCAATTCTAACATGAAAATCGTCATCAGGACTTACCCATAAATTTCTAGCCAATTCATCTTGGTCAATAATCTTTCCGGTGGGCGATTTATACCAAAGTCCTTTCGGAACATCTTTTTTATCTTCTGTCGGAGTTTGAATTCCTTTTTCTGTTCGTTTAAACCAAGCCATTTTTATTAGTTTAAGGTTATAGTGTTTCAGGTTTCAAGTTTCAGGTTATAAACTTTAAACCTGAAACTTGAAACAAATTTTTATAAAGTATTTACGTTATTTAGATCTGCAAAAGCTTGTTCTAAACGTTTATTGAACGTCACTTCACCTTCGCGAATCCATTTTCTTGGATCGTAGTGTTTTTTATTTGGTGAATCCGGTCCGTCCGGGCTACCAATTTGTGTGCGTAAATAATCAATTTTACCTGTCATATAATCACGAATTCCTTCCGTAAAGGCAAACTGCAAATCGGTATCAATATTCATTTTTACTACACCATACGATATAGCTTCTCTGATTTCTTCTAATGTAGAACCGGAACCACCATGAAACACAAAATCAATCGGATTGTGACCGGTATTAAATTTGTTTTGTACATAGTCCTGAGAGTTTTTCAAAATGATAGGTGTCAATTTTACATTTCCTGGTTTATAAACCCCATGAACATTTCCAAAAGCAGCTGCAACGGTAAATTTCGGACTCACTTTCATTAATTCTTCGTAGGCATAACTTACCTCTCCCGGTTGTGTATATAATTTAGAGCTATCCACATCAGAATTATCCACTCCGTCTTCTTCACCACCGGTTACACCCAACTCGATCTCTAAAGTCATTCCCATTTTACTCATTCTGGCCAAGTATTCTTTACAGATATGAATATTTTCTTCCAAGGGTTCTTCCGATAAATCAATCATGTGAGATGAAAATAATGGTTTTCCGGTTTCTGCAAAATGCTTTTCAGAAGCATCCAACAATCCGTCAATCCATGGAAGTAAATTTTTTGCACAATGATCAGTATGTAAAATAACTGTTGCACCATACGCTTCTGCCAAAGTATGTATGTGTTTTGCTCCGGCAACGGCTCCTAAAATAGCAGCACGTTGTCCTTCGTTTGAAAGTCCTTTACCGGCATTGTAAGAAGCTCCACCATTGGAAAATTGTAAAATTACAGGAGCCTTTAATTTTGCAGCGGTTTCCAATACACCATTGATTGTACTGGAACCAATTACGTTTACAGCAGGTAATGCAAAACCTTTTTCTTTTGCATAATTAAAAATTTCTTGTACCTGATCTCCGGTTGCAACTCCCGGTTTTATGTTGTGTGCCATTTTGTTATTGTATTAGTTAAGAGAACAAAAATAGGAATTAATAAAATGAACAAAAAATAATTGACTACAAAATCGCTTTCTATATCGATAGATTTTCTAAAAAATTGCGATAACGTTTTAGAAAGGATAATTGATACCAATATTAAATACAGAGTTACTGAAGTTGTAATCTCTGAACCATCTTTGTTCAGAATTAACAGCAGGATTAAAGGTTTTAAAACCAACATCAAACCGAGCTACTACAAACCCAAAATCATATCGAATACCAAATCCTGAACCAACCGCAATATCTTTTAAGGAAGATAAATCTTTGAATTTTGCATCCTCATTTTTTATATTGTCCAAGAAATTCCAAATGTTGCCGGCATCAACAAATAATGCTCCCTTTATTTTTTGGGTAACATTAAATCGGTATTCAGCATTTAAGGATATTTTTAAGTTGGCATCATTAAAATCATTTTGAGAACCACTTCTACCTGGGCCTAGACTATAGGGTCGCCAAGCTCTGTTATCATTTATTCCACCGGCAAAGTAACTTCGTGAAAAAGGGATATTGTTTGAATTTCCATAAGGTACCGCAACCCCCAAGAAAACCCTTGTTGCGATTACATTTTGTCTTTTTAGCTCAAAATGTTTGATGTATTCAAATTCTGTTTTTAAGTATTGAGAAAATTCAATATCAAAAATAGTTCGATTTTGACTTTCATTTAATGGCTGATTTGAAGCTCTTGCTAATAAGGATAATAAATTTCCAGCAGATTCAATTTTAATTCTAAACAAATAAAAGTTATAATCTAAAATGTTTGTTTTTGTTGTTTTTGTAAAACTATAACTTGAAGCTAAAATAAGATTGTTTTCGGTTAATCTTTCTCTCCTCTCTTGAATACTTCGTATTTCCCTAAGATCGCTAATTGTTGGAAAAATTGTAGGATTATCACCCAATACATCATTTAAGAATCCATCAGTACCGGAGTTAATAATTAAATTTTGGTTTTCATTATAGTAATTTGAGTTCACCGCGTAGTCTCTTGAAATGGAATTTAATGCACTATAGGAAGACCTGTAAACATTGAAATAATTTCCTATATTAATGTTTTTAACATACTGAATGTTGAATAAATCAAATTTAACGGTGTTATTACGTTTTGGTATCCAATTGTATGTAAAAGCTCCGGTTAAATTTTCTTTATCTAAACCAATATTTTGTTGTTTAGCAAAACCAACACTCAATTGTGTTGAAGGAAACATCGATTTTGGAATAATTTTATCTGAAGCAAATGGAAAAAGAAAACGAGGAAAATTAATCCTTACATCACCACCAAATTCTGAAATATTGAAAAATCGATTATCGGGATTTGCAAGGTCTCGTGAAGATCCAATGTTTCCTCTTCCTGATATTTCAAGTGTTTCTGCACGATTAAATAAGTTTCGAATAGAAAATGTTAACTGACCAGCAATTCCAAAATCTTGAATATTAGAATGTGTAACATCAAATGAAGCACCAAAACTATACTTTGGCCTTGGATTTAAAAAAATAGTTGCAACTAATGAATTATGAATAGAATCCTTTTCATTGATTTTATATTGAATTGACGGATATGTGAAAACTTTATAATTACTCAGTGACCTAGTAGTAAGATTATTTTTATAATCAGCATATGTTCCGCCTTTAGAAATAAATACAGCATTTGTAATTGATTTCGGTTTGTATTTAAATTTTCCTGAACTGTATAAATTATAATTGTTATAAGTTAAACTATCTGTTATTGAAGAATTATTTCTTTGATTAGGGTTTATGGTATAAATGTTTACTTCACTAATTCGATGTATTTGAAATGGTTTAGTTCGAATGGTATCACCATCTCGATAAGTAAAATCATTAATCAAAATTTTTACATTTGCTTTTTTTCCTGTATCTATAGTGTCAATATCATATGTGATAAAATTTTGTTGAAAATTATACACTCCATTGTTTCTAAAATAGGCAGTTAACCGACTTCTTTCTTCATCAAAAACTGAAGAATTATAATTATTCCCTTTTTTTATCAATGAACTGGATTTTGTCAACATGTATAAAGAATCTAATGCAGGAGAAGCAATTGCGGTAGTTATACTGTCAATTTTGTAAGGTTCGCCCAATTGAATCAAAAAAGTTGATTTTAATTTTTTAGGCCCAACACTATCGGTTGTATAGGTTGCTTTGACATTAAAGTAACCTTCATTAAAATAATGTGATTTTAAACGGTTGATCGTTTTTTTTGTCTTAATTTCATCATATATAACTGGCTCATCTCCCGTGCTTTTTAAAAAAGTATGAATTCCTTTATGCCAAAAAGATTCACCAAGTCTATATACTTGTTTCTTAGAAAGTAGTTTTGCTGTTCGTTTGAACTTGAGAGTGTCATAAATAAATTTGGACGCAAACACAGAATCAGGATTGGGCCTTCCTAAATTGTAAATGTGTAAACTAAATGGAATAGTTAAAACTTTAGGGTTAGGTTTTTGTATCAAAAGATTGGTAAGATTTTCATCATTAATTACTTTTTCATCTACCTTTAATTCGGTTTTTGTTAAAAGACTTTTACCGTTTGGAACTCTTCTGGTAGAATCACAAGCGTAAAAAACAATGATGAATACAATTATTAATGATATTTTTGCGAAAATTCTTTTCAATCTTTTCAAAATTTAATCAAAAGTACATTTTTTTATGCTTAGTAAAAATCAAATCAAACGAATTACAGCCTTAAAACAGAAAAAAACAAGAAATGAACTTAAATTATTTATTGCTGAAGGGAAAAAAGTAATTCAAGAATTGGTTGATGCTGGTTTTACAATTGTTGAAATTTATACAACAAATGCTGATATTTCTTTTTCTTCCTCGCTTTATACTACTTTGATTTCAGAGGAAGATTTAAAAAAAATAACATGTTTATCTACCGCAAATGATTGTTTAGCAATAGTAGAAATGCCTTCTTTTAAAAAGCCAAAAACTAGTGGATTAATACTTGCTTTAGACGCCATTAGAGATCCTGGAAATTTAGGAACTATCATTCGATTAGCAGATTGGTTTGGTATTGAAGATATTGTTTGCTCTGAAGATACCGCTGAGGTTTTTAATCCAAAAGTGATTCAAGCTTCTATGGGATCTATCAGTAGAGTAAATATATATTATACTAATTTATATGATTTTTTCCATGAAATTCAATTGCCAATTTATGGAGCATTTATGGATGGAGAAAATGTTTATCAACAAAAGCTCTCAAAAAACGCAGTCCTAGTCATTGGAAATGAGGCAAATGGTATAAGTAACCAATTGGGAAAATGTATTCAAAAGAGAATTAGCATTCCGCGATTTGGAAAGCTTCAACTCACAGAAAGTTTGAATGCAGCAACCGCAACCGCAATCATGTTAAGTGAATTTAAAAGAAATGATTAATGGAATGTGAAGTTAATAAAAAACCCTCTAGTACTCATGGATTGAACAGAAGAGGTCCAAGGACTATTTGGGTCATTGTCTCTTTTTAATTCATCATCCATACTGAATACACCTCTAATAGATGGTGAAAATTTAAAATATTCCAAGTAAATATCAATACCAAAACCAACTTCATAAAAATTAGTCCATGGAATCATTCTAAATCGATTATTTTCATTGTCGTCTTGGGCTTTTGCATTACTTGAGAGATTTAAGGCGGTAGAAACACCTCCCACAATAAAAGGTTTGATGTTTCCGGTTCTTTGGGCTGAAAACTTAACTAAAAGTGGAAAAAAAATGTATGTAGATTTAACCTCTCTTAATGCATCAAATTCGTTGTCAAAACCCGGAAAAGTTAAATTTCTCTGGGTGTAATATAAACCTGGTTCAAAGCGAAGGTTTAAATGATTTGAAATTCTTAAATCTCCAATTAAACCCACATTAAATCCTACTGTGTTTTCTGATACAATCTCATCAACCAATCTATTTTGGTCAATTTTAAAATCCAATGAGTTGAATCCGAGATAATAACCCCAATGTACAGTTTGTTTGTCAAAATTTTCAAGGTGAATAATAGGGTCTTTACCAAAAATGCTACCAAATTGGGCATAACTTTGAAACGCTATTATGGAAAATAATATACTATATATGGCTTTCATTTTATTGTTTTGAAGCAGAATAAATTGTGGCTACACCAAATGATTGCGGCAGAGCTTTTACCTCTATAAACCCAATTTTTCTCAAAATATTGTTTAACTCTTCACCAAATGGAAAAACAGATGCTGATTCAGATAAATAAGCATAGGCCGAATTGTCTTTCGAAAAAAGACGACCAATTAAAGGAAGGATATTGCTTGTATAAAATTGATAGCCTTGTTTAAAAGGAAATTTTTGTGGTACAGAGGTTTCTAAAATAACAAATACACCATTTGGCTTTAATACTCTTACAATTTCAGAAAGCCCTTTTTCTAGGTTTTCAAAATTTCGAATCCCAAAAGCAACCGTTATCGCATCGATTGAATTGTCTTCAAATGGAAGATTTTCAGAATCCCCCAAAATCATCTCAATTCGGTTATCTAATTTTTTTTGAACAATTTTCTTTTTCCCTACTTCTAACATTCCGGCAGAAATGTCTAAACCAATAATTTTTTCTGCTTTTGTTTTGGAAAGTAAAATGGCTAAATCTCCGGTTCCCGTAGCAATATCAAGAATTGTAGTTGGATTTTTTGCTTGAACTATTGACAATACTTTTTTTCTCCATTTGATATCTGTACCAAATGAAATCACCCGATTTAATCCGTCATAATTCCCCGAAATTGTATCAAACATCTGGGCAACTTGTTCTTTTTTACCAAGAGAAGAATCTTTGTAGGGAGTTACCATTTTTGCCATAATTATATTTTGGGCAAATATACGGGTTATAAGTTTAGGATTAAAATTTTAAGAAGCAAAAAATGTTTAATATTATTGCAAAAAGAATAAACAAAATATCACTAAATTTAGTGATATAAAAAAAAATACCTATTTTTAGGGATTGTATATATGATTCTAATTGCGGAATTTTACAACATGAATCAATTATTTGTTTACATGTTATCAAGAGTTCTTAAAGCTGAAATGAAATGGATGCTATTGGCACTAGTAATCACATTTTTTCTTGTTAGCAGTATCGACAGTTCCGTTCTTTTGAGCGGTTCTGCAGTTGGGGTGCCAAACACGTTCTTAGGGTTAAATTTGTTTTTGGAAATTTTAGTTTTTTTCGCCTTTAGTACCTTTGTGGTATTTGGTATTAAAGGTTTCTTTGAGATGTATTCTCAAAGGTTTGCCAATGTTGTAATCTTCATTTCTGGAGTTTTTCTGGCATTGGTAATTTTTATATTATCTTATCAGATACTGATACTCGAATAAGCCAACTCAAACATGAAACAATGATTCTAAACATCCCTTTTTGGGATGTTTTTTTATTTACGAATATAGGTTAAATAACTAAAATCTACTGCATGTTTTTCATCTTTAGGATGGTACTCTTCTTCTACCAATTGCCATTCATCTGGATTTATTTCGGGAAAAAAAGTATCTGCTTCATAAGAAGCATGAACACGAGTAAGTTCTATAACATCGGCAATCTTAATGGCTTGTTTGTAAATTTCTCCCCCGCCTATAATAAATCCATCTTCTTCTTCCGGAATGTATTCCAATGCTTTTTCTAAACTATCCACCACTATACAATGATCTGGTTGGTAGTTTTTTTGGCGAGTGATAATGATGTGCGTTCTATTTGGAAGTAATTTTGGGAAACTTTCAAACGTTTTTCTTCCCATTATAATATGATGACCGGAAGTAAGTTCTTTGAATCGTTTGAAATCATCAGGCAAATGCCAAACCAAATCATTATCTTTTCCTAAGGCATTGTTTTCTGCCGCAGCAGCAATCATAATAATCATGCTTATTCTATTTGTTTTGAATTGATGTTATGCTCAACTTTTTGTTCTAATTGCTTAATGCGTTGTTCTTGTTTTGCCATCAAGCGTTCAATTTGTTCTCTTTCCCATTCTTTATTCATGAACCGATCGGTAATATAGACTTTAATAAAATGAAGTATAAATAGAAAAAACCAAAGTGTTACAGCCCATAGATACCATCCTTCAAAAGGTTGAATATCAAAGAATTTTTCGATTAAAAAGAAAAATAAGCTACCAACTAAAAATAAGACAAAATGAAAGTATAATCTTTTCTTTTGCTTTATTCGTCTTCGAGCATATTCATATTTTTCATGTTGCTCCGTATTCATATCCATAAATTTTGCTGTTTTTTGGCTCTGAAAGGTAAAGTTTTTTTGAAAAATAAAAAAATCAAATTGTGTAAAATGAATTACGAAACCGTTTTCCTGTTTTCATATGTGCAAATCAATAGGTTATAAATTATTGAATTCTGTTTTTTTAGATTGACTTTTTAACAAAATGATAAAAGTAACGCTAACTATTTGATTTTCATTATTCTGTTTGTTTCTTTGTAGCATAATTCTAAAAATTAGATAGTTATGGCAATTAAAAAACAATTTATAAAAACTAAACCGGTTTGTAAAGTAACTTTTTCAATCGAAGCAAAAGAAGCTACAACTGCTGCAGTAGTAGGTGATTTTAACAACTGGAATCCAAAAGAAGGAGAATTAAGCAAATTAAAAAACGGAACATTCAAAGCTACATTTGAATTACCGGCTTCTAATTCGTATGAATTCCGTTATTTAGTTGATGGAGAATTCGTAAATGATGATCAAGCAGATGCTTACAAATGGAATGATTTTGCTGCTGCCGAAAATAGTGTTGTAGCGGTTTAAGAATAGCTTAAAAATTAAATTTAACCACCTTTTCAGGTGGTTTTTTTATTTTTGAATAGTAATTATCAATCTAAATAAAAACTTATTGGAATAGACATAGGCACTCTTACAGGATCTTTTTCTAAATAACCAGGCTTCATCTTGGGTAAAAGAGTTATAATACGTTCTGCTTCTTTTTCTAAAATTGGATGAGGACCTTTTATTTTTACTATCGTAATGTTACCATCTTTTTCAATAGCAAATGAAACAAATACTTTTCCAGTTATTTTTTTTTTGAATGCTTCTCTTGGATACCTAAAATTTTTTTTAATATGTTCTTGAATTTTTATTTGGAAGCAATCCCTTCTTTCTTCTGACAGAACATATTCACATCCTGGAAATACTGGAACTTCGTCTAATTTGAGTAAAGGAACGTTTTCCTGATTTTTAGTTTCATCTTTTTGTGCCGAAACCAAATTAAAACAAAAGAGAAAAAACAGAATTCTAATTTTATACATTATATTATGATTTATATTGCTACTGCACCCTTAATATGCGGATGCGGATCATATCCTTCCAACGTAAAATCGTCAAACGTAAAATCGAAAATATTTTTAATTTCCGGATTCAAAACCATTTTTGGTAATGGTCTTGGCTCACGTGAAAGTTGCAATTCCAACTGTTCAATGTGATTGTTATAAATATGAGCGTCACCAAAAGTGTGAATGAAATCACCCGGTTGTAAATCACAAACTTGTGCGATCATCATGGTTAGTAAAGCATACGAGGCAATATTGAAAGGAACACCTAAAAAGATATCCGCACTGCGTTGATACAATTGACAACTTAATTTTCCATCGGCTACATAAAACTGAAAAAAAGCATGACAGGGAGGAAGTGCTGCTTTTCCATTGGCTACATTTTCAGCAAAAGATTTAGAAGTATCCGGCAAAACTGAAGGATTCCATGCGGAAACCAACATTCTTCTGCTATTTGGATTTTTCTTTAACGTTTCGATTAATTCGGAAATTTGATCAATTTCTTCACTGTTCCAATTTCGCCATTGATGACCATAAACAGGACCCAAATCACCGTTTTCATCCGCCCATTCGTCCCAAATTTTTACGCCGTTTTCTTTTAGATAATTGATATTAGTATCGCCTTTCAAAAACCATAACAACTCATAAATAATCGATTTTAAATGCAGTTTTTTGGTGGTAACCATTGGAAAACCTTCACTTAAATCAAAACGCATTTGATAACCAAAAACACTAATTGTTCCAGTTCCGGTTCGGTCACCTTTTTGTGATCCATTTTCTAAAACGTGTTTTACTAAGTCGTGGTATTGTTGCATATTAGATATTTCTTTAAAAATTTAATTCCCTAATGGAAAAACAATAAATTTATTTTATTCTAATTTTATAGTGATTAAACGAGTTAGCTACTTTTCGCTCACTAATATAAATTAATAACGGAAATGAAGCTAAACTAGTTGTAATAACTATAATTCCTGGAAGAAAGAATGATAAAATTATAGCTAAAACAAAACCAAAAACAAATCCAATTGTGATGTTCTTCTGTGAAACAACAGCGTAAATTTTATTAATATGTGTTTTTTCTTTTTTGTGACACGATTTACATGTTGTGTCGACAAAATCACCGTACTTCATTTGATATTCTCCTCTGTCGCTAACGGTAATTTTTACTTTATTTTCGTGCTTGCAATGAATACAATTAAATTGATGTGTCATAATTATCCAATTATCATCCCAGCAATAGTAGCTGAAAGCAAAGATGCAATACTACCACCAATCACCGCTTTCAATCCAAATTCAGAAAGAGTTTTACGTTGTCCGGGAGCTAATGAGCCAATTCCACCAATTTGAATTCCGATCGATGCAAAATTGGCAAATCCACACAACATATAGGTAGCCATAATAACCGACTTATCATACGTAAAATGAATGGCATTGGCTGCATTTTTCAATTCTGCTAATTGAATGTATCCAACAAATTCAGAAGCTGCCAATTTAATTCCAAGCAATTGACCCATTAGCATCACATCTTCTTTTGCTACACCAATTAACCACATTAATGGAGCAAAGACAATTCCTAAAATGGTTTCTAGTGAAAATTTCGAATAAGGAGTGTTTGCAGCAATAACATCATTTAAACCAGTTAAACTTCCTATTTTGCCTAATCCATAATTAATCATAGCGATAAAAGCGATAAAAACCAATAACATGGCCGCAACATTGGCTGCTAATTTTAAACCTTCGGTTGTTCCGGTAGCAATAGCATCAAGGATATTTGAACCAATTTTGTCTTTGGAAACTTCTACATTGGTATCAATGGATTCTGTCTGAGGATATAAAATTTTAGAAACAACTATAGCTCCGGGAGCAGCCATAACAGATGCCGCAAGTAAATGCTTGGCAAATTCCAATCGTAAAACGGGATCATTTCCTCCTAAGAAACCTATGTAAGCGGCTAATACACCTCCTGCAACTGTGGCCATTCCGCCGACCATAACCAAAAGGATTTCACTTTTATTCATTTTCTCCAAATAGGCTTTAATCATCAATGGAGCTTCGGTTTGTCCTAAAAAGATATTTCCGGCTACAGATAAACTTTCCGCTCCTGAAATACCTAAAATTTTGGTTAAAAGCATCGCTAGCCCTTTCACAACAATTTGTATTATTCCGAGATAGAATAATAAAGAAGTAAGTGCAGAAAAGAAAATGATGGTAGGCAAAACCTGAAACAAAAAGATAAACCCGAAATTTTCCACATTCATCATTCCTCCCAATAGAAATTCACTTCCGGCTCTTGTAAAGTCTAATACTTTCACAAATAATCCACCCACAAATTCAAATATATTCTTAACAAAGGTAATTTTTAGTACTCCGATAGCTAAGATTAATTGAGCGAAAACCCCAATTCCAACCGTTTTCCAATTAATGCCCTTTCGATTTGAACTAAACACATAGGCTAAAGCCAAAAGGGATAGCATTCCTAATATTCCTTTCCATAAACTGGTCATTGAAAAACCTTCACTGGCAATGAGTTTTGCTTGACTTTGAACCGGTTTTATTTTATTGGATGAAAAAAAGGAATAGGCTTTGTCTTTTGATTTTAAAGTCAAAAGCGAATCTGATTTTGCAGTAATTGTGAATCGTTTCGTTGGAGCATCAGCACCGTTTTCAAATAAAAAAAGGTAGTTGTCTTGTACTAAATAATCTCCTTTCTGTGTAAGACTATCTGAACTGATTTTAAGTTCATAACTGCCCTGTTTTAATTCTAAGTAATCCGATTCAGAAGAGCTCAGTTGCCATTTTTTTTCTATTTCTTGAGCATTAAAACCAAGTGAAAACAACAAGGTTAGTGTAAGTACTATTATTTTTTTATACATATTTTATAAAAATGGGATTGTTTATTTAAGATTCCTTTTTCGAAATTTCGTCTCTAATCTTGGCAGCTTTTTCGTAGTCTTCGTTTTGCACCGCTTCGTTTAAAAGCTCATAAAGTTCTTGAACACTTTTTCCACTATAATTGTCTTTCGGTGTAGCTTCCTCAGAACCAAATGTTTCAGGAGTACTTAAAACGCCATCGTTGTCTTCGTTAGGATTATCTGGCTCCATAGAGTTGCCTTTTAGATAAACTCCGGCTTTATCTAATATATTTTTGTATGTAAAAATGGGAGCATTAAAGCGTAAAGCCAAGGCAATAGCATCGGAAGTACGAGCATCTACAATTTCTTCAATTTTATCACGTTCGCAAATGATACTAGAATAAAAAACACCGTCCACTAATTTATGAATAATCACTTGTTTGACCACAATATCAAATCGATCGGCAAAATTTTTAAACAAGTCATGTGTGAGTGGGCGAGGAGGTTTTATCTCTTTTTCCAAAGCAATAGCAATCGATTGAGCTTCAAATGCACCAATTACAATGGGTAATTTTCGTTCTCCATCTACTTCGTTTAGAATCAATGCGTAAGCACCGTTTTGGGTTTGGCTATAAGAAATTCCTTTTATGGCTAGTTTAACAAGACTCATATTTGATGTTGTAATGCATTAAAATTAATGCATTTATGCTTAATTAGTAATAAAAAAAAGGGCTATCTAAACAAAGATACAACTATCTCAATTTAGATAGCCCAATAAGGGCACAATTTATAAAAAATTATGAATTTTGAGCTTTAAAATCTTTTAATTTTTGAGTCAATTTAGGAACAATCTCAAAAGCGTCACCAACTACACCATAATCGGCTACTTTAAAGAATGGTGCTTCCGGATCAGAGTTGATTACTACTTTAACCTTTGATGAATTAATTCCGGCAATATGCTGAATAGCTCCAGAAATTCCAATGGCTATATATAAATTAGTCGCTACTGGTTTTCCGGTTTGACCAACGTGTTCGCTGTGAGGCCTCCAACCTAAATCAGATACCGGTTTTGAACAAGCAGTTGCAGCACCTAAAACGGTTGCTAAATCTTCTACTAATGCCCAATTTTCGGGACCTTTTAATCCGCGACCTCCTGATACTACAACTTCTGCATCAGCTATTGTTACTTTTCCGGTCACTTTTTCTACGTTTTCAACTTTTACAATAAAATCAGTATCATTTAAACTTGGAGAAAAATCTTCAGTGGACAAAGTTGAATTACTTTCTACTAATCCATACGAGTTTTTAGCCAAACCTAGTACTTTTACATCCGTTGAAATTTCGGTAATATTGAATGCTTTATTTGAAAATGCATTTCTTTTTACTTGGAAAGGTGAAGTGCTCAAAGGCAATCCAACTACATTCGAAGCAAAACCTGCTTCTAATCCAACAGCAACAAAAGGGGCTAAATAAATACTATCTGTAGTTGATGAAAGCAAAATTACTTTTGCTCCTTCTTTTTGAGCAGCTTGTTTGATTACATCTGCATACGCTTTTGCATTAAAAGTAGCCAATTTATCGTTTGTTACCTTCAATACTTTGTCTACTCCATATTTTGATAATTCTGAAACATCGCCTGGATTTACGGTAATTGCTGTTACAGTTGTTCCTAATGATTCAGCTACTTTTTTGGCATAGGAAGCCAATTCGAAAGCTACTTTCTTTAATTTTCCTTCTGCCGATTCTGCATATATTAATAATGACATAATTTTTTGTTTTAAAGTTTAATAATGGTTTAAAAGTTTAAAAGTTGATCAATGCTTACTCCCAACTAAAAACTCCTTACTAAATAACCTTAGCTTCGTTGTGTAACAAACTCACTAATTCATCCAAATTGTCAGCACTAACTAATTTTACCGCTGATTTTGGAGCCGGTTTTTCAAATTTTACCGCTTTTGTGTTCACATTAGCTCCAATCGGTTCTAAAACGGTTAGAACTTTTGTACGTGCAGTCATAATTCCTCTCATGTTGGGGATTCTCAAATCTTTTTCTTCAACCAACCCTTTTTGACCACCAATTACTAAAGGTAAAGATGCTGAGATAGTCTCTTTTCCTCCATCAATTTCTCTGATTGCTTTAACTGAAGAACCATCAACTTTTACATCAATACATGAGTTTACAAAATTGTAACCCAATAGACTTGAAATCATTCCGGGGACCATTCCGCCATTATAATCTAATGATTCTTTACCGCAGATTACTAAATCATATTGACCTTGTTTGATTACATCCGCTAATTGTTTGGCAACAAAAAAGCCGTCAGTTGGATTAGCATTTACACGAATTGCTTCATTTGCTCCAATTGCCAATGCTTTTCTCAAGGTAGGCTCTGTATCAGGCCCGCCAACATTAACAACAGTTACGTTTGCACCCTGTTGTTCTTGAAACCAAACCGCTCGAGTTAAACCAAACTCATCATTCGGATTGATAACAAATTGAACACCATTGGTGTCAAATTCAGTATCGCCATTAATAAAGTTAATTTTTGAAGTAGTATCAGGCACATGACTGATGCAAACTAATATTTTCATATAATAGGTTTAAATTATTTTTCGGTTACGAAATTACGAATATTTTTTCTAATTTTAGTATGCGTGCATAATATTTTTTTTAAACTAAATCGTTTTCGTAAAATTTTAACTAATGTTTACATACAAACAAATAGAAAAAAATGAAAATAATGTAAATTTTTGATGGAATAAATTGACAACTATTTTAAAGTAAAATTTTGTAGTAAAGTGATATTTAATTTTTATTTTTGCCTTTCCATAAAAGACTTAAGAAAATATAAATATGAGAACAATTCAATTCAGAGAAGCAATTTGTGAGGCCATGAGCGAAGAAATGCGTCGTGACGAAAGCATTTATTTAATGGGTGAAGAAGTAGCAGAATATAATGGAGCTTACAAAGCTTCAAAGGGAATGTTGGATGAGTTTGGTCCAAAAAGAGTAATTGATACCCCTATTGCAGAGCTTGGGTTTGCCGGAATTGCGGTTGGTTCAGCTATGAATGGCTGTCGTCCGATTGTAGAATTTATGACGTTTAATTTTTCTCTGGTTGGAATTGATCAAATTATTAATAATGCAGCAAAAATGCGTCAAATGTCAGCTGGACAGTTTCCCATGCCAATGGTTTTCAGAGGACCAACTGCTTCTGCCGGACAATTAGCCGCTACGCACTCTCAAGCTTTTGAAAATTGGTTTGCTAATACACCTGGACTAAAAGTTGTAGTTCCATCTAATCCTTATGATGCAAAAGGATTATTAAAATCGGCAATTCGTGATAATGATCCTGTCATTTTTATGGAGTCTGAACAAATGTATGGTGACAAAATGGAAGTTCCGGAAGGAGAATATACTATTCCACTTGGTGTGGCAGATATAAAAAGAGAAGGTTCAGATGTAACCATTGTATCCTTTGGAAAAATCATTAAAGAGGCATACATAGCAGCTGATGAATTAGCAAAAGAAGGAATATCATGTGAAATCATCGACTTAAGAACGGTTCGTCCGATGGATTATGATGCCATTTTAAAATCGGTTAAAAAAACTAATCGTTTAGTTGTTTTAGAAGAGGCTTGGCCGTTTGCTAGCGTTGCTTCTGAGATTACTTATATGGTACAAGAAAGAGTTTTCGATTATTTAGATGCTCCGGTTCAAAGAATCACTACAGCAGATACACCAGCACCTTATTCACCAACTTTACTAAAAGAATGGTTACCAAATGCGGGAGATGTTGTTAAAGCAGTAAAAAAGGTTATGTATAAATAATCAAAATAAAAACTATATTTGGAACTTCATCAACTTTATTATTGATGAAGTTTTTTTTTTACACTTAATAATATGAAAATTAAAAGCCTTTACATTTTATTTTTATTTTTTTCTATTACAATAATCGCTCAAACCAAAGTGAGTGGAGTTGTAGTAGATGAAAAAAATGAACCCATACCATTTGCGAATGTTTACTTTAAAAACTCAACAGAAGGAGTAATTACAAATGAAAATGGTCGTTTTTATTTGGAGTCTACAAAATCACATGCTTTTTTGATAGCTTCTTTTATCGGTTATACTTCACAGGAAATTAAGCTTGAAAAGTCGGTAACCTATAATTTAAAAATAAGTCTTTCAGAAGGAGAGACTTTAAGAGAAGTTGTTTTAATTTCAGGTAAAATGCCAAAAAAAAATAATCCTGCTATTGATATCTTAAGAAAAATATGGGCTAGAAAAAAGCAAAATGGATTACGTCAATTTCAACATTATCAATATAATAAATATGAAAAAGTTGAATTCGATTTGAATACAATCGACAGTAATACAATGAAGAGTAAGCTTTTTAAAGGCATGGAATTTGTTTTCGAACAAATGGATACATCAAAGATCACTGGAAAAACATATTTGCCAATTTTTATTAATGAATCCCTTTCTGAGGTTTACGGTGATAATACTTCTAAAAGAGAAAAAGAAATTTTAAAAGCAAATAAAAATTCCGGGTTCAGTTCTAATCAACAAATTATTGCATTTATCAAAGATTTGTATGCAGATTATGATATTTATAATAATTATTTAAAATTTTTTGATAAAGATTTTGTTAGTCCACTCTCTAGAACCGGAATTGATGTTTATAATTATGCTTTAACCGATAGTATGTATATCGATAATAAATGGTGTTATAATATTGTATATTATCCCAGAAGAAAAGGTGAATTAACATTTAAAGGAGATTTCTGGGTAAATGACACTACTTTTGCAGTTAAAAATATAAATTTAGCAGTAACAAAAAGTGCTAATATCAATTGGGTTAAAGAAATTTATATTGAGCAAGAATTTGAAGTTGTTAATGATTCTGTATTCTTACTCAAACGCGATCATATGATGTCAGATTTTGCTTTTAATAAAAAGGAAGAATCTAAGGGAGTCTATGGGAAAAGAACAACCTTGTATAAAAATTATAAATTTAATGAGCCAAAACCAAAAGAGTTTTATAAAGAGGAAGTAAATTTTATTGACAATTCCGTATACAGCAAAAGCAATGAATATTGGTCTGAAAATCGATTTGAAGATTTAAGCAAAGATGAATTAGGTGTATATAAAATGTTGGATACGCTAAAAACAGTCAAAAAATTCAAACAAATGTATGATTTGGTAGCTATTTTAGGTAGCGGTTACATCCAAAAAGGGAATTTTGATTTTGGGCCTATATTTTCCACTTTTGGCTATAATGATGTGGAAGGTGTCAGAGTAAGAGCGGGTGGTAGAACTTATTTTGGACAAAACGACCCTTGGCGACTCCAATTTTATACTGCTTATGGATTTCAAGACAATCAGTTTAAGTATGGTGTTTCCGGAAAAATATTATTAAATAAGAAAAACAGATTAATTCTTGAAGCCGGAAACCGAAGAGATATTGAACAGTTAGGAGCTAGTTTAACAACCACTAATAATGTTTTAGGGAGAAGTTTTGCCTCCAGTGGATTATTCATGGCCGGTGCAAATGATAACCTAACCAGTATTAATTTGAGTATGGTCTCCTTAAATATTGAACCTGTAAAAAATTTAATGTTTGAAACGGGTTTTTCTTATCGAACATTAAAACCGGCTTGGGAACGTTTTAGTTTGGATTATTTTTCACCTGATGCACCGGGTGGTATAGCTCAAGAAGTTACACAGTCAGAACTTTCAGTTGCTGTTGATTATACTCCCAATAGAAAAACAGTTGGTTATGGTGTTGAAAGAAGTATTGTAGACAGTCCTTACACCCGAGTTTTTATGAATTACAGTCAAGGTTTAAAAGGGGTATTAAACAGTGATTTTGAATACCAAAAAATACAATTATTCATTAAACAACCTATACTTGTGGGTGGATTTGGTAGATTAAATGTCATTACCGAGGTTGGGAAGACTTTTGGAGAAGTTCCGTTAGGTTTATTGAGTGTAGTACCGGGAAATCAATCTTATTTTTTGATTGAAAATACCTTTAATAATTTAAATTTCTATGAGTTTGTAACAGATGAATATGCAACTGTTCAATTAGAACATCACTTTTTAGGAAGATTGTTATCTAGAATTCCCGGTTTAAGAGACATGAATTTACGTGAAATAGTTGGTGTAAAAGCGGTAATCGGTTCTGTTTCAGATGAAAACAGAGCCTTAAATGCTTCAAATTTAACCTATTTAGCTCCTGATAAACCGTATTGGGAATACCATGTTGGAATTGGTAATATTTTCAAAGTATTCAGAATTGACTGTTCATGGAGAGGAAATTATCGCAATTTACCTGATGCAAATAATTTTACAATTAAAGGTTCATTTGGTTTTTATTTCTAATCTCATATTTTTTTATATTAATTTTTTTACTAAATACATTTTGTATTAAGCTAAAATAAAAATTTAATAAAAATCAATCCCTATTTAAAGTTATGAATTATTGCTCTTAAATTTGTAATCCTTAATAAAGAGAATTATGAGTGCCGCAAAACAAAAATCTTTTGATGTATTGATTGAAATACCTAAAGGAAGCAGAAATAAGTACGAATACGATTTTAAACTCAAAAAAATCCGTTATGATCGAATGATTTTTTCCTCTATGATGTATCCTGCCGATTATGGCTTCATTCCGGAAACGTTAGCTTTAGATGGAGATCCATTGGACGTTTTGGTTTTAGTAACTGAACCTACCTTTCCAGGTTGTGTTATGGAAGTAAAACCAATTGGTGTTTTTCACATGGCAGACGAAAAAGGGCCGGATGAAAAAGTAATTTGTGTGCCGGTTTCCGACCCAGTTTGGAATAAATTAAATGATTTGTCTGATGTAAATCCACACTTATTGAAAGAAATTGAACACTTTTTCCAAGTGTATAAAGATTTAGAACAGAAAAAAGTAGACGTGGAGGGCTGGGGAGATGTTTATGAAGCCAAAGAAATCATTGAAAAATGTGTAGATCGTTTTGTGAATTTAGAAGATAAACCCGAGGGATTATTTAGTATTTTCTAAAAAAAATTAATGTTTTATTTAAAAAAGCAACATTCAATTTTGAAATGTTGCTTTTTTTTATTCCTATTTTGTTACTTTTGCAACCGTTAAAAAAATTATAAAATACATTTTTATGGATTCAATTATGATTTATGTGCCATTAATCATGGCATTTTTAGGCTTAGCTTTTATGTGGGCCAAAAGAGCTTGGGTACTAAAGCAAGATGCCGGAGATGGTAAAATGAAAGAAATTTCAGATTATATCTATGAAGGTGCTTTGGCTTTCCTTAAAGCAGAATACAGATTATTAGCCGTTTTTGTAGTTGGAGCAAGTATTGCTTTAGCTGCTATTTCATTTATTGTACCTACAACTGATATTTTAATTGTTGTAGCATTCATTTTTGGAGCCATTTTTTCTGCTTTTGCGGGGAATATCGGGATGAAAATCGCTACCAAAACAAATGTGAGAACTACACAAGCAGCAAGAACAAGTTTGCCACAAGCTTTAAAAGTTTCTTTTGGTGGTGGAACTGTTATGGGATTAGGAGTAGCAGGATTGGCCGTTTTAGGTCTTACAGCTTTCTTTATATTTTTCTACCACTATTTTATGGGTGGCGTTTGGACTTCTACAGACCAAATGACTATTGTTCTTGAAACACTTGCCGGATTCTCTCTTGGTGCTGAATCTATTGCTTTATTTGCACGTGTGGGTGGTGGTATTTATACTAAAGCTGCTGATGTTGGTGCTGACTTGGTTGGAAAAGTAGAAGCCGGAATTCCTGAAGATGATCCACGTAATCCTGCAACAATTGCAGATAACGTTGGAGACAACGTTGGTGACGTTGCCGGTATGGGTGCCGATTTATTTGGTTCGTATGTAGCAACCGTATTAGCCGCAATGGTTTTAGGAAATTATGTGATTAAAGATATGGGTGGTTCAATTGAAGATGCTTTCGGCGGAATCGGTCCAATTTTATTACCAATGGCAATTGCCGGTTTTGGAATTTTATTCTCAATCATCGGAACCATGATGGTAAAAATTAAAGATAATAATGCTAAAGAAAAAGAGGTTCAAGGTGCTTTAAACCTTGGAAACTGGTTTTCTATTGCATTGACCGCTGTTTCATGTTTTGTATTGGTAAAATACATGTTGCCTGAAACAATGAACATGGAATTTTTTGGCGAAGGTTTAAAAGAAATATCATCCATGCGAGTTTTCTATGCAACCATTGTTGGGTTATTTGTGGGAGGTGTTATTTCATCAGTAACTGAATATTACACAGGATTAGGTACAAAACCGGTTTTGGCAATTGTACAAAAATCATCTACCGGTGCGGGAACAAACGTAATTGCAGGTTTAGCAACGGGTATGATTTCAACTTTTCCAACGGTTTTAATTTTTGCAGGAGCCATTTGGGCTTCATATGCATTGGCAGGATTTTATGGAGTTGCTTTGGCAGCTTCTGCGATGATGGCTACAACAGCTATGCAATTAGCAATTGACGCGTTCGGACCAATTTCTGATAATGCCGGTGGTATCGCTGAAATGAGTGAATTACCAAAAGAAGTGCGAACACGTACCGATATTTTAGACTCTGTTGGAAACACAACAGCTGCAACTGGAAAAGGTTTTGCTATTGCTTCTGCAGCCTTAACTTCGTTAGCTTTATTTGCTGCCTATGTAACGTTTACCGGAATTGACGGAATCAACATTTTTAAAGCTCCTGTTTTGGCCATGTTGTTTGTGGGTGGAATGATTCCGGTAGTTTTCTCTGCTTTGGCAATGAATTCAGTTGGAAAAGCGGCGATGGATATGGTGTATGAAGTACGTCGTCAGTTTAAAGAAATTCCGGGAATTATGGAAGGAACTGGAAAACCTGAATACGGTAAATGTGTGGAAATTTCTACTAAAGCGGCTTTACGCGAAATGATGTTACCTGGTATTTTGACGATTGGTTTCCCAATATTAATTGCAGTTTTACCAATGTTATTAGGATATGATAACAAATTAATTGCAGAAATGTTAGGAGGTTATATGGCTGGGGTTACCGTTTCGGGTGTACTTTGGGCTGTGTTCCAAAACAACGCCGGTGGTGCATGGGATAATGCAAAAAAATCATTCGAAGCCGGTGTAATGATTAATGGAGAAATGACTTATAAAGGTTCCGACGCTCATAAAGCGGCTGTAACCGGAGATACTGTTGGTGATCCATTTAAAGATACTTCAGGGCCATCAATGAATATCTTAATCAAATTAACTTGTTTGATTGGATTAGTTATTGCTCCAATTTTAGGAGGTCATGGGGCTACTACAGTTTCAGAAAAAGGAGCTTGTTGTTCCGATACTGAAATGTGTGCTTCAATGTCTAAAGAAGAGTGCATTGAAAAAGGATGTACAAACAAGAATTGCAAGTACATGAATGAAAACACAAAAGAAATATCTAAAAATGTTTCTATAGAAAAGACTGTCAACGCTGAAGGAAAAGTAGTGGCATTTGTTTCAGTATCAACCACAGAAAATGGTGAAACAAAATCAGACACTATAACTTTTGAAGGAACTGACCAAGAAGTTACAGCAAAAATTGAAGAATTTAAAAAGCAATAGTTTTTTCTTTCAACTATAAAAAATGCCTTGCCCACGCAAGGCATTTTTATTTTTACTACATTTAGCGGAATAATTTTATGTTATGATTAGATTTTTTCTTTTACTTATTGGCTTGATTTCGTTTCTAGGTTTTGGTCAAAATATTATTCCACAGCCTGAAACTATAGAATTTCGTGAAGGTACTTTTGCGTTAAACAGTGAAACAGTTATTAAAGCGGATGAAAATTCATTTGAGGCACAATTTCTTCAACAATATATTCATGAAAATAATGGGTTGAAACTAACAATCAATAAAAATGCTAAGAGTGAAAATTGTATTGCTTTAAATTATGCTCTCTCTCCAAAATTATCAGTAATTAAAGATTCATCAGGTAAACGCTCTTCATTTAAAAGTAATGATGAGGAATACATGTTGTTAATAAACAAAAGTGAAATTACAATTGAAGCACAGGAAAGAGCAGGTGTTTTTTATGGTATTCAAACCTTATTACAATTGCTTCCGTTGGAAGAAAAAGATGAAATTAAGATACCTTGTCTACTAATCAATGATCAACCCAAATTCAAATGGCGTGGCATGCATTTAGATGTATCTCGTCATTTTTTTGATATAGAATTTGTCAAAAAGTACATCGATTATTTGGCTCAATACAAAATGAATACTTTTCATTGGCATTTAACCGACGATCAAGGTTGGCGAATTGAAATCAAGAAATATCCAAAACTCACAGAAATTGGAGCTTGGCGAAGCGGTTCAATGGTAGGGCATTATCGAGACCAAACTTTTGACAATAAAAAATATGGTGGATTTTACACTCAAGAAGAAATCAAAGAAGTTGTGGCGTATGCCAAAGAAAGACATATAACGGTAGTTCCTGAAATTGAAATGCCCGGTCATGCATTGGCAGCTTTAGCCGCTTATCCGCAATATTCTTGTACGGGCGGACCTTTTGAAGTGGGAAAAACATGGGGTGTGTTAGACGATGTCTTTTGTCCAAAAGACGAAACGTTTACCTTTTTAGAAAATATTTTAAGTGAAGTAATTGCATTATTTCCGTCAGAATACATTCATGTTGGCGGAGATGAGTGTCCAAAAACACGTTGGAAAAGTTGTTCGCTTTGCCAAAAGCGAATTAAAGACAAGAAGTTAAAAGACGAACACGAATTGCAAAGTTATTTCATTCAACGCATTGAAAAATTTGTCAACAGTAAAGGACGAAAAATCATCGGCTGGGATGAAATTCTTGAAGGCGGTTTGGCTCCCAACGCGGCCGTAATGAGTTGGAGAGGTATTGAAGGAGGCATTGCAGCAGCCAAAGAAAAACATTTTGCCGTTATGTCGCCGGGCTCACATTGTTACTTTGATCATTACCAAGGAGAACCTGCTAATGAACCATTAGCCTTTGGAGGGTACACCACTTTGGAAAAAGTGTATAGTTACAATCCCATCCCAACTGAGTTAAATGAGGCAGAATCGGCTTATATTTTAGGAGCACAAGCCAATTTGTGGACAGAATATATTGATACAACTAGCCAAGTTGAATACATGCTTTTTCCTCGAATTACAGCTATTGCTGAGGTGGTTTGGGGTACTTCAAATTCTGAAAACTATAAAGCTTTTGAAGATCGAGTGGTGCATCATATGAAAGGTTGGAAACAAAAAAACATCAATTTTAGTAAAGCTATTTATCAAGTGGTTTCGGATATTTCGGTTCAAAACAACCAAATCTACTATGCATTGAAGAGCAGAAATTCTTCCGGAATTCGCTTTACAACAGATGGTTCTGAACCCAAAGCTGATTCAAAATCATACAATTCTCCCATACAAATTGATAACAGTTGTACTGTAAAATCAGCCTATTTTGAAGCAGGTCAGGCCAAAAGTGCAACAATTTCACAAACGTTTTACATAACCAAATCTTCCGGTAAATCCATTTCGCTAAAACACGAACCGAGTAAAACCTACGGAAAAGGTGGAGCATTTGCTTTAGTAGATGGTGTAAAAGGTGATTTGCTTCGTTTTGGAAAAAATTGGCTTGGTTTTTCGGGTAAAGATGTGGAAGCCACTATCGATTTTGGCTCGACTACCTCTTTTGAAAAAGTAAGTTTGAATACGTTTAATGGCGAAAGTAGTTGGATTTATTTACCCAAAGAAATTCAATTTTTGGTTTCCAATGATGGAATATCTTTTTCAAGTATTAAAATTGTTTCTCAAGAGCAAATTACAAATCGAAACGGAATATTGGTTGAAAGTTTTCCCAAAACAACAGCTAAATATCTCAAAGTTATAGTGAAAAATTACGGCATAATTCCCGATGGAAAACCCGGTGCCGGTAATGCATCTTGGTTATTTATAGACGAAATTAGTGTAGAATAATATGGCAAATAGACGAAAATTTCTAAAAACGACAGCTTTAGCAACCGCCGGAGTAGCCTTGCAATCCTTTCAATCAAAACCGGAAGAACAGGAATTATTTTCCTCAAAGTCAAATAAGCCTATAGTACTTTCTACATGGAATTTTGGTCTTCAAGCTAATGAAGCTGCTTGGGAAATATTGAAAAATAAAGGGCGTGCACTCGATGCTGTGGAAGTTGGAGTGAAACTAACTGAAGCAGATCCTTCTGAACGAAGCGTTGGCTATGGCGGACGTCCGGACAGAGATGGACGGGTAACGTTAGATGCGTGCATCATGGATGAATTTTCGAATATCGGATCGGTAGCTTGTTTGGAGCATATCAAACACCCTATTTCGGTTGCCAGATCCGTGATGGAAAAAACTCCCCATGTGATGTTGGTGGGTGAAGGAGCATTGCAATTTGCATTATCGCAAGGATTTCCAAAAGAAAATTTATTAATTGAAGCTTCTGAAAAAGAATGGAAAGAATGGCTCAAGTCCAGTCAATACCAACCCAAAGTGAATATTGAAAACCACGACACGATTGGAATGATTGCTTTGGATGTACAAGGTAATTTATCAGGGGCATGCACCACCAGCGGTATGGCGTTTAAAATGCATGGTAGAGTTGGCGACTCACCTATTATTGGTGCCGGTTTGTATGTAGATAATGAAATTGGTGCTGCAACTGCAACAGGTCACGGTGAAGAAGTCATCCGAATTACCGGTTGTCATTTGGTAGTTGAACTCATGCGTCAAGGAAAATCGCCTCAAAAAGCTTGCGAAGAAGCGGTGATGCGAATCGTAAAACTGACGCAAAATCGGGGTAAAAATCTAAAAGACATTCAAGTTGGTTTTATTGCATTAAACAAAAAAGGAGAATACGGTTCGTATTGCATACAAGGCGGTTTCAATTATGCCGTTCACGATGCAAATGGGAATAAATTGATTGATGCGAAGTATTATTTGAAATAATGAAGAAACTAGAAATCGCTTGTTTTAACCTTGAATCTGCTTTAATTGCTCAAAAAGCTGGAGCTGATAGGGTAGAATTATGTGCTGATATTTCTGTTGGTGGAATTACTCCAAATCTAGAAATGATTCAACAAGCTCGTCAACATTTATCTATTGATTTAAATGTAATGATTCGCCCACGAGGAGGAAATTTTGTGTATTCTGAAGCTGAATACAAACAAATTAAATCAGAAATCGAAACCATTAAAAAGTTAGGTGTTAACGGATTTGTTTTTGGAATTTTAAAGGAAGATAAAACAATAAACATAGAACAGAATTCTGAGTTAATGGAATTAGCCAAGCCTTTTCCATGTACATTTCACAGAGCTTTTGATGAAGTTTTAGAGCATACAAAAGCCTTGGAAGATGTCATTTCTTGCGGATTCTCAACCATTCTAACTTCCGGAACTTTCCCAAATGTGATGGAAGGGAAAGAAGTACTGAAACTATTAGTCAAACAAGCTAAAAATCGCATCGAAATCATGCCTGGAGGCGGTTTACGTTCAACCAATATTTCAGATTTGGATGAAATAGTAAATGCGAATTGGTATCATTCTTCCGCCATTACTGATGGAAGTGAAATCGCAAATCCCGAGGAAATTATTCAACTAAAGAATATACTCCAAACTTAAATGAACTTATATGCCTTATATGTTTAAAAAAGTCTTCGTTTTTTTATCATGTCTAAATTGTTTTTTTATTTTTGGACAAACTTCTTATCGCAATTTATCAACCGAAAACTGGACATACAACAAGCAAAACGAAGTCAAAAAACACATAGCATCCATTCCCGGAACGGTGCACACCGATTTGTTTCAGAATGGATTAATTCCAGATCCATTTTTTGGAACTAATGAAAAAGAATTGCAATGGATAGAAAATGAAGTTTGGGAATACGAAACGTATTTCACACTTTCTGAATCGGAATTAAAAAATGAAAATATCGATTTAGAATTTGAATGTTTGGATACTTATGCATCGGTTTATTTGAACGGAAAAGTAGTTTTGGAAGCCGATAATATGTTCCGAAAATGGATAATTTCAGCCAAATCACATTTGAAAATTGGAAATAATCATCTAAAAGTAGTTTTTCATTCCGCAGTTCAAAAAGGAAAAGAGGAAGCGAAAAAATTATCCTATACCTTACCTGAAAAAGAACGTGTTTTTATTCGAAAAGCACAATATCAATTTGGTTGGGATTGGGGACCGCGATTCGTTACGGCAGGAATTTGGAAGAATGTACATTTAAAATTTTGGAATTCGGCTAAAATTGAAAACATAAAATACACTCAAATTGAATTGAATGACCAAAAAGCGATTTTAGAATTCACAACCGATGTTTCCGTTTTCAAAGAAAAATCGATTAAGCTAAAAATTAATGAAAAATCAGCAACTTTCAACCTTAAAAAGGGAAAGAATAAAATCAAAATGCAATATGAAATTGCAAATCCAAAATTGTGGTGGTCTAATGATTTAGGTGAAGCGAATTTATATTCTTTTACCTTTGAAATTAGTCAGAAAAACCAGTTGATGGATTCAAAAAAATTACATATTGGTCTACGAACCATCGAATTGGTACAAGAAAAAGACCAATTTGGTTCAAGCTTTTACTTCAAATTAAACGGAAAACCCGTTTTTATGAAAGGTGCTAATGTAGTTCCACCCGATAGTTTTTTGTCACGAGTTTCGGATTCTACTTATTTTTCTTTAGTAGAAAATGCTAAAAAAGCGAATATGAATATGCTTCGCGTTTGGGGTGGCGGTGTTTATTTTGATGATGCGTTTTATGAAGCTTGTGATGCCAACGGAATTTTAGTTTGGCAGGATTTTATGTTTGCGTGTGCGATGTATCCCGGCGATGAAAAATTTGTGCAAAATGTAAGACAAGAAGTCATTGATAATGTAAATCGTTTACAAAATCACCCGAGTATCGCGATTTGGTGTGGCAATAATGAAAACGATGAAGGTTGGCACAATTGGGGTTGGCAAAAACAATTTAACTATTCCAAAGCGGATTCTACAAAAATTTGGAATGATTACAAGAAAGTATTTCATGAAATGATTCCGCAGACTTTGGATAGTTTATTGCCAAAAGAAAAGAATATTTATTGGTCGTCATCTCCATCGAAAGGTTGGGGAAGAAAAGAAAGTTTAACACAAGGAGATGTGCATTATTGGGGCGTTTGGTGGGGAAAGGAACCTTTTGAAATATATGAAAAAAAAGTAGGACGTTTTATAAGCGAATATGGTTTTCAAGGTATGCCTAATTTGGGAACACTCCAAAAATCGATGGCTCAAGAAGACTTGAATTTCACTTCCGAAGCTTTTAGAAATCACCAAAAACATCCAACGGGTTTCGAAACCATTAAAGAATACATGGAACGCGATTATGTGGTGCCCAAAGATTTTGAAGATTATCTTTATGTTTCCCAATTGTTGCAAGCTCGTGGCATGAAAATAGCTATTGAAGCCCATCGAAGAGCGAAACCGTATTGCATGGGAACACTCTATTGGCAATTGAATGATTGTTGGCCTGTTACGTCTTGGAGTTCATTGGATTATTACGGAAATTGGAAAGCCTTTCATTATCAATCCAAGCGAAGTTTTGAAAATCTGATGCTTTCAATTACAGAAGAAAATGAAAAATTTAAGGTTTATTTGGTTAATGATAATCTTGAAAGCTTTTCCGGGAAAATGGAATTGGAATTGATTTCTTTTGATGGGAAGTTGATTTGGAAAACTTCGAAAGAAATTACAATTGAAGAAAACCTGAGCAAAATTGTTTATGAATTACTCAAAGAGGATTTGAAATCATTCGATTTGCAACAATCCGTTTTAAAAGTAAAATTCAATGGTGTTCAATCACAATATTTCTTTGTAAAACCTAAAGCGTTGAAACTGCAAAAACCTACTATCCAAATTAAAAAGCTAAATGATTTTATGATCGAAATTTCATCAGATGTTTTAGCAAAAGACATTTTTCTGTCTTCAGAAAATGAAGTCTTCTTTGAAGATAATTATTTTGATGTCTTGCCCAATGAAAAGCGAATAATAAACGTTTCTAAAATACCTAAAAATATAAAAGTAAAATCGTTGTTTGATACGATGCAATAAAAAAGCCTCAACTAAATTGAGGCAATTGCTATTAATTTATTTTCTAAAAAAGTCCATTTATTTCGGCATCTATTCGATTGATAATCATTCCTAAATCTTCGGGATTATCAACGAAGTTAATATTATCCACATCAATTATCAATAGTTTTCCTTTGTCGTAGCTTTGGATCCATGCTTCGTAACGTTCGTTCAATCGGCTTAAATAGTCAATGGAAATTGTATTTTCATAATCTCGCCCTCTTTTGTGAATTTGACTCACTAAATTGGGAATCGAACTTCTTAGATAGATCAATAAATCCGGTGATTGAACCATGCTTTCCATTAACTCAAACAGCGATTTGTAATTATTAAAATCGCGGTTGGTCATCAAGCCCATGGAGTGTAGGTTAGGTGCGAAAATATGTGAATCTTCATATATTGTTCTGTCTTGAATAATTTTCTTACCACTTTCACGAATTTGCAAAACCTGTCTGAAACGGCTATTCAAAAAGTAAATCTGTAAATTAAAGGACCAACGTTCCATTTGGTGATAAAAATCATCTAGATATGGATTATCCACTACGTCTTCAAAGTGTGGTTCCCATTTAAAATGTTTGGCTAATAGTCGAGTTAAAGTGGTTTTTCCGGCTCCAATATTGCCTGCTACTGCTATGTGCATTATGGTAAATTAATTTTATATTTACTTATTTCGTTCTCGGTAAAAATAAACAAAAATTGGTCTTTAACTTGAAAATTTTGAATCATTTTTTTATCTAATTGAATTTCAATTGTTGAGTTGTCTTTTAAATCATGAAGAAATAATTTATTTTCTTTTTGAAAAATCACTTTTTCCGAAGATAAAATTTGGACATGATTGAAAGATGGTGTATTTCCTAATGTTGTAATTTTTCCAAAGATATCACATGTAAATATGTTGTTACTTGAATCAATCCAATAAAATTGATTATAATCAGTTTGGTAATATTGAATCGGATTTTGAAAAGGTTGAGATAAAGGTAGAAATACTTGTTTAGTAAAATCATATAATCCCAATTGCATTGGCAACGAATTAAAAACCCATAATCGGTTTTGAGAGGCTAAACCTAACGCTGAAGCAATAATCGGGTTGTTTTGGATTTTGGAAAAATTGATGGAAGAGGTTTCGTTTAATTGATTGTCTAAGGTTATAACTGAATTCAAACCTTCATAAAAAAGCACGATTTTAAGCGGATTTTGTAGATCAACTCGTTTTATTTTTCCTAGTGATAGATTTTTATATTGATATAATTCTTTGTCTTGTTGTTTATAAAAAACATTACCTTTACTATAATATATATAGCCAAATGAGTCGATTGAAATGAATTCATCAACCACAAGTTGCTGTGTGGAAATAAAAATTGGAGTTATCTTCCTTTCTTGTGAAAAGACCATCAAAACAAATAACATCCAAAAAGAAGTAATCAATTTTTTCATCAAGGCTAAAATACAACATAAACATAATTTTTTTGTAAGAATACCTTAATTTTTAACAAAATCTTGGTAACAAATACACGAATAACTCGTCATATTTGTTTTACCAATTTAAAAACGTAATCAAATGAAAACCATTATAGTTACACTACTCTCTTTTTTTGCTGCTATTATTAGTGCAATTGCTCAAGATTTTCAAGGAATGGCAGTTTATGAATCGAAAACCAGTACAGCAGATATGACTGCTGGTTTTTCAGGAAACAGAGAAATAACTCCTGAAATGCAAAAGATGTTTCAAGAAAGAATGAAAGCCGCTTTTGAAAAAACGTTTATTTTAAATTTTGACAAAAGTGCCTCCATTTATAAAGAAGAAGAAAAATTAGAAGCCCCAGGTCAAGGAGGCGGAATGCGTTTTATGTCCTCTATGATGGGTGGAGGCGGAACACATTATAAAAATGTAAAAGAAAAAATGTTTACGGTTGACAAAGAATTTTTTGGCAAAGAATTTTTAGTAAAAGACAGTTTGCCAAAATATGAATGGAAGTTAGAAGGTGAAACCAAGCAAATTGGAAATTATACCTGCTACAAAGCAACAGCTGTTCGACCTGTAACTCAGTCTGATTTTAGAAATTTCAGACGTAAAGCAGAGGAAAAGAAAGAAGAAAAGACAGATGTTGACAAGAAAAAAGAAGAAACTAAAACCACAAATTTTATGGATGGTTGGGAAATGCCAAAAGAAATTAGCATCACTGCTTGGTACACTCCCGAAATTCCAATCAACCAAGGACCTGAGAATTATTGGGGATTACCTGGTTTGATTTTAGAAGTTACGGATGGTAAAACAGTAATATTATGTTCAAAACTTGTTTTGAATACAAAAGAGAAAAAAGAAATAAAAGCACCTAAAAACGGTAAAGAAGTAACCCAAGCAGAATATGATAAAATTGTCATGGAAAAAATGACTGAAATGCGTGAAATGAATCAAGGTCAAGGTGGTAGAGGAATGCAATTCAGAATAGGAGGATAATTTACACTTAAATAATTATGTTCAAAACACAATCACTCGTTCTTATATTTTTATTGTACTCCGTTATTAATTTTGCTCAATCCATAAAAATGGAAGGGATTGTGCAAGATACCTTACAAAAACCGCTTGAGATGGCAAACGTAATGGCCATCAATCAAGATACAAAAGCTATGGATGCGTATGGAATTACTAATGACAAAGGTAAATTTCAACTTAATTTAAAACCTAATTCAAATTATAAAATTAAAGTTAGCTTTATTGGGTTTCAATCGCTGGATTTATCCGTTCAAACTCAAACTGAAAATTTTCAAAAAGTAATCACCTTGAAAGAAGGTGGTATAAGTTTAGAAGGAGTTGAAGTCGTACAAGAAATGCCGGTTTCTATAAAAGGTGATACGATTGTTTACAATGCCGATTCTTTTAAAACCGGAACTGAAAGGAAATTAGAAGACGTTTTAAAAAAACTTCCTGGAGTAGATGTAAATGCTGATGGTGAAATTGAAGTGGAAGGAAAAAAGGTGACTCAACTTTTAGTAGATGGAAAAAAATTCTTTGAAGGGGATACCAAATTAGGTTCAAAAAACATACCCTCAGATGCTGTGGATAAGGTTCAAGTATTAAGAAATTATACAGAAGTAAATCAGTTAAGAGGGTTAGAAAACAATAACGATGATGTAGCTATTAATATTAAACTGAAAAAAGGTAAAAATAAGTTTTGGTTTGGCGATATTTCTGCCGGAGTTGGACCGGATGAACGGTATATTATTAATCCGAAACTATTTTATTACAGCCCGAAAACCAGTGTCAATGTATTGTCTAACTTTAATAATATTGGAGATGTACCATTTTCTTTGAGAGATTATTTTAGACTAACCGGTGGAGCAAGAAATACTATAGGAAGAAGTGGAACAAACTTCAATATTTCTTCAAACGATTTAGGAATTTCTACGCAACGAAACAACAGAGCAGAAGAAATTGATACCAAATTTGGAGCAGCCAATATCACACAGCAAATGTCAAAAACTTGGAGTTTAAGTGGATTTGCCGTGATTACATCGGACAAAACCATTACCAACACACAATCAATTAACGAGATTTTTGAACCAAACACTACAAATGTTGAAACGACTGAGAATAGAAGTGATGTTTCCAATGTGACCAATAACTTATCTATTTTCAAAATAGGTTCAAAGTATAAACCTAATGAAGATTTTCAGTTTGATTATGATGTTTCTTTTAAGCGTTCTAATCAAGAAGAAACCAATCTTTTACAAACAACTTCTTTTACAGAAGGGAATGAAATTTTTAATACTATTAGTTCCTTTAAAAGACAAGATCCAATAACTTTAAATCAGAGTTTAAATATTTTTTGGACACAAAATGATAAAAGTACATGGGCGTATGAAGTCCAACATCAATACCAAGATGAAGATCCATTGTATAATCCTGATTTGTTAAATGAACCTTTTGCTAATTTGGGGTTATTTGATGTGAATCAAAGTTCTTTTAACATCAATCAAGACCGGTTTGTGAAAACGAATAAATTAGATGCCAAAGTAGATTATTATTACAGTTTGACTCCCAAAAGTAATATTAATGTAACATTAGGAAACACGTATTCTTACCAAAGTTATAATTCATCAATTTTCCAATTATTGGATAATGGAACTCCATTAGTGTTAACAGATGAAGACTACAACAATGATGTCCGATACAGTTTTAATGATGCGTATTTAGGCTTGCATTATAAATTCATTAAGGGAAAATTTACCTTTAATCCAGGAGTAAGTTATCATATTTACAATACCTTCAATGATCAATTGAATACAAGAGTACGAGATGACTTTAATCGTCTATTACCTGATTTATTTGCTCAATATCAAATAAAAAAATCAGAGTCGCTAACCTATAACTACAGAATGAGCAATGTTTTCAGCGATATTAACTCTTTTGTGCAAGGGTTTACATTCAGTAATTTCAACTCGTTTAATCGTGGTAATCGTTTGTTAGAAAATGCATTACAACAAACCCATTCATTACGATATTTCAAATACAATTTATTCAATTATACCACCATTTTTGGAAATATAAATTACGTTGAAACGTCTGATCCTGTTGTAAACCGTGCCTTTTTTAACGGTATAAATCAAGTTAGTGAAAGAGTTAATGCAAATTTTGAAAATAGAAGTGTAAATGGAACTGCGGGTTATCAACGAACATTTAAAAAATTCTATAAAGCAAACATTGGATTTAATTTAAATTGGTCTCAGTTTAACACACTTCGGGCCAATCCAACAGATCCTTTGAATACGGAAGCTGATTTTGTGCAAACCACAGAATCATTTAGTCAAACCTATCGAACTTCACTAGGAACACAATTTACTAAATGGCCGAATATCGAAATTGGGTATACCATTACCTTAAATGATTATCAAGGAACCACCTTTACAACTCAACAACCTTTTGCTAAATTAGATTATTTCTTTTTAAACGGATTTTCCTTTAATGCAGATTACGACTACTATAGTTATACCAATTCAACAGGAACAGTTAGAAATAGTTATGATTTTTTAAATGCTAGTTTGGCTTATCGAAAAAAAGATGCAAAAATGGAATATAGAGTTGGGGTGACCAATTTATTGAATACACGTTCTTTAAATGATGATAGTTTTAATCAAATTGGCTTTAGGACTTCGCAGTATTTTGTGCAGCCTCGCTATTTGATTTTTAGTTTAAGATACAACTTATAAAAGCAAAAACCCTGACTTACAAAATACGAGTCAGGGTTTTTTATGGTTGAGTTAGTTAATTTTATAATCCAAATGCTTTTTTAACTTGGTCAACATAATCCAGTTTTTCCCAAGTAAATAAATCAACCGTTACTGTTTTTTCTGCTCCATCAGGAGATTTGAAAGTTTTAGTTACGGTTTCAGGAGTTCTTCCCATGTGTCCGTAAGCAGCTGTTTCACTGTAAATAGGATTTCTTAATTTCAAACGTTGTTCGATAAAATACGGACGCATGTCAAAAATGCTTTCCACAATTTTACTGATTTCACCATCTTTTAAATTTACTTTTGCTGTACCATAGGTATTTACATTGATTGAAGTTGGTTTTGCTACACCAATCGCATACGAAACCTGAACCAAAACCTCATCACATAATCCTGCTGCAACCAAGTTTTTAGCAATATGTCTTGTGGCATAAGCAGCACTTCTATCTACTTTTGATGGGTCTTTTCCTGAAAAAGCTCCACCTCCGTGTGCTCCTTTTCCACCATAAGTATCTACAATGATTTTTCTTCCGGTTAATCCGGTGTCTCCATGAGGTCCTCCAATCACAAATTTTCCGGTTGGATTGATATGATAAGTAATATTGTCATTAAATAAATGAGCGTATTGCGGGTATTTCGCTTTAACTCTAGGAATTAAAATACTTATTAAATCCGATTTGATTTTTGCTAACATCGCTGCTTCATTATCAAAATCATCATGTTGTGTAGAAATTACAATAGCGTCAATTCTTACGGGTTTATTGTCGTCTGAATATTCTAAAGTTACCTGTGATTTTGCATCTGGGCGTAAGTACTTTATTTCGTTGTTTTCTCTGCGAATAGCTGCTAATTCAATTAGTAAAGCATGCGATAAATCCAATGCTAATGGCATGTAGTTATCGGTTTCATTGGTTGCATAACCAAACATCATTCCTTGATCACCAGCTCCTTGCTCTTCTTTGCTTGCTCTGTCAACTCCTTGGTTGATATCAGCGGATTGTTCATGGATAGCAGAAAGAACTCCACATGAATTGGCCTCAAACATGTATTCACTTTTAGTATATCCAATTTTTCTAATCACTTCACGAGCGATAGATTGAACATCTAAATAGGTGTTCGACTTTACTTCACCTGCTAAAATTACTTGTCCGGTTGTAACCAATGTTTCACAAGCTACTTTTGATTCGGCATCAAATGCTAAAAAGTTGTCAATTAATGCGTCTGAAATTTGATCCGCAACTTTGTCTGGATGTCCTTCACTCACAGACTCTGACGTAAATAAATAAGCCATAATACAATTTAATGTTAACTGAATTTATACAGAATAATTAATAAAATAGTGAGAAAAAAAAATTGCAGGGTAAAAACTAAAGAAGAATTCTGCTTTAGCATTTTTTTACGAGGTTGCAATCAGTTCAAATTTTTCCTCATTATTGGATGCAAATTTATAAAAGCAATCTTAATTATTTTATTTTTTTTAGTTTTATTTTTAAATATTACTGAATTATTTTTGTTTTGTTGAAACTACATTTAAATAAATTAATTAATTTTACATTCAAAATAAATTTTACAAGTATGAAAAAAACATTACTATTTGCTTTTTTAAGCATTTCTTTATTTACAAAAGCTCAGATTTTTCAATCTGGTTTTGAAAATGTGAATGGGCCATTATCGCAATGGGCTCTTTATAATCAAGATAATTTAGTGCCAAATACGGCAGTAAACTACGTAAATGCCGCTTGGGTTCAATCTCTTTCAGAATTTGATAATAACGTCGCATTAAGTACTTCTTGGTATACCCCGGCAGGTGTCTCTAACGATTGGATGGTTAGTCCTGCTATTACTCTACCAGCCGGAACGTCAACATTATATTGGCATGCGAGAGCTTATGATGCAACTTTTCCTGATTCTTATAGAGTTTACATTTCTACAACAGGAAATGCTCCTGCAAATTTTACCACTCCTGCTTTAACTGTAGGCAATGGAACTTCAACTGGTGAATCTACAACTTGGCAAAACAAAAGTTTGGATTTATCTGCTTTTGCAGGTCAAACAATTTACATTGCTTTTCAAAACTTTTCAAATGATATGTTTTTGATGGGAATTGATAACGTTTATGTAGTTAGCGGTACTTGCCCTTCACCTGCTCGATTAATGACAAATTCCAATATCGGTTTAACCGCAGGAACTTTCAATTGGACTGCAGCAGCAGGTATTTCAGAATATGAATATTCTTGGGGTGCTGCTGGCCATTCGCCAACAGTAACAAATACGTCTAGTACAACTTCTGTAACAATGAGTTCACTCAATCCAAACTCAAGGTACCAATATTTTGTTAGAAGTAAAAATGGATCAACTACTGGTGGATGGGTTGGACCTTATTCTTTATTTACAGCCGTTACAGGTGCTCCATCTTATGCTTACGGATTTGATACAACTGGGGGATATGCCTTAGATGGATGGTCAGGTGCTTGGTCTACAAATGCAACAGCCGGAAATCCTCAAGCTGGTGGGCAAATGGTTTTCTCAAATAGTAGTACAACCGTTGGAACTGCAACTAACAGATGGTTGTTTTCAAGACCTATACATTTGGAAGCAAATTCTACAAATACGATTACTTTTTTCCTCAGAAATTTTGGAGCAGCTAATCCTCAAAGCATAAAAATGACTGTTGGTAATGAACCAGCAATAGCTTCTCAAACCAATACACTTTGGACTTCAAGTGCCATCGCTAACACGGCATGGACACAGTACACTGTAAGTTACACACCTACTACAACTGGAACATATTATTTTGGTTTTCATCATTTTACGCCAGGTGCAGCCGGAGCGGTATCACTAGCTTTGGATACATTTAATTTGACTTCTGTTTTGTCAACTGAAGATTTTGTTGCCTCTAATTTTAACGTTTATCCTAACCCAGTTAATAATATATTAAATGTTGATGCTACTTCAGGCTCACTTATCTCAAAAATTGTTATAACTGATATTAGAGGAAGTGTAGTGAAAGAGTTTATTCAAAATAATGTTTCTAGCTCACAGCTATCAATTTCAGATTTGAATTCAGGAATGTATTTTGTTTCTATCCATTCTGATAATGGAGTAGGAACTACAAAAATTATCAAGAATTAAAACATTTACAATTTCATTAAATTAATCCGGACTTAGTTCCGGATTTTTTTATTATATTTTTTCTGTATAATTTGAAATATGTAGAATAAAAATCTACTAAAATATTTTTTAATAATAAAATATAGAAAAATTATCTAAAATATTTTTTTATATAGAAAATATTTCTACATTTGCTAAATCAAAATCTAAAAATGAAATTTACAATTTGCAATATGTGTTGTCGTATGATGTGGAAATCTCCGCAGAGGAAACCTATTGCATAATTTTAAATTATTTAAAATAAATACAATTGAACCTCTGCCCAAAAGCAGAGGTTTTTTATGCTAAACTTGTTTCAGCATCCAAACAAAACCTCAGCAACTCAGAATCTCAGCAACTCAGCAACTTTTAAAAAATGAATACTACAAAAAAAATAACAATGAACCGTATGATGATGCACATCTGTTGTTGCATGATGATTCCTCATTGCCAAAAGCGAAAGACATAATCTGGTTATACACTTGTTTTAAAGTCCTTTTGGTAAGCTATCCAAAAGGACTTTTTTTTTATCCTAAAATCTAAAAATCCAAAAATCTTAATACTTTAATCTTAATACTAAAAATCATGAGTACACAAAAATTCTCCACCAATGCATTACACGCAGGACACGATCTAACCAAAAACGCAGGAACAAGAGCCGTCCCAATTTATCAAACCTCTTCGTATGTATTTAATAATTCGCAACACGCAGCCAATCTTTTTGGTTTATCTGAAGCCGGTTTTATCTACACCCGATTAAACAACCCAACCAACGAGATTCTAGAACAACGTTTAGCAACGCTTGAAGGTGGAATTGGAGCCGTAGTCACTGCTTCAGGAACTGCCGCTATCGCAACAACCTTCTTAACGTTATTGAAAGCCGGTGATCACATAGTTGCATCTAACAGTTTGTATGGCGGAACCTATAATTTGTTGAGTGTAACGTTACCAAGATTAGGCATCACCACCTCATTTGTAGATCCATCAAATCCAGAAAATTTCACTAAAGCTTCTCAAGAAAATACAAGAGCTTATTTTGTTGAAAGCCTCGGAAATCCGAAATTAGATGTACTCGATTTAAAAGCCATTTCAAAAGAAGCAAAAGCTTTCAAAGTTCCTTTTATTGTTGATAATACAGTTGCAACACCTTATTTATTAAACCCAATTCAATACGGAGCAGACATTGTTATTCATTCACTAACCAAATACATCACTGGTAATGGAACTTCTTTGGGCGGAGTCATAATCGATGCCGGAAATTTTGATTGGAGTAACGGCAAATTTCCGGAATTCACTGAACCTTCAGCAGGTTATCACGGATTAAAATACTACGAAGTTCTTGGAGCAGCCTCCTTTATTGCTAAAGTTAGAATCGAAGGTTTACGCGATTTTGGTGCCGCATTAAGTCCTTTCAACGCTTTTCAAACCATACAAGGATTGGAAACTCTCGAAATCCGAATTAAAAAACACAGCGAAAATGGATTGGCTTTAGCCCAATGGTTACAAAATCAAGAGCAAGTGGCTTGGGTAAATTATCCCGGTTTGGAAACTTCAAAATACAAAACCTTAGCCGATGAATATTTACCCGAAGGAAAAAGCGGTATCGTCACATTCGGACTAAAAGGCGGTTTTGAAGCAGCCAAAAAAGTGGCCGATGAAACCAAATTATTTTCGCTTTTAGCGAATATCGGAGATACAAAATCTTTAATTATCCACCCGGCAAGCACTACGCACCAACAATTGTCTGATGCCGAGCAAGAAGCAACTGGCGTAACCAAAGATTTAATTCGTCTTTCTGTCGGATTAGAAGATATCGAAGATTTAAAAGCCGATTTAAATTCGGTCTTTGAAAAAATTGAAAGTAAGAAGTTTGTATAAGTTTTGTTTGTTTTTAAACTGTCTTTTTTCCACGTTTGAAAAAAGACAGTTTTTAAAAAAAGCTAAAAAAAATCACTATGAAAAACTTAAAAAAAATAGACTTATTTAATTTCAATTTAGAAATTGGAAAAGTCAAACCTTATATTCCGCTTTATTATGAAACGTTTGGGCAAACCGTCGGTTCTGCTCCGGTAGTTTTGGTCAATCACGCATTAACCGGAAATTCAACCATCACTGGTGAAAATGGTTGGTGGAACGACTTAATCGGTGAAAATAAAACCATTGGCACTAATAATTTCACAATCATTGCTTTCAATATTCCCGGAAACGGTTACGATAATGTTTTTGGAAATCTCATTTCAGATTACAAAGATTTTACCATTCGAGATGTCGCAAGAATTTTTTGGGAAGGATTATTTTATCTCAACATCTACGAACTTTTCACTGTTATTGGCGGAAGTTTAGGTGGTGCCATTGCATGGGAAATGGCAGCACAACATCCAACCAAAATTAAAAACCTGATTCCAATTGCAACCGATTGGAAAGCGACTGATTGGGTGATTGCCAACGTACTCATTCAAGACAAAATTCTAAACAATTCTGATGATCCAATTGCCGATGCTCGTTTGCATGCCATGTTGTTGTATCGAACGCCACAATCCATTAATCAGCGTTTTCAACGTAAACAGCAGAACGTTTTTGAAGTGGAAAATTGGTTGACTAATCACGGCTCCAAACTAAAAAAACGCTTTCGATTATCATCATATAAATTAATGAATCATCTGCTGAAAACGAATGATATCACCAGAAACAGAAAAGATTTTGTAACAGTCGCAAGTCAAATACATGCCAATATTCACATCGTTTCTGTCGATACCGATTACTTCTTTATCGCCGTTGAAAATCTTGAAACCTATCAAAAACTAAAACAAGTAAAAGAAAATGTTTTCTACCACGAAATTAAATCCATTCACGGACACGATGCTTTTTTAATCGAATTCAACCAATTAGCCAATCTTTTATCACCTATTTTCAACACTCAAAACACTCAAAAATATGTCAACGCTTAGAATAAATGTCGTCCTCTTCGGAATCGGAAATGTAGGAAGCACGCTCATCAATCAAGTTTTGGAAAGTCAGCAGTTTTTTCTCGAAAAAAGAAATATCGATTTGCGATTTCCCATCATAACCAATTCAACTGTCGCTTTTTTCGAAAAAGACGGTATCAAAAACCAATGGGAAACCAATTTTCAACAAGCCGCTTTCCCATATTCCATCCAAGATATTGTCGATTATGTTCAAACCAATAACCTCGAAAATCTCATCGCCGTCGATGCCACTGCCAGCGAAGAGTTAATTAAATTCTACATACCGCTCATTCAAAACGGATTCAGCATCGTGGCCGCCAACAAAAAAGCCAATACGTTACATTTCGATTTTTACAAAGAATTACGTCGAAATCTTCAAAAATTCGATCAATATTTTCATTACGAAACTAATGTTGGTGCCGGTTTACCCGTCGTTCAAACCATCAATGAATTATATCTTTCCTGCGAAAAAATTACCAAAATCAGAGGTGTTTTTTCCGGATCATTAAGCTATATTTTTAATCGATTTGGTAACGAAAACACCACTTTTTCATCCATTTTAAAAGAAGCCGAAAAATCCGGTTATACCGAACCCGATTCCAGAGAAGATCTTTCCGGAAACGATGTCGCTAGAAAATTACTCATCCTCGCCAGAGAAATCGGCATTCAAAAAGAGTTTTCAGATGTGCAAATCTCCTCGCTTTTATTACCCGATTTAAACGAAGAAAATACCAAAGCTGAATACGCTTCCAACAAACAATTACTCGACAAACCCTACGAAATCGCCAAAATTACCCAATCGGAAAATCACGTACTTCGCTACGTGGGCGAACTCGATGTAACTAACCAAAAACTCGAAGTCAAACTCATTTCAACACCAATAAATTCAGCACTCGGACAACTCAAAGGAGCCGATAATCTCATCGAAATTTACACAAAATCCTATGGCGAAATCCCCATCGTCATTCAAGGTGCCGGTGCCGGAAAACAGGTCACAGCCAGAGGAGTTTTAAACGATATTCTCAAAATTGCAGAGAAAATCAATTTAAAAGAATCTGTTTTTAGTTAATTTTTACCAACTAAATAATTGTTATATTCACTTTATGTAGAATATTTTTCTGTCAATTAACAAATGTCAATAAAAAACAGAAAAATATTCTATATTTCCGAATTACTCATTATATTTGCCCCGTTCATACACATACTGATCGTTATCACGAAAGCCGGAGGGACTAGACCCTATGAAAGCTTAGCAACCCTGCAACTGTAGAAGGTGCTACATTCTATCTCGTTCAAAAAACGAGAACAGATAACCCGTTTATTTCCTCTATTTTCTTGATAATTTTTTAGTTAGAAGCTAATCCCGCTTTCCGCTGCAATTTTTTGCCGCATCCGGCTTTTTTTCTACACTTCAAAAAGAGCTTCCGTTGGTCGCTTTTTTAAAGCAAGAAAAAATAGCCGTCTGCTAAAAAAAATTTCCGCTACAATCGGGGCTAGGCGTCAGTGCAACAAAGAAGAGTAGTGAACTTTGCGAAATTCCTTCGTGAACTTCGTGGTTAAATAAAAAAATAAAATGTCAAAAATAGAAAAAGCCATACAAGAAAGAATCCTAGTCCTCGACGGAGCCATGGGAACGATGCTACAACGAAACAATTTCTCAGAAGAAGATTTCCGAGGCGAACGTTTCAAAGATTTCCCACATCCGCTCAAAGGAAACAACGATTTGCTTTCCATCACTCAACCAGAAGCCGTAAAAGCCGTTCATCGAGCTTATTTTCAGGCTGGTGCCGACATCGTAGAAACCAATACTTTCTCCGGAACCACCATCGGAATGGCCGATTATTATCTGGAAGAGTTGGTGTACGAACTCAACTTTCAATCCGCCAAAATCGCTAGAGAAGTTGCCGATGAATTCACCGATAAACCACGTTTTGTAGCCGGTTCCATCGGACCAACCAACCGAACCGCCTCTATGAGTCCAGACGTCAACGACCCCGGATTTCGTGCTGTCACTTTCGACGATTTACGCATTGCCTATAAACAGCAAGTTGAAGCATTAATTGACGGTGGTTGTGATGTGTTATTGGTCGAAACCATTTTCGACACGCTCAACGCCAAAGCCGCCCTTTTTGCCATCGAAGAAGTCAAAGAAGAACGAAACTTAGATATTCCGGTTATGGTTTCCGGTACAATTACCGATGCTTCCGGAAGAACGCTTTCCGGTCAAACGGTTGAAGCCTTCTTAATCTCTATTTCGCACATACCATTATTAAGTATTGGATTCAATTGTGCGTTAGGTGCTGATCAATTGAAACCTTATTTGAAACGACTAGCGATGAATACGCAGTTAAATATTTCAGCTCATCCAAACGCAGGATTACCAAACGCTTTTGGACATTACGACCAAACTCCGGAAGAAATGCAAGCCTTAATCAGTGAATATTTGCAAGATAATTTAGTAAATATTATTGGAGGTTGCTGCGGCACAACTCCGGAACACATCAAATTAATCGCCGAAGTGGCCAAAGAATTTAAACCCAGACAAATTTTAGAAAAGATATAATGCCTGAATCAGATTGTAAAAAATATTTGAAATTATCCGGTCTCGAACCGCTTATTATAACTCCAGAAACGAATTTCGTAAACGTCGGCGAACGAACAAACGTTACCGGTTCACGGAAATTTCTTCGTTTAATCAAAGAAGAAAAGTACGATGAGGCTCTTGATATCGCTCGTGCTCAAGTGGAAGGAGGAGCCCAAATCATCGATGTCAACATGGACGAAGGAATGTTAGATGGTGTTCAAGCCATGACCAAATTCTTAAACTTAATCGCTGCAGAACCAGATATTGCTCGAGTTCCCGTTATGATTGACAGTTCCAAATGGGAAATCATCGAAGCCGGATTAAAAGTCATTCAAGGAAAAGGAGTCGTAAATTCCATTTCGTTAAAAGAAGGTGAAGAAACATTTATTCATCACGCCAAATTAATTAAACGTTACGGAGCAGCTGTCATCGTCATGGCTTTTGATGAAAACGGTCAAGCGGATACCTACGAAAGAAGAATCGAAATTTGCAAAAGAAGCTATGATATTTTAGTAGATAAAGTTGGTTTTCCGGCAGAAGACATCATTTTCGATCCAAACATTTTTCCTGTAGCTACCGGAATGGAGGAACATAAATTTAATGCATTGGATTTTTTCAGAGCCACCAAATGGATTCGTGAAAACCTTCCTTACGCAAATGTTTCAGGTGGTGTGAGCAACGTTTCTTTTTCTTTCCGTGGTAACGACAAAGTACGTGAAGCGATGCATTCCGCTTTCCTATATCATGCCATTCAAAACGGAATGACCATGGGAATTGTGAATCCTGAAATGTTGGAAATTTATGATGAAATCGACACAACATTATTAGAACACGTTGAAGATGTTTTATTAAACCGAAGAGAAGATGCGACTGAACGACTTTTAGAATTAGCCGAGAGTTACAAAGGAGATTTCAAAGTCAATGAAAAAGCGATTCAAGAATGGCGTAATGGTTCCGTTCAAGAACGATTAACGCATTCTTTAGTAAAAGGAATCGATGAATTCATCGAAATAGATGTAGAAGAAGGTAGACTAAATTCCACAAAAGCTATTGAAGTTATCGAAATTAATTTAATGGCAGGAATGAATGTCGTAGGTGATTTATTTGGAAGCGGGAAAATGTTTTTACCTCAAGTAGTTAAATCGGCTCGAGTGATGAAAAAAGCAGTGGCTTATCTACTTCCATTTATTGAAGCAGAAAAAGATTCAACCGCTTCATCATCTGCCGGAAAAGTGTTGATGGCAACGGTAAAAGGCGATGTGCATGATATTGGAAAAAATATTGTTGCAGTCGTTTTGGCTTGTAATAATTTTGAAATCATCGATTTGGGAGTTATGGTTCCACCAGAAAAAATCATCGAAACTGCAATTCGTGAAAACGTTGATATCATTGGTTTAAGCGGATTAATCACACCATCGTTGGATGAAATGGTTTATTTGGCGAAAGAAATGGATAAGTTAAACATCAAAATCCCAATTATGATTGGTGGTGCAACGACTTCTCGTGCTCATACAGCCGTTAAAATTGCACCGGAATACAAAGAAACTGTTGTGCATGTGAATGATGCTTCGCGAGCGGTAACAGTTGCAACGAATTTATTGCAACCGGAGACAAAAACTGCTTACGCTAAAACAGTTCGAGAAGAGTATGACCAACTTAGGGAAGGCTATTTGAATAGGAGTAGAGAGAAGAATTTCTTATCGATAACCGAAGCCAGAAAAAATAAATTACAACTCGATTGGAAAAATTATGAACCATCTAAACCTAATTTTATTGGGACAAAAACGGTAGAAGTAGAATTATCCGAGTTAGTTGATTTTATCGATTGGACTCCCTTTTTTCAATCATGGGAATTATTTGGAAAATATCCAGCTATTTTAACCGATGAAGTTGTAGGTCAACAAGCCACTGATTTATTTGAAGATGCACAAAAAATGCTTCAACAAATTGTTTGCGAAAAATGGTTCACTGCCAAAGGAGTTTTGGGAATTTTCCCTGCAAATTCAATAAATGATGATGACATCTCTGTTTTCCCGATAACCGACAACCGACAACCGACAACATTCTTAACACTTCGCCAACAATCCCAAAAAACCGCCGGTGCTCCAAACATCGCTCTTGCCGATTTCATCGCTCCAAAAGAGTCTGGAATTCAAGATTACATCGGCTGTTTTTGTGTTACAACCGGATTTGGTGTAGATGAAAAAGCATCCGAATTTGAAAAACAATTAGACGATTATAATTCCATTTTAGTAAAAGCTTTAGGCGATCGATTGGCGGAAGCTTTTGCAGAATATTTACACTTAAAAGTACGAAAAGAAATTTGGGGTTATGCTTCCGATGAAAAATTATCAAATGAAGATTTAATCCAAGAAAATTACACAGGAATTCGTCCGGCTCCCGGTTATCCCGCTTGTCCGGATCATTTGGAAAAACCTACGATTTGGAAATTATTAGAGGTAGAAGAAAAAATTGGCGTAAAGTTAACCGAAAGTATGGCCATGTGGCCCGCAGCATCGGTTTCAGGATATTATTTTGCTCATCCGAAAAGTAAATATTTCGGATTAGGAAAAATTAAAAAAGACCAAGTAGAAGATTACGCCAAACGAAGAAACATTAGTTTAGAAATGGCGATGAAATGGCTTTCGCCGAATATATCAGATTAAATAATTTGTTTCAGGTTTAAAGTTTCAAGTTGCTCAGCCAACCTGAAACCTGAAACCTGAAACCTGAAACTTAAAACATGAAAGTAACCCAACATATCGAAAACGCCAACGGCAAACCTTTATTCTCATTTGAGATTTTACCACCTTTAAAAGGTCAAAATATTCAATCTATTTTTGATTCTATAGATCCGTTGATGGAATTTAATCCACCTTTTATTGACGTAACTTATCATAGAGAAGAATACGAATTCAAAGAATTACCAAGCGGATTATTGCAAAAGAAAATTGTGAAAAAACGTCCGGGAACGGTTGGCATTTGTGCCGGAATTCAAAATAAATATGAGGTAGATGCTATTCCGCATATTTTGTGTGGAGGTTTTACCAAAGAAGATACCGAAAATTTATTAATCGATTTAGACTTTTTAGGAATTGATAATGTCGTAGCTTTGCGTGGTGATGCCTTGAAAAATGAAATTTACTTTAGACCCGAAAAAGAGGGAAATGAATATGCTTCTGAGTTGGTGACACAAATCGATAACTTGAACAAAGGAATTTACTTGGATGAAGATTTACAAAATTCATCATGTACCAATTTCTGCATTGGTGTTGCCGGTTATCCGGAAAAACACATGGAAGCTCCAAGTATGGATAGTGATATTCATTTTTTAAAACAAAAAATCAAAAATGGAGCGGATTATATAATCACCCAAATGTTTTTTGACAATCAAAAATTCTTTGATTTTGTAACCAAATGTAGAGCTGCGGGAATTACAGTTCCAATTATACCCGGATTAAAACCCATAGCAACCAAAAAGCAATTGAATTTGATTCCACATCGATTCAAAGTAGATTTACCGGATGATTTGATTATGGCTGTAGTAAAAGCAAAAGATAATGATGCAGTAAAAGAAATTGGAATCGAATGGTGTATAACTCAGAGCAAAGAATTAGTAGCCGCCGGTATACCGGTTTTACATTATTATTCAATGGGAAAAGCTGAGAATATCAAAGCCATTGCCAAAGAAATATTTTAAAATCATTTGTTTAATATTATTTTCTGGCTAGTGATATTCTGCTATATTTGCCCGAATAACTTTTAGCATGAAAAGCATTTATCTTTTATTTTTGTTTTTTTCAATTTTTCTTTATGCACAGGAAAAAACGGAAACAACTGCTTTAGATGTTCAGTATTTTAGTGGAAATGTAATGGCACATACAGATGATTTACAGCATTTTTTGCAAGGTCATCCGAATGGAATATATTTAAATCTTTATCAAAAGACATATGGACATCAAGAATGGCAAAGTGCTTTTAATTATCCCGATTATGGAGGATATTTTATTTATCAAGATTTTAAAAATGATATTTTAGGAGAAGTATATGGTGTTGGAGCACTTTATAATTTTTATTTTCTTAATCGCAACTTAAAATTTAATATTGCTCAGGGAATTGCTTATACTACAAGTCCACACGATAAAGTAACCAACAACAAAAATGCTGCATTTGGATCGAGATTAGTAGCTAATACTAATTTTGCGTTAAATTATACAACGAAATTATTTGATAAATTTGATTTGAAAGCCGGATTTCTATTTACTCATTTTTCAAATGGACGAATAAAAGCTCCCAATAGTGGTGTAAATTCATATGCTTTAAGTATGGGTGTAACCTATAATTTTCAGGAGAATTTAGAAAGGAAAATGGATACTTTAACGAAAGAAAAAGTAACTGAACCTATTCGATATAATTTTGTTCTTCGAACAGGCGTAAGTGAAAGCTCTATTATTGGAAGTGGACAAAAACCATTTTATCATCCTGCTTTTTACCTTGACAAACGCATCAGTAGAAAAAGTGCTTTTCAATTGGGTACTGAAGTTTTTTTTACACAATCGTATAAAGAATATATAAAATTTATGGCGATTGCTTATCCAAATGAAGAGGTTGAATTAGATACAGATTATAGAAGAATAGGTGTTTTTGTGGGATATGAACTTTTTATTAACAGAATTTCCTTAGAAGCTCAATTGGGTTATTATGTGTATCAACCTTATAAATCAGATATTCCTGTTTATGATCGATTAGGAATGAAATATTATATCACTAAAAATATTTATTCAGGATTGTCTATAAAAACACATGTTTTTTTAGCAGAAGCAATGGAATTTTTGATTGGATTTAGACTTTAAATTATGAAAAAAGCATTATGCATAGTCCTATTTTCTATTTTCATACTAGGTTGTGACAATCCTGCTGATTGTGTTAAATCAACCGGAAGATTAGTAAGTAGAGAAGTAGAAGTGACTTCATTTGAAAAAATTAATGTATTCAAACAGATTGGCCTAGTTATAAAACAAGGTGATTTTCATAAAGTTGAAGTAAGAACAGGCGAAAATTTAATTGATGATATTGAAGTAATTGTTCAAAATAATACATTGATTTTAAAAGACAACACAAGTTGTAATTGGGTTCGCGATTATGGTCAAACCATAGTTTATATTACTGCTCCAAATATTACTGAAATTCGTTCCAAAACAGAACAAAATATTGTATCAGATGGTGTGCTTACTTATCCGTCGCTAACGCTAATTGCCTTCGACAAAGATGGCGATGGAATAGAAGGGGCTGGTACCGGTGATTTTATTTTAGAATTAGACTGTAATCAATTAACTATTGGAAATAATAATGTGGCAAATTATTATCTTTCTGGAAAAACCACTGATTGTTTCGTAGGTTTTTACAATGGGAATGGTATTTTGAGAGCAGAAAATTTAGAAATCACAAATCTTGGATTATATCACAGAGGCTTTAATGATATGCATGTGAATGTAATTCAGACAATAACGGGAGATTTATATGCAACAGGAAATTTAGTCATCCATACTACTCCTGCTACAGTTAATGTGACAAGACATTACCAAGGAAAAGTAATTTACAACTAATTATTTTTTAGTTTTTTCTCTGAAAATAGCTTCTAAATTTTTACTTTTCAAATGAATTTGAAGTGTTTTCAATTCATTTTCATTCGCAAAATCAAATAGTTTTGATCGCATGTCTTCCGAAGATACGAAAGTAATTTCCCAAATGGAATCAGTTATTTTTTTAGCGGATTTAAAGTTTGGTAAAATAATCAGCAATTCTTCTGAAACGGCTTTGTCAAATTCCACTTCAATCACTTGTTCTTGCTCATCAGACATTAATTTGTCTAATTTTTTATCCGTTACAATTTTTCCGTTGTTGATAATGATGACACGATCACAAATGGCTTCCACTTCCTGCATGATGTGTGTGGAAAGAAAAACAGTTTTGTCTTTTCCGATGTTTTTTATCAAATCTCTGATTTCTGCCAATTGATTCGGATCTAATCCGGTGGTAGGCTCATCTAATATTAAAACTTCCGGATTGTGCAACAAAGCAGTAGCCAAACCTACTCGTTGACGATAACCTTTTGATAATTGTCCGATTTTTTTATGACTTTCAGTTGTCAAACCAGTCAATTCAATCACTTCCTGAATTCTGTTTTTAGAAACTTTATACACATCCGCATTAAAAGCCAAATATTCCCGAACATATAAATCTAAATATAAAGGATTGTGTTCAGGTAGATAGCCAACAATCTTCTGAACTTCTTGATTCGCATTAGCTACATCATAATTATTCACCGAAGCACTACCTTCATCAGCAGTAATGTAAGTGGTTAAAATTTTCATCAAAGTAGATTTTCCGGCACCATTTGGACCTAAAAAACCAACAATTTCTCCTTTATTTACAGAAAATGAAATGTTGTCTAATGCTTTCTGAGCACCATACATTTTTGAAATATTTTTAACCTCGATTGACATAGAATAAGATTTAAAGCAAAAGTAAAGTTTTTTATTTAACTCATTTTTTTTGGTAAAAGTATTTTGCTTTAAATATTTTACTATATTAGCAATTCAAAATCACAACAAAAAGATGATTTCACATAGCACCTATTATTTTACTAATTTCTTTTATTTTTTCTATTGGAAAAAATCGGGATTGGTATTGTGCTACGTAAGGTAAATTTTTTAATTCAAAAACAATATAAATCCCGATTCAATTTGAGTCGGGATTTTTTTATTATATATGAAAACAAAAATTGCAATTCAAGGTATCAAAGGTTCATTTCATCATCAGGTGGCAGAAAATTATTTTTCGGAACTGATAGAATTGGAAGAATGTCATTCGTTTGAAAGTTTGGTTAAAAATGTGATCAAGGATACCTCAAGCAAAGGAATTATGGCTTTAGAGAATTCTATAGCCGGTTCGATTATTCCAAACTATGCTTTAATCGACCATTATAATTTGCACATTATAGGCGAATATTATTTAGATATTCATCATAACCTTTTGGCATTAAAAGGTCAGACTATTGAAGATATAAAAGAAGTGCAATCGCACCCGATGGCGTTGTTGCAATGTGCTGTTTTCTTTTCCAATTATCCGCATATAAAATTAATTGAAAGCAGTGATACAGCCGAAACAGCCAAACGCATTCAAGAACAAAACTTGTTCGGAGTGGCCGCCATTGCAAGTGTAAAAGCAGCAGATTTATATGATTTGGAGATTTTGGCAAAAGATATTCACACCGTAAAAAACAACACTACGCGTTTTGTTATCGTAAAATCGGTGAATAAAGAATTTCCGAAGGACGAAATCAATAAAGCTTCCTTAAAATTTGAATTGGAAGATAAACCCGGCAACTTGGCAGTTGTGTTGAAAATGATTAGCGATTACCAATTAAATATGACTAAAATTCAATCATTACCTATCATTGAAACACCTTTTCAATATTCATTTTTTATTGATGTTGTTTTTGATAAATATGAATTTTATGAAGAAGCAAAACAAAATTTAGAACGAATGACAAGACATTTTAAAGTATTAGGCGAATATAAAAATGCAAGACTATGATAACAACTGCAGAACGTTTGAATTCGGTTCAAGAATATTATTTTTCCAAGAAGTTACGGGAAGTGAATCAACTACTTTCCGAAGGAAAACCGATTATTAACATGGGAATTGGTAGTCCGGATTTATTGCCTCATTTTTCCGTGGTCAATGCGATTCAACATTCGATGAATGATAAAAAAGCTCATGAATACCAAAGTTATCAAGGTTTACCTGAATTGCGAAAAGCGATGGCAACATTCTATCAAAATCAGTTTCATGTTTCGATGGATTTTGCTTCCGAAATTTTGCCTTTAATGGGTTCCAAAGAGGGAATCATGCACGTTTCAATGGCATTTTTGAATAAATCGGATGAGGTTTTAATTCCAAATCCTGGTTATCCAACATATGCTTCCGTAACCGAATTGGTTCAAGCAAAACCTATTTTTTATGATTTAATTGAAGAGAATAATTGGCTTCCTGATTTTGAAGCTCTAGAAAAATTAGACTTATCTAAAGTCAAAATAATGTGGGTTTGTTATCCGCATATGCCAACCGGAGCCAATGCTACAATTGAAGTTTTTGAAAAATTAATTGCTTTCGGAAAAAAACATCATATTTTAATTGTGAATGATAATCCGTATAGTTTTGTTTTGAATGATCATCCGATGTCGATTTTTCAAGTAGAAGGAGCAAAAGAAGTTGCTTTAGAACTCAATTCGCTCAGCAAATCGTTCAATATGTCAGGTTGGCGAGTAGGGATGATTTTGGGAAATAAAACGTTCCTAGAAGCTGTCTTAAAAGTCAAAAGTAATATGGATAGCGGAATGTTCTACGGCATTCAAAAAGGTGCAATTGAAGCCATGAATTTAGATAAAAATTGGTTTGAAAGTCAAAATGAAATTTATGCCAAACGAAGAAATTTGCTTTTTAAATTGGTGGAAAAATTAGGTTGTTCGTATAATAAAAATAGTGTTGGATTATTCATTTGGGCAAAGCTTCCAAAGAATATAATTTCATCCGAAGAGTTTATTGATGCAATTTTAATCGATAAAAATATTTTCATCACACCCGGCACAATTTTCGGTAGTAATGGCGAAGGATACATTCGATTTTCGTTATGCATTGAAGAAGAAAAAATTAAAGAAGCTTTAGCACGATTTTAGTATGAAAGTAACAATTATTGGTATAGGATTAATTGGCGGTTCAATGGCTTTGGATATTCAACGATTATATGAAAACGCACTAATTATTGGAATAGATTCAAATGAAAATCATCTCAACGAGGCATTATCATTGGGATTAATTCATCAAAAAGGAAATTTAGACGATGATCTTGATGGCGATTTTGTCATTTTAGCTGTTCCGGTTGATGTAGCTTTAGTAATTTTGCCTAAAGTGTTGGATTGTATTTCAGAAAACACTATTGTGATTGATGTGGGTTCAACCAAAAAACCAATTTGTGAAGCAGTGGAAAATCACCCTAAAAGAAGTAATTTTTTAGCGACACATCCCATCGCAGGAACAGAGTTTTCCGGTCCAAATGCTGCAATCGAAAATTTATTTGAAAACAAAGTGAACATCATTTGTGAAATTGAAAAAACAGCATATAAAAAACAGGAAAAAGCATTAGAATTATTCCGAAATTTGAAGATGAGAATTCGTTATATGGAACCAAAATCACACGACAAACACATTGCGTATGTTTCACATTTGTCACATATTAGTTCATTTATGTTAGGGAAAACTGTCATCGAAAAAGAAAAAGATGAAAAGGATATTTTCGATATGGCCGGAAGTGGATTTGAAAGTACTGTTCGATTAGCCAAAAGTTCACCCTCTATGTGGACACCCATTTTTAAACAAAATAAAAAACAAATTGTCAAATCATTAGAAGAATACATCGCCAATTTATCATCCTTTAAATCCTTTTTAGAATCGGATGATTATGAAGCGATTTTTAATGAAATGAAAAACACAAACAGAATTAAAGAAATTTTAAAATAACATGAAAATGAAGTTGAGATTTAGAAGTTTTTCTTCCATCTTCCCGCTTCCATCTTCCCACTTAAAACTATGAAAAACGATAAAAATTTAAAAAACTGGTTAACCGATTTTCAATTAGATCATCCGTTAGTAATTGCAGGACCTTGCAGTGCAGAAACCGAAGAACAAGTGTTAAAAATTGCACGAGAATTGAAAGATTCCGATGTCAGCATTTTTCGTGCAGGAATTTGGAAACCACGAACTCGACCTGGCGGATTTGAGGGAGTAGGAGCCATTGGATTAAAATGGTTGCAAAAAGCCAAATCAGAGACAGGTTTATTTATGGCAATAGAAGTTGCCAATGCGGCTCATGTAAAATTAGCTTTAGAACACGATATCGATGTGTTGTGGATTGGAGCCAGAACTACCGTAAATCCTTTTGCCGTTCAAGAAATTGCTGATGCTTTAGAAGGAACCGATAAAATTGTACTTTTAAAAAACCCTGTAAATCCCGATTTATCGTTGTGGATTGGTGGATTGGAACGATTGTACAATGCCAATATCAAAAAATTAGGTGTTATTCATCGTGGATTTTCAACGTATGAAAAAACGAAATACCGCAATAATCCGGAGTGGCAAATTGCGATTGATTTGCAAAACAGATTTCCTGATTTGCCCTTGATTTGTGATCCTTCGCACATTACCGGAAAGCGAGATATGATTCAAGAAGTATCGCAGCAAGCGTTGGATTTGAATTATGACGGCTTAATCATCGAAACCCATATTGATCCGGATAATGCTAGGAGTGATGCAGCTCAACAAGTGACGCCAACGGTTTTGAAACAAATTTTTCATGATTTACGCGTTCGAAAAGAAACTGATGAAGCCGATGATTATACGATGCGAATGAATAAATTACGTACTCAAATTGATGAATTTGATAGTAAAATTCTAGAGATTTTAGGAGGAAGAATGAAAATTGCCGACCAAATAGGAGCATTAAAAAAAGAAAAAAACGTAGCTATTTTACAAAATAAGCGTTGGCAGGAAATTTTAGATAAAATGATTGCTGAAGGAAGTCAAAAAGGATTGAGTGAAGATTTTATAGTGCAGCTTTTTAAAGCAATTCATCAAGAAAGTATTGACCATCAAGAGAAAATTATAAATAAATAATTCTAAACAAATCTTATTTTTTTGTAATTCTTTAATTTTTTTGTAATATCGCATCCTAATATTTAAATAAAAAAAATGAAAAAAATTATTTTTATGGCATTGATATTGGTAAGTGCCATTGCTTCAGCTCAAGTAGATAAAATTTACAAACACAATGGTGAAGTTGTTGAAGGTAAAGTTATAAAATTAGAAGAATATACCATTATCTTCAAATATGACGGTGAAGATGCAGAGAATACTGTTGGTAAATATGCGGTACAAAAAATAGTTTATGGTAAAACAGGCCGTGTTGAAGATGTTACTGAAAAAATTGTTGTAAATGGTGAAGATGACTGGGAAAAAGTTGTAATCCTTGAAGATAAAGCTTACATAGCCGGATTAAAAAAAGCTGGAGAAGTAAGAGGTAAAACTGGACTTATCAATTTTCAAACCGGTAATACTGGAGACAAAAAAGCATCAAAAAAATTAAAAATGGATGCTGCTAAATTAGGCTGTCCGTTTGTGCTAATGACTGCTGATAAAACTACTGTTGGAGCAAATTCTAATGCTTTAGGAGGTTCTCAGGCAATTAAAACCGGAGTAGCTTACAAATACTAAAATGTAGGTATATAAATAAAATTGAAAAGTTGCCTTTTGGCAACTTTTTTTATGTCCTAAATTATTATACTATCTTTGTGACATGACAGGAATCGTTTATAAATCTACCGGAAGCTTGTACTCTGTTAAAACCCATGACAATCAATTTTATGATTGTAGGATTAAAGGAAAATTTCGCATAAAAGGAATTAAGAGTACTAACCCTATTGCTGTGGGAGATTTGGTAGATTTTGAATTAGATGAAACGTCTGATGAAACCATAGGTTTAATTCATAATATTCATGAACGAACAAATTATATCGTTCGAAAATCTGTAAATCTTTCTAAGCAATCTCACATAATTGCTTCAAATATTGACATTGTTTTTTTGTTGGTAACCATTAACAATCCGATTACCACTACTAGTTTTATTGACCGATTTTTAGTTACTGCTGAAGCCTATCATATCAAAGCCGTATTGGTTTTTAATAAAATTGATACCTACGATGAAGCTACTTTAGAGGAACAATTATTCCAACAATATATTTATACCCAAATTGGGTACGAATGTCTTCGTGTTTCGGCTACAGCCGGAAAAGGGTTAGAAGAATTAAAGCAAATGATGAAAGGAAAAGTGTGTATGTTTTCCGGACATTCCGGTGTTGGAAAATCTACTTTGGTGAATGCTTTAGAACCAAATTTAAATTTAAAAACAAAAGAAATTTCCGATTTGCATCAACAAGGTCAGCATACCACAACGTTTGCTGAAATGTTTGATTTATCTTTTAATTCAAAAATAATTGACACGCCCGGAATTCGCGGATTTGGAATTGTGGACATGGAAAAATCAGAAATCAAAGGCTATTTTCCAGAGTTTTTTGCGTTGGAAGATCAATGTAAGTTCAATAATTGTTTACACAAAGATGAGCCGCATTGTGCGGTAAAAAAAGCCTTAGAAGACGACAAAATTGCTTGGTCTCGTTACAAAAGTTATCTTCAAATTTTAGAAGGTGACGAAGAACAATATAGAAATGATGTGTATGCTGAGGGAAAGAATTCAGATTTTGATTAACCAATCACACATCAAATTTCAACTATTTCGATAAACAATGAAAGCCGTCATCCAAAGAGTCGCACAATCCACCGTAACCATCGAAGGTGAAATTGTTGCCTCCATCCAAAAAGGATTACTGATATTAGTTGGAATAGAAGAGGCGGATACTAAGGAAGATATCGAATGGTTGTCCTCAAAAATTGTAAACCTTCGCATTTTTGATGATGATAATAATGTAATGAACTTATCTATAAAAGATGTTAATGGTGATGTAATAATTGTTAGCCAATTTACTCTTCATGCATCCACCAAAAAAGGCAATCGCCCTTCTTATATCAAAGCGGCAAAACCCGAAATTGCGATTCCACTTTACAATCAATTTATTCAACAAGTCGAAAAAGACTTAGCAAAAAAAGTACAAACCGGGCAGTTTGGTGCAGACATGAAAGTTTCACTTTTAAACGACGGACCGGTTACTATTCTAATCGACACAAAAAATAAAGAGTAAATACTTATATTTGTGCTAATTCCTTTATAAAGGCAAAATGAAGTACAACAAAATTCGAGAAGAAGAACTAAAAAATAAAGTAGGAGCCGATTGGTTTAGACAATTTGACACTACTGAAATTATTGGAAATATTGATTTTACTGTTTTTCCATATCAAGATAATTTATTCGGACGCACTCCTTTACTTTGGGCAGAAGCCAAAACAGGTAATTTTGATGTAGCAACCATGTTTGTTCAACTCATTTTAACGATTGGAAAAGCAAGAACCTTTGACAAAACTATACCGCCCGCTTTTTTAGGAGCTTTTGATTTTAAAAAAATAGCGTTTGTGCCTTATATTAATGTGCAAGATATTTTTTATATTAATGATTTCAATTGGAATGTTACACCGAGTAATCATGAAACCAAAGAATTTCAATTGATTAAACAGCGTATTGAGGCTACACTCAAAAAAAACACGTATGTTTATGATTTTGAAAAAGACGAAAAAGAACTGCTTGCTTTTATAAAAAATAATGTTGCAAAAGCTACAACAGCGAACAAACTAAAAATCGATAAAAATAATTTTATTCCTATTTATTTACGTTGGTTGGAAACAATAAAACCGATTATCGACGTGAATTGGGACGAACTCAAAAAAGCCAATATTTTAGACAGCGATTTCTATTTGGCCGATTTGTTTGTTGACGATAAAGACACACAAAACATTGAAGACGATCTATCTATTCGGGATAGTTTATTTGTCGTTTTTCAAAATGAAGGGTATAAAATTGCCAAGGAAAACCTAAAGCAAATGTTTGATGCGGTCATTCAATTAAAAAACAAAGATACGTATCTTCATTTTTGGAAACGCTACAAACGACCGCCACTTAAAGAATTTCAAGATTACATCATAGAACGCCGTGATTTATTGGTACCACAAGATATTCGTGAGCGTAAAGGTGCATTTTTTACACCACGTATTTGGGTAGAACTTTCTCAAAAATACCTCACCGATTATTTAGGTGAAAACTGGCAAGACGATTATTACATTTGGGATTGTGCCGCCGGAACAGGAAACTTATTAGCCGGATTAACCAACAAATACAACATTTATGCAAGCACACTCGACCAAGCCGATGTAAACGTAATGCACGAACGCATTGACCATGGTGCCAATTTGCTTAAAAATAATGTGTTTCAGTTTGATTTTTTGAATGATGATTTTACCAAGCTACCCGACCCACTGCAATCTATAATAAATAATCCAGAAAAACGAAAAAAATTAGTAATTTATATCAACCCACCTTATGCTGAGGCAGATAATAGGCATGGTGACGGAAGATCAGGAGTAGCAGAATCAATGATTCATAAGAAATACTCTAATTTAATGGGTTATACAAAAAGAGAAATGTATATACAATTCTTTACGAGAATTCATTGTGAGATTCCAAATGGGGTGCTTGCAAATTTTTCAAAGTTGAAAAATTTGCAAGCACCCAAATTCATTGAATTCCGAGAATTTTTTCAAGCTAAGCTGGAAAAATTATTTTTAACACCTGCTGATACTTTTGATAATGTAAGAGGTCAATTTCCTATTGGTTTTTTTATTTGGAATTTGGATAAAAAAGAAAAGTTTAACTATTTTCAGGCAGATGTTTATAATAAATTTGAAGATTTTGTTGGTACAAAGAATATTTGGAATTATGATAATTTAAAACTAATTAATGATTGGGTAAAAACTTTTAGATATTCTAAATCGGAATCTATCGCAACAATTATTGGTGTTGGTAGTGACTTTCAAAATCAACGATTAGTTAGATTTGGTGAACCTTATATGAAAGTTCCTGCTTCTAATCATAATTGGCAAACAACTAAAGATAATTTAATAGAAACTTCAATATATTACACCGTAAGACATATTTTTGATTCAACTTGGCTAAATGATCGAGACCAATTTCTTTTTCCAAATCAAGGATGGCAAAAGGATAAAGATTTTCAAAACAATTGTTTAGTTCATACACTATTTAGCAATAATATTTCCGCAAGTTTTGGCACCAACCACTGGATTCCGTTTACAGAATATGAAGTAAACGCCCAAGCCAAATTTGAGAGTAATTTCATGACCGATTTTATAAAAGGTAAAATCAAAAAAGAAAGCGGGTCAAATACACTTTTTGAACAATCCACAACAACAGAAAATAAACCACTTGTTTTTTCAGAAGAAGCCACCGCCGTTTTTGATGCCGGTAGAGAACTTTGGAAATATTATCATTCCCAACCCAATGTAAATGTGAATGCCAGTTTATATGACATCCGCGAATATTTTCAAGGCAGAAATGACAAAGGTAGAATGAACAGTAAAAGTGATGATGCTATTTACACTAAACTAATTGCCGAACTAAGAAACAAATTAGCTGTTTTAGGTGATAAAATAAAACCTAAAGTGTACGAATACGAATTTTTGAAAGAGTAAAAACGTTTACAAAAAACAGTGTTTTCTTATTCATGAAACAGTAACATACACAAAAAACATCACTTTCTTGTACATAAAAAAATAACGTGCATAAAAAACACGACTTTCTTGTGCATGAAAAAACAATGTGTATAATTTTCTTTATTTTTTATACATGACATAAATAACGTGCACAAAAAACATCATTTTCTTGTGCATAAACAAATAACGTGCACAAAAAACATCATTTTCTTGTGCATGAAATAAGAATGAACACAAAAAAACACCTAAATTTGTGTATAACTAATAGAACATTATGGATAACTTTGAAGTTACAGCATTGCCGCCAAGTATCAATTTAGAAAGTATAGCTATATTAAAGGCATTGGTAACAGCAACTAGAGCATTAGGCGAACTACGTGGAGAAATAAAAAAAATACCTAATTCTCAAATTCTAATAGATACTATTGCTTTGCAAGAAGCGAAAGATAGTAACGAGGTAGAAAATATTGTAACTACAGATGATGAGTTGTATCAAGCAGCAATTGAAGATGAAAACATTTCACAAGCAGCAAAAGAAGCTCAGAGTTATGCAAAAGCTTTAAAAACAGGTTTTTCAATAATAAAAGAAAAAGGTATTTTAACCATTAATGATATAAAGAAAATACAAGAAATAGTTTCTCCAAATCATCCTGTTCGAAAAGTTCCCGGAACGGTTTTAAAAAATCCAAAAACAAAAGAAATTGTTTATACACCTCCACAAAATCATTTAGAAATCATAAAACTTTTAGAAAATTTAGAAGTTTACATCAATGATGCATCATTTCATGAAATAGATGGATTAATTAAAATGCCAATCATTCATTATCAATTTGAAAGTATTCATCCGTTTTATGATGGAAATGGTCGGACAGGTAGAATTTTAAATATGTTGTATTTAGTACAGCAGCAATTGTTAGATATTCCTGTTTTGTATTTGAGTAGTTATATCATTAAAAACAAATCAGATTATTACAGATTATTGCAAGAAGTAAGAACAGAAAATAAATGGGAAGAATGGATTATTTGGATGTTAAAAGGGGTTGAGGGAACATCAAAAGACACAATTAAAGTGGTTAATAACATAAAATTATTAATGGATGATTACAAACAAAAAATACGAGCTAATCATAAATTTTATAGTCATGATTTAATAAATACTATTTTTAAACACCCTTATACAAAAATTGATTTTATTGAAAAAGAGCTCGGTGTACACAGAAATACAGCCGCAAGTTATCTTAATGCATTAGTTGATGATGAAAATCAGTTTTTAAAGAAAATAAAGATTGGTAAGAGCAATTATTTTATTAATGATAGATTGCTTCAAATATTAAAAAACAGATAAATGAACCTAAAAAACGCCCAACTTGAAGTAGACAACTGGATCAAAAACCACGGTGTTCGCTATTTTAACGAATTAACCAATATGGCTCAACTTACCGAAGAAGTAGGTGAAGTAGCCCGAATTATTGCCCGTCGTTACGGCGAACAATCCGAAAAAGAAAGCGATAAAAACAAAGACCTTGGCGAAGAATTAGCCGATGTGGTTTTTGTAGTACTTTGTCTCGCCAACCAAACCGGGGTTAATTTACAAGCCGCTTTTGATAAAAAAATGGACTTGAAAACCAAACGCGACCACGACCGTCATCACAATAACGAGAAATTGAAATAGATTGAAAAAGAAAGTCATTCATTTCATAACCGCCTTGATTATTTACGGACTCATAGGTTGGTTAATGACCTATTTTTTGGAAGATGAAAATCATAATCCTTGGTTTTTTATTCTTTTTTGGGCAGTTTCCATGGCTTTAGCCGAATTGTTTATCTTTGAAAAAATAAGAAACAGAAAAAAGAAGTGAACTGGATTCTCCTTATCATCGCCGGATTATTTGAAGTAGCCTTTGCAACTTGTCTCGGCAAAGCCAAAGAAACTACCGGAATAACCATGTGGTCATGGTATGTCGGATTTTTATTTTGCTTAACCATCAGCATGGTTTTATTGGTCAAAGTAACCAAAGAATTACCCATCGGAACCGCTTATGCTGTTTGGACCGGAATAGGTGCGGTTGGAAGTGTACTAGTTGGTATATTTGTATTCAAAGAACCCGCCACTTTTTGGCGAGTATTTTTTATCAGTACCTTAATCATCTCCATCATCGGACTTAAAGTTGTTACTAAATAATGGATTTACACTTAAAATATAACTCCCAACTCCCAACTCCCAACATCCAACTTTCCATCACCGGTTCCAAATCCGAAACCAACCGATTGTTGTTGCTACAAGCATTATATCCCAATTTAGTTCTAGAAAATTCCTCTAATTCCGATGATAGCGAAGTGATGCTAAAAGTTTTAAAAGACTTCCATCTTCCATCTTCCATCTTCCATCTTTTCGACATCCACCACGCCGGCACCGCCATGCGTTTTCTAACCGCTTATTTCTCCATTCAAGAAGGAAAAGAAGTTATACTAACCGGTTCGTCAAGAATGAAAGAGCGTCCCATCAAAATTCTCGTTAAAGCTCTTCAACAACTAGGTGCCGAAATCAGTTATGAAGAAAATCAAGGTTTTCCACCCATTCGTATCAAAGGCAAAAAAATTACCCAAAACAAAGTTGCTCTTCCGGCAAACGTGAGTAGCCAATATATTTCAGCTTTATTATTAATTGCTCCCAAACTCGAAAACGGATTAGAATTAACTTTAGAAGGAGAAATTACATCAATCCCCTATATCAAAATGACATTAGCTTTGCTGAATGAAATTGGAGTACAAACCTCAATTATCGAAAATATAACCAAAGTTAACCCACTCCCCACTCCCCACTCCCTACTCCTAACGATCGAGTCGGATTGGAGTTCCGCTTCCTATTGGTATTCCATTATTGCATTATCTCCAATCGGAACCCAAGTTACGCTTTCAAGCTACAAACAAAACAGCTTACAAGGTGATATTGCATTAGTTGAAATCTATAAAAGTTTAGGAGTAGAAACGATTTTTAATAACAATTCAATCATTTTGCAAAAAGTAAACAACCTGAAACCTGAAACATTAAACCTGAAACTAAATAACTCCCCCGATATCGCTCAAACCATCGCTGTTACCTGTTTTGGACTAGGATTGGGTTGCCATTTAACTGGCTTACACACACTTAAAATCAAAGAGACGGATAGATTAGAAGCGTTAAAAATCGAATTGACAAAACTTGGTGCTAATGTTTCTGTTAACAATGATAGTTTAACTTTGGAACCATCAGAAAAAATAAACGAAAACATCAGCATCAAAACCTACCAAGACCATCGCATGGCCATGGCCTTTGCACCTTTAGCCTTAAAAACACCAATCAGCATAGAAGAAGCCGAAGTCGTCTCAAAATCTTATCCTACTTTTTGGAATGATCTTGAAAAATTCGGTTTTCAAATTTCAAAATAAAACCAAATTTTCACAAAGATTCAAGCTCAGAACCTTAGTGCCTTAGCACCTTAACACCTTTCAAAAAAAATATATCCCAAAACACTTGACAACCCCTATTTCGCAATCGTATATTTGCCACCGGAATTTTAGAACTAGTGAAACTATTCACTAATTACTATTCACTAATCACTATATATGAAATTATCTCATTTTAACTTCAATTTACCTGCCGAATTATTGGCAGAATTTCCAACAGAAAACCGTGACGAATCTCGTTTAATGGTGGTGAACAGAGCCAAAAAAACAATTGAGCACAAATTATTCAAAGACATTATCGATTATTTTGATGATGGAGATGTAATGATTATGAACAATACCAAAGTTTTTCCTGCTCGTTTGTACGGAAACAAAGAAAAAACCGGAGCTAGAATCGAAGTGTTTTTGTTACGTGAACTCAATGCAGAGCAACGCCTTTGGGATGTGTTGGTTGATCCGGCCAGAAAAATCCGTATCGGAAACAAATTGTATTTTGGAGACGATGATTCATTAGTAGCAGAGGTTATCGACAACACCACTTCTCGCGGTCGAACCCTTCGTTTCTTATACGATGGTTCGTATGACGAGTTTCGAAATAAATTAACTGAGTTGGGTGAAACCCCAATCCCAAAATACATCAATAGAGAAGTTACTCCCGAAGATGAAGAGCGATATCAAACCATCTATGCCAAAGTAGAAGGTGCTGTGGCGGCTCCAACTGCCGGTTTGCACTTTTCTAAACATTTGATGAAACGTTTGGAAATCAAAGGAATCAATTTTGCCGAAGTAACCTTACACGTAGGCTTAGGTACTTTCAATCCGGTTGAGGTAGAAGATTTATCCAAACATAAAATGGATTCAGAGGAACTATTCATCACCCAACAAGCTTGTGATGTGGTAAATAACGCCATTACAAACAAAAAAAGAGTTTGTTGTATCGGAACAACCTCTATGAGAGCCATCGAAAGTTCGGTTTCTTCAGCTAAAACGTTGAATCCTTACGAAGGGTGGACCAATAAGTTCATCTATCCGCCTTACGATTTTAGTATTGCCAATTGTATGGTAACTAATTTTCATACACCTAAATCAACATTATTAATGATGATTTCAGCTTTCTGCGGTCATGATTTAATGAAAAAAGCCTATGAAGAAGCTGTAAAAGAAAAATACAGATTCTACTCGTATGGTGATGCCATGTTGATTATTTAATCTCTACAGGTTTCAAATCTTAAAATACTAAATCCCAATCTTTTCGGTTGGGATTTTTTTGGGAGTGACCACAAGGGTCGGGCTTTCGCCACTCGCTTTTTTATTTCATCCCGCCGGGTTGAAATAAAAAGAGCTCAGACAATGGCTCTATCCCTCACGCAATCTGTGCGACATAAAGTTTCAAATCAAAAGTTTATCAGAATTAGTGCAATCCCAAAATGCTAAAAAATTCCTATCTTTACCACACAAACAAACTACTACATGAATTTTCAAAATACACGCGAATTTGCTCAACAATTAGACGCACAAGACGAACTTTTTAAGTACCGTGACGAATTCATTTTTCCCAGTATAAACAGTAAAAACGTGATTTATTTCACCGGAAATTCACTTGGTTTACAACCCAAACGCACTCAAGCGTATGTAGATGAAGTCATGAACGATTGGGCTAAACTCGCCGTTGAAGGTCATTTTTATGCCGACAAACCTTGGTGGGATTATCACGAACGTTTTGCTGTTCCCTTAAGCGGAATCATGGGAGCAAAACCCTCCGAAATCACAGTGATGAATACCTTAACGGTAAACCTTCACTTGATGATGGTTTCTTTTTATCGACCTACACCCAAAAAATACAAAATCATCTGCGAAGAAAAAGCCTTTCCTTCCGACCAATACATGTTTCAAAGTCAAGTGAAATTTCACGGATTCAATCCAAGCGATGCTATCGTTGAAATCAAACGTAGAGAAGGAGAACACAACATTCGCCATGAAGATATCATTGCCAAAATCGAAGAAGTAGGCGAGGAGTTGGCATTAGTTTTAATTGGTGGTGTAAACTATTATACCGGACAAGTGTTTGACATCAAATCTATTACAGAAGCCGGTCATAAAACCGGGGCTTACGTAGGTTGGGATTTGGCTCATGCCGCCGGAAATATTGAACTCGAGCTCCACGACTGGGATGTAGATTTCGCCTGTTGGTGCAGTTACAAATACATGAATTCCGGACCGGGTAATGCTTCCGGGTGTTTCGTTCACGAAAGACATCACCACGACAACGATTTGCCTCGTTTTGCGGGTTGGTGGGGTCACAATAAAGAGCGTCGTTTCAAAATGGAACCCGATTTTGATCCGGTTAACGGAGCTGATGGTTGGCAAATTAGTAATTTACCGATTTTATCACTAGCTCCTTATTTGGCTTCAGTTGAAATGTTTGCCGAAGTTGGAATGAAAAAATTAATTCAAAAAAGAAATCTGTTAACCGCATATTTAGAATTCATCCTCCACGAAATCGACCGCGAAATCGACGGAACCGAGTTTGAAATCATCACTCCCCAAAACCAAGAAGAACGAGCTTGTCAATTATCAGTCTATCTTCACGGACAAGGCAGAGCATTGTTTGAATATTTAATGAAAAATGGTGTCATCACCGATTGGCGTGAACCCAATGTAATCCGTCTAGCTCCTGCACCGTTCTACTGCTCATTTGAAGATATGTATGAATTTGGACAAATATTAAAAGCAGGAATTTCAAAACCTTAGCACCTTTGTACCTCAGAACCTTAGTACCTTTAAATAAAAATGACTAAACAAGAAATACTCCAATCCTTCGACCCAAGCCAACCCGGCTTAGCCGATGCTACCATTTTTGGCTTACCTTTTTCCATTGAAGACAGTGAAATAATCGTAATTCCTGTTCCATGGGAAGTAACAGTAAGTTATGGTTCAGGTGCTTCAAAAGGGCCGGAAGCCATTTTAGACGCTTCTTTTCAAGTGGATTTAAACCACCAAGAATTTCCTGAATTATGGAAATTAGGCATCTTTTTAGACGAATCGCCAAAAGGTGTTAAAAAGAATTCAAAAAAATATAAAAAGAAAGCTGCTCCTATTATCGAAGCACTCGAAAGTGGTTCAGTAATTGAACATCATCCCGGTTTACAAAAAGACCTTGATAAAATCAATTATGCCTGTTCCGATATGGTAGAAGCCGTTCGTGAAAAAACATTACATTGGTTAAATCATGGTAAAAAAGTGGTTTTATTAGGAGGCGATCACAGCACACCGCTAGGCTATTATCAGGCCTTAGCTGAAAAATACGATAACTTCGGAATTCTTCATTTAGATGCTCACATGGATTTGCGAATTGCCTATGAAGGGTTCACGTATTCGCATGCTTCCATCATGTATAACGCCTTGCAAATTCCGCATATTTCAAAAATTGTTCAAGTTGGAATTCGTGATTTCTGCGAACAAGAAGTCGATGTCGTGAAAAAAGAAAACGGTAGAGTGGTTATTCACACCGATTCTGATTTGAAAAGAGAAACGTTTGAAGGGAAAACGTGGCAACAACAATGCGATGCCATAATCGCGGCATTACCCCAAAAAGTCTGCATCAGTTTTGATATTGACGGAATGTATCCTTGGTATTGTCCCAACACAGGAACTCCGGTTCCGGGCGGATTTTCATTTGAACAAGCCGCTTATTTGTTAAGTCGTTTAGCTGAAACCGACAAAGAAATCATCGGATTTGATTTAGTTGAAGTCGCTCCCGGTGAAAATGACGACTGGGACGGAAACGTTGGAGCCCGAATGTTATTTCACATGTGTGGTGCTTTAGCTAAAAACAATAAAATGAATGTAGGAGAGAAAATCAGCTTTCCACGTAAATAGTATTTTTTAAACTTTATACCATTAAGAAGTTGTGAAATTGAGCATCAAAGCTTAATGAATCTTAATTTCTTAATGGTTTTTTTGTAACTTTAAATCAAAATTCTTTCCCATGCGAATTCTGAAAAAAATTGTAGTCATCATTTTTATCCTTTTTGTAATTTTGGCTATAGGTGTTGGAAGTTATGCCTACTTTTTAACGCCAAAATACGATGGCGAAGTGGCATTAAATTCTATCCAAAAAGAAACCACCGTTTATTTTGACGAATACGGAATTCCACACATTTACGCTCAATCTCAAAAAGATGCAATGACCAGTTTAGGTTATGTGCATGCTCAAGATCGTTTATGGCAAATGGAACTCATGCGACGCATTGCTCCGGGAAGATTATCCGAAATTTTTGGTTCGATAATGCTTAAAAATGACAAATTTTTCTCCGGTTTAGGCATTGAAGAAGATTCCGAAAAAGCCATTGCTCAATTGGATAAAAACAGTGAAAGTTATCAATTAACCTTAGCCTATCTTGATGGAATTAATCAGTTTTTAGAAGAAGGGCCAACCCCTATCGAGTTTCAATTAGTCGGTGTTCCAAAAGAAAAATTCACCATCAAAGACGTGTATAATATTTTTGGTTACATGGCATTCAGCTTTGCGATGGCTCAAAAAACAGATCCATTATTGACCGATATTCGGGATGAATTGGGAATGGATTACCTCAAAGATTTTGGTATTGATGGTTCTTTGGCTCATACGAAACTAAAAAGCTTCAAAGGGAAATCAGATGCGTATGCTGAAATTTCTAAATCAGTAGCTTCATTGTTGGAGCAATCACCCATTCCTCCTTTTATTGGTAGTAACAGCTGGGTCGTTGGCCCTAAAAAAACAAAAAGTGGAAAAGTGTTGTTTGCCAATGATCCACACATTGGGTTTTCGCAACCGGCCACTTGGTACGAAGCTCATATTGTTACGCCCGATTATGAAATGTATGGGTATTATTTAGCAGGAACTCCATTTCCGCTTTTAGGACATAATCGTGACTATGCGTATGGATTGACGATGTTTGAAAACGATGACATGGATTTGTTTTTAGAAACCAACAATCCCGAAAATGAAAACCAATACCAAACGCCGGAAGGATTTAAAAACTATCAAGTTGCTGAAAAAATCATCAAAGTAAAAGACAGTTCCGATGTAGTTATCCCTATAAAAAAATCACATCACGGACCTTTAATGAATGGTTTGGTGGAAGGTTTGAAGGAGGACAAACCCATTTCGATGTGGTGGACGTATTTGCAACATAAAAATCAAATTTTGGATGCCGTTTATTCACTTTCGCATGCCAATGGTTTAAATGATTTTCATCAAAGTATCGAGTTGATTGCCGCACCGGGATTGAATATCATGTATGGCGATGCAAAAGGAAATATCGCTTGGATTACCTCTGGTAAATTGTATAAAATGCCCGAAAATGTCAACGCCAATTTTATTCTGGATGGTTCAAATGGTTTAGACGAGCAAAAAGAATACTATGATTTTTCCGAAAATCCGTATGCCATTAATCCGGATTGGAACTATGTTTATTCGTCCAACAATCAAGTAGAACCGATGGATGATTATTTGTATCCGGGTTATTATTTGCCGGAAGATCGTGCAAAACGAATCGTGCAACTACTCGAACCCAAAAACGATTGGACGAAAGAAGATATGATGAACATGATTAATGATGATCAATCGTCGGTTTCACCCTCAATTTCAAAAAGTATTTTAACTGGAATCAATCAAAACGATTTATCTGAAATTGAAAAAAATGCTTTAAACCAATTGAAAAAGTGGAATGGAAGCAATGCTTTAACCGATATTGCTCCCACCATTTACAACCAATTTCTATATCATTATCTCCAAAACACCTTTGAAGACGAATTAGGAAAAGACCGTTTTATGATTTTATTGAATACGCATATAATGAAGCAAATGATTGCGTTTCAAATTGCGAATGAAACTTCACCTTGGTGGGACAATAAAACTACGTCGGATAAAAAAGAAACGCGAAGTGAAATTTTGACGCATTCTTTTCAACAAACCATTTCACATTTAGAAAAAAAATTGGGCAATCAAGTTTCAGGATGGACGTGGAATAAAGTGCATACAGTAGAACACAAACATCCATTGGGTGAAGTCGCTGCTTTACGTAGTTATTTTAATGTGGGTCCTTTTGAAATTAATGGTTCCAATGAAGTCATCAATAATTTGATGTTTACATTCACTGAATCTGGAAATCATCAAGTTAAAGCCGGACCTTCCACCCGCAGAATCATTGACTTTTCAGATATTGAAAATTGTGTAAGTATTCTTCCAACCGGACAATCAGGAAATCCGTTGAGTGAACATTACAAAGACCAAGCTCAAATGTATAACGAAGGGAAGTTTCGAAAAATGAAAATGAATAAAAAAGAGATTGAGGCGAGTGCAAGGAAGTTGGTTTTTAAGCCAAAGACTAAATAGAATCTAAATTTTCAATTATCTCCTTTGCTTTCAATTTAATTTGAAATAACTCCTCCGCCGGAATCTTATTCAACAAATTCAACATCATCGCCATGCGTTGGTTGTTTTTGAAATGTTCTTTTTTATCATCTAAAAAATTCCAATACAAAGAGTTGAACGGACACGCTTTTTCGCCTAATTTGTCTTTTACATTATAATGACATCTTCCACAGTAATTACTCATTTTGTTGATGTAACTACCCGAAGAAACATAGGGTTTGGTGGCTAAAATTCCACCATCGGCATATTGACTCATGCCGCGTGTGTTGGGCATTTCCACCCATTCAATCGCATCAATATAAACACCTAAATACCAGGCATCGACTTCATCGGGGTGAATTTGTGTAAGTAATGAAAAGTTGCCAATAATCATCAACCGCTGAATATGATGGGCATACGCTTCTTCCAAACTTTGCGAAATGCCTTTTTGCATGCAATTCATTTTAGTCTTTCCTGTCCAATAAAAATCGGGTAATTTGTTTTGGTTTTCTAATGCATTCATTTGTCCGTAATTCGGCATTTCTTTCCAATAAATCCCACGAACATATTCTCGCCAACCTAAAATTTGCCGCACAAAACCTTCAACTTGTGAAAGCGTTATTTGATTTTCATTTTGATGATAATATTGTACAACTTGCTCAATCACTTCCTTCGGCGAAAGCATTTTCGAATTCATGGCAAACGACAAACGGGAATGGAAGAGAAATTTTTCTTCCGTGTGCATTGCATCTTCATAATCGCCAAAATGTTTTAGTAAATGGAGACAGAAATAATGCAATTGCTCCAAACATTCTTCTCTCGAAGTCGGCCAATTGAATTTTTCAGCATCAATAGAACCAAAGGTTTTGACCTCCATTTTTTCCAATTGATGAATTACTTTTTCCACATTTTTTGGAAAAATTTTTACCTTCGGAATCGGGACTTCGCCTTTGTATTTTTTTCGATTGTCGTGGTCAAAATTCCATTGATTCCCAACCGGATTGGCTCCAACCATCAAAATGTCGTGCTTTTTTCGCATCATTCGATAGAAATTTTCCATCAACAACAATTTCTTTTCTTCAAAAAATTCGGCTAATTCGGTTCGGGTTGTATAAAAATGTTCCGTGTCAAAAACTTCTGTTGTTACAGAAAGATTTTGGCAAATTTGCTTTAATTGTTTATCCAATCGAAATTCATCTGGTAATTGGTATTCAAATTTTTGAATGGAATAGTGCTCTATAGTTTGTTGAATTAATGCTTCTAAATGTTGCGGATTATTTGCATCATCAATCTCAAAATAAACCACTTGATGATTGTTTTTTTTCAAATACAAAGCAAAATTCCGCATACTTAAAAAGAATGCCACTACTTTTTGAATGTGATGTTTCACATAATCGGTTTCCTGACGCATTTCTGCCATCAGATAAATGACATTTTCATCGGTTTGCTGAAACCAAGAATGGTTGTGATTTAATTGGTCACCAAGAAAAAGCCGAAGTGTTTTCATTTTGTTTTTGTTTCAAGTTTCAGGTTTCAAGTTTTGTTATGCTCTGTGAAATAATTTAATTAGTGAAATTCATGTCAAATGAATTCTACTTTCAGCTTCAATCAACTTGAAACTTGAAACCTGAAACAAACTTAACCTAACCATAATTTTTGATACTTTCCATCCCCATCATACATTTCCGCTTGTCGTTTGATGTTGAATTTGCGATCTCTCGGGTCATTACCAACACCGGAATTGTATATCCAATTGCCATAATTGGAATGGACATCGTAATCAATCAACATGCTTTCAAAGTATGCCGCTGCCACTAGCCAATCTTGCTCCCATTCCTTTGCCCAATAACTCGCCACGTTTTGACGACCGCGATTGCTCATGAAACCGGTTTGTTGCAATTCAATCATGTTGGCGTTTACAAAAGGCTCACGAGTATTGCCGTTCATCCATTGACGAAGGGCTTTTTCATTGAACTTCCAATCGTATTTTTTTCCTAAAATCCCATCCAATTGAAAGATTTTGTTGCCATGTTTCATTGAAATGTATTTGAAATAATCCCGCCAAATCAATTCAAAAATCAACCAATAGGTGTCCTCATTTTTGCAAATTTCTTGCTCATAACTTTGAACTTCCCAATAAATGGTTCGAGCAGAAATACTTCCGTTGGCCAACCAAGCCGAAAACTTCGAACTGTAATCGGTACCAATTAAACCATTTCGTGTTTTTTTGTATTGGGATAAATTTTCGGTATCAAAAAAATAGTGGTTCAAACGTTTCAAAGCTGAAGTTTCTCCTCCCCGAAAAGGGAAGGCCGAATGTTTATGCACCTTAAACGATTCCAATCCCAAATCTTCCAAACTCGGAATTATATTGGATGTTTCCACCAAATTTTCTTCGGGTTGAACCGAAATTTCAACTAATGGTCGAATCTTGCTTTCTTTTTCACATTTCTTTCGAAATTCTGTAAAAACTTCCGGAATTTTGGAAAAATCAGCATACGGAATATCACTCGGATGAAATAAAAATTGGTCGTACGTTTCTACAAATTCAACCCCTGAAATTTGATTTTTGAAATTGCCATTGTTATTGTTTTTGACATTGTTATTGACATTGACTTCTTCTTGCGTCCATTCTTTCTGAAGAAAAACAGTTGAAATCTGGTAATCATTCACCAATTTAGGAAGCACATTTTCGGGTGAATCATGAAAAATAAGCAATGAAATATTTTTAGAGGCTAAATTATTTTTCAAATCCCGAAGCGTTTCCAACAGAAATTTAGCTCTGAATTTTTCTGTTTTTTTAAATCCATAACGCGTCATTTCAAATTGTCTCGGGTCCAGAAAATAAACCCCAATCACTTTTCCTTTCTTTTGAAAAGCTTGAAATAGTGAATGGTTATCATTAACACGTAAATCATTTCGAAACCAAACTAGATTGTTCATTTTATGGTAATGGGTTATAGGTAATTGGTAAAAGGTTAATACTTAACTGAAAACTGCAACTGCGACTGAACACTTATAACTGCTCACTGAACACTTTTATTCCTCCTACATTTCTCACTACAATACAAAACCTCTTCCCAATTCTTTTCCCATTTTTTTCGCCAGGAAAAGGGAAGTCCGCAGGTTTTACAAATTTTTTGAGGAAGATGTACTTTTTTGTGAGCCATTATTAGAGGAGGGATTTAGTTGGAACATTTGGTCGGGCATAATCAAATCGATCCACTAATTTTGGGACGCAATAGCCATCTAATCCATTAATTGTTACTACGTCTTCTTCATCCAATCGAAGCCAGTGATCTTTTTGAATCAAGTTTTCCTCAACAAATAATTCTTCGACGGAAGCGATAATATGAATCGTTCCGTTTTCTTTGATTGCATATTCGTTGAGGTATTTGCATAAAATTTGAACCGGACTTCCTTTTACAAACGGAATGGAAATGCCTTCATAATAGGTTTCTTCCAAATTGGTTTTGTCAAATTCTGAAACATGTTCCTCATAATTTGCAGAGGAATGATGAGCATCTGCAATCATAGTTTCCGTAATGTGATTCACCGTAAAAAAGCCTAGATCTTTAATATTTTTATAGGTATTTCTGGGAACAGTTGTCGGTCGAAGAATAAATCCTAATAGAGCAGGATCGCTTCCTAGATGCGTGATACTACTAAAAATGGCAACATTGGAAACTCCTTCAGCTGTTTTTGTGGCGATTAAGTTAGCCGATTTGTAGCCGGTACAACTATTAATCAAATTTAATCGTGGAATTTTAGGAAGCTCTTGAATAGCTTCTTTTGTAAACTTTTTCACAAGCAATTTTTTTCAAAAGTACAAATTGTTTAACAAACAAACCAAAAAGTTAAACAAAATTATTTTCTGACTGAAAATTTTCCCGTTTTTAGGTCGTTTTATCTTTTGGTATTCCGTACTTTTGTATTCCAATTTTTGATTTTTATCATGCAAACGCCACAAAAAATTGCTGTTGTGGGTTCCGGTTTAGTAGGAACTTTATTGGCAATTTACCTCAAAAAATTAGGGCATACTGTTCATGTTTTAGACCGAAGTCCGGATATTCGAACTGTTGAATTTTCCGGTCGTTCTATCAATTTGGTGATGTCGAACAGAGGTTGGAAAGCGTTGGAAGATATCGGCTTGACCGAGGAAATTAAAAAAATTGGAATTCCGGTTGATAAGCGTGCCATTCATTTAAAAGATTCCAAACTCAATTACCAATATTACGGAAAAGAAGGGGAAGCCATTTATTCGCTTTCCCGTGGGGTTTTGAACCGAAAAATGATTGATTTGGCGGAAGAAGCTGGAGTTGAATTCTTTTTTGAACACCGCATTTGGGATGTTTCATTGGCAGATGCTACTCTTCACATCGGAGAAACCGAAAGAGGTGAGTGGACTGATTTAAAATACGATAAAGTTTTTGGTGCAGATGGAGCTTTTTCCAGAATTCGCCATCGGATGCAACGCCAAAGTATGTTCAATTATTCGCAAGAATTTTTGCACATTGGCTATAAAGAATTGCATATCCCTGCCAATCCGGATGGTTCGCACAAAATTGATAAAAATTCGCTACACATTTGGCCTCGAGGCAATTTCATGTTGATGGCTTTGGCCAATTTGGATGGTTCATTTACGTGTACATTGTTCATGCCGTTTGAAGGAGAAAATTCCTTTGAAAGCTTGAAAGATGAAAAAACATTAGTAGATTTCTTTGCTGAATTTTTCCCCGATACGAAAGAAGTTATTCCGGATTTAGTGCGAGATTTTTTTAAAAATCCAACGAGTTATTTAGTCATGATGAAATGTTTTCCATGGACGCATTCCGATAATGTGGCTTTAATTGGCGATTCGGCTCATGCCATTGTCCCTTTTTATGGTCACGGAATGAATGCCGGATTTGAAGACATTACCGTTTTAAATGAAATGATTTCAAAGTATGGCGATGATTGGGAAGCCATTTTCAAATCCTATGAAAAATCCCGAAAACCCAACGCTGATGCGATTGCCGAACTTTCCTATCGCAATTTCATGGAAATGAGTGCCAAAACCGCCGATGAGAAATTCTTGTTACAAAAGAAAATTGAAAAGTGGTTTTCAGATAAACATCCCGACAAATGGATGCCATTGTACAGCCGAGTAACCTTTAGTTTGCAACCTTATTCCGAAGCTCTGGCTATTGGCGATTTTCAAAATAAAATTATGGAAGAAGTGATGCAAATGGAAAATATTGAGGCAATTTGGGATAGCGAAACTGTAGAAAAAAAGATTATTTCGCTTCTTTCAAAATAAGTTACGCTTCTTCCCGATTTACCTTTTCAAAATCAAATGCCGGTTGGCAAATGGCAATATATTCACATACTTCATCAAACGGATTGGAATATTGAACATGTGTATTTTTCTCAATTTTGATAGATTGACCAGCTTCTAAAATAACTACTTCATCTTCAATGATAAATTGTTTTTTCCCTTTAATGATAAAGGTATATTCATCAAATTCTGGTGTTTGAAACGGTTCGCTCCAATGCGGCGGAGCAATCATGTGAGCGATGGAAATGTTGCTGTTGCCATCGGAAGCTTTACCGAAATGTTCTTCGATTAATTTTCCATCAGTTGTTGGAACAATGAATGGGGATTTTTGGATGATATATTTTTTCATAACGTCTATTCTCTATTTTCTTTTATCTTTTCTCTATTTTTTAAAAATAAAATAAACAGCCAACACCAAACAACACATTCCCACAAAATGATTCCATTTAAACGTTTCTGTTTTAAAGAAAAGCATCGAAAAAATGATGAAAATCACTAATGTAATCACTTCTTGAATCACTTTTAGTTGCATTAGTGAAAACGGTCCTCCATTTCCTTCATACCCAATCCGATTGGCTGGTACCTGGAAAAAGTACTCAAACAAAGCCAAACCCCAACTGATTAAAACAATGGTTATAAATCCGGCATTTTCAAACCATTTCAACTCTTTAAATTTCAAATGACCATACCACGCCAAGGTCATGAAAATATTGGAAAGTATAAGTAGTCCGATGGTTAAATATCCCTTCATAAGTTAAACCTCAAATTCTCACATTGACACATTTACAAATTGACACATTTTACTTCTTAAACATCTTACTCAAAATTCCCAAAGCACCTCGAATAAAAGTAGCACTCGTTAACACTTTTACCACTGCTTTTGTGGTTTGACTCTCAGGAGCTTTTCGAGTGGTAGTGGTTGTAGTTTTTTGAGCTTCTTTTTGTTTGGCCACTTCTTCAGCTTGTTTTGCGGCTTGTTCTTCAGCAGAAGCTATTTTTTTATTTAGTAATTCATACGCACTTTCACGGTCAATCACTTCATTGTATTTTTTTGCCAATTTAGAACTGGCAATATGCGAATCAATCTCCGGTTGCGTCAATACATCCATGCGACTCATAGGTGCACGTAGCATCGTGGCGACTAGTGGTGTCGGAATCCCTTTTTCGTTCAAAGCCGTTACAAATGCTTCTCCAATTCCGAGTTGCGTAATTACTTCATCGGTTTTGTAATAATCGGATAACGGATAATTTTCAGCCGTCATTTTAATCGCTTTTCGGTCGTTTGCCGTGAAAGCTCTCAAGGCATGTTGGATTTTTAAACCTAACTGACTCAACACTCCAGCCGGAATATCTTGCGGGTTTTGCGTGATAAAATAAATACCAATTCCTTTGGAGCGAATCAATTTCACGATAGTTTCAATTTGATCTTGCAAGGCTTTACTGGCTTGGTCAAAAATCAAATGAGCTTCATCAATAAAAATAACCAATTCGGGTCGTCCTGCATCACCTTGTTCGGGCATGGTGCTATAAATTTCGGCTAACAAACTCAACATAAACGTCGAAAACAACTTCGGTTTATCTTGAATATCGGTCAAGCGAATAATGTTGACATAACCGTTTCCATTTTGGTCTATTCTCATCAAATCATTGATGTCAAAGGATAATTCCCCAAAAAAAACATCAGCACCTTGTTGTTCTAATTCAATGATTTTTCGCAAAATCGAACCGGTTGAAGAAGTGGAAATCCGACCGTATTCTTTTTCAATTTCTGCTTTTCCTTCTTCGGTAATAAATTGCAAAACTTTTTTAAAATCTTTTAAATCCAAAAGTGGCAAATGATGGTCGTCACAATACTTAAAAATGACAGCAACAACGCCACCTTGCGTATCATTGAAATCTAAAATTCTTGAGAATAAAACCGGACCAAATTCAGAAACTGTAGCTCGTAACCGAACTCCATTTTGTTTGGAAATCGTCATCAATTCCACCGGAAAACTTTTATTTTCATACCCTAAATTGATTTTAGCATGACGTTCAGTGATAAAAGATTGTTCAATTCCCGGCATGGCAATTCCGGAAAAATCACCTTTGATATCCATCATCAACACCGGAATTCCGTTTTGAGAAAGTTGTTCGGAAAGCACCTGAATAGTTTTGGTTTTACCCGTTCCGGTTGCTCCGGCAATTAATCCGTGACGGTTTAAGGTTTTTAAAGCAATGTTAACATGTGCATCTCCACCTACCGGAACACCATCTAACATGGCACCTCCAAGCGTTATAAAATCACCTTTGCAGGCATATCCGTTTTTAATGTGTGTGCTGAATTCTTCGACTTTACTCATGATAAAAGATTTATATTTCAAATGTAGTAAAAGGAAATGATTCAAAAAATAACATTTTAAAAAAGCATCATTTTTCCAAAATATAATCATCCAAAAATCTAATCATTCATTTCCTTATCTTTGCAAACTTATTTAAGTAAAAAATGCTTCAAAAAGAAATACAATTAGCCGTTGAAAAAGGAGAAATGCTCCCGTTAATGGAAGAGTTTTACACCATTCAAGGCGAAGGCTATCATACCGGAACAGCAGCTTATTTCATTCGAATTGGTGGTTGCGATGTAGGTTGTCATTGGTGTGATGTGAAGGAAAGTTGGAATGCTGAACTTCATCCGCCCACGGAAACAGATATCATTGTTTCGAATGCTAAAAAATATTCAGATACTGTTGTTATTACAGGTGGCGAACCACTTACATGGGACATGAATCCGTTAACTCAAAAATTGAAAAGTGTTGGTATCAACATTCACATCGAAACATCCGGATGTTATCCCGTTACAGGTAAATGGGATTGGTTTTGCCTTTCTCCTAAGAAAAATAAGTTACCGGTTCAAAGTGCTTATGACATGGCAAATGAACTAAAAGTCATCATTTACAACAAACACGATTTTATTTTTGCGGAAGAGCAAGCGACTAAAGTAAACCCAAATGCCATCTTATTTTTGCAACCCGAGTGGAGCAAAAAAGAAGAAATGACACCATTAATTGTAGATTATGTAATGAATAATCCAAAATGGCGAGTATCATTGCAAACGCATAAATATTTGAATATACCTTAAATAAAAAAATTATTAATTAGTTTTATTTAAATTCCAATGAATTCATTTTATTGGAATTTTTTCGTTTTAAGATAATCTCGCTAAATAATCATAATGTTCACCTTCTTGAATTAATTCACAATTCAATCCATTCGCATGAGCAGCATTTTGAAGTGTATTGTAATCTAAATACAACCAATCAAAAGGTTTTTCGGTTTCTCCTTTGTAATGAACAGTAAAAGTTAGCTCACCATAATACTTATCAGCCGGAACCTCATACGCACCGTCATCATCTTGATCATACATATAGATTAAATCGGAACTGTCAATTAGTATTTGACCGTTATCCTTTAAAAGTGATTTTAACTTTTTTAGATAGGTTGTTATGTTTTTTAATTGGCCGAAAATTCCGGTACCATTCATTAATAATAAAACAGTGTCAAATTTTTCAGAGGAATTCAGATTTAAAATATCCGAAACAAAACAATTCGTTAAACCCCTCAATCGACAGGCACTTATAGCGTTTTCAGAAATATCAATCGAAGTCACATCGAAACCTTTTTCTTGTAAATATAAAGAATGACTTCCGGCTCCGCAACCAACATCTAAGACTTTCCCCTTGGAAAGTGTTAAAGCTTTTTGTTCTATTTTTGGCATATCTTTAAAACTACGAAACAAATAAGCCACACTCATTTCATCTGCTTCAGAAATAGATGTTTCAGTAATCAGATCTTCAGGATCATTTCCGGTATGATAGTCTAGAATGGCTTTTCCAAAGAGGTCTTTCATTTTTTTGTTTCAGGTTTCAGGTTTCAAGTTTGAAGTTCACTAATTTTGCAGTTCAACATGAAACTTGAAACTTGAAACCACAATTAGAGGAGCTCGGAAAACTTGCCAAAGATAAGCATATCGAAAACAAAAAGTATTTTGATAAGCTAAAAAAGAAAACACCCAAAAATTTAGATTATGTGATGCAAGATTTGCATGATGCAGAATTTAAAAAGACGGATTGTTTACAATGTGCCAATTGCTGCAAAACTACCGGACCGCTTTTTACTTCGGCTGATATTGAAAGAATTTCAAAGCATTTTAAACAAAAACCACAACAATTCATTGAACAATACCTGAGAATTGATGAAGACAATGATTATGTGTTAAAGTCGGTTCCATGTACATTTTTAGAAAGTGACAACAAATGTTTCATTTATGATGTTCGCCCTAAAGCTTGTCGCGAATTTCCGCATACCGATAGAAAAAAATTCCAACAAATATCGGATTTAACGTTGAAAAATGTAGCTATTTGCCCTGCGGCCTTCAATATAGTAGAAGAAATGAAAAAAAAGTTACCTTTATAATATGAAAACGTATAGATCAAAAATAGATTGGTGGCTTATACTTATAATTTTGGGAATCTTTAGTTATCCAATTGTGGAGGGAATAATGACTAAACAATATGGTTTGTCAATCACTATGATTTCAATTTTATTTTTTATCTTTTGGATGTTTTCCAAAATAAAATATGTAATTGATGGAACAATACTTATAGTTTGGTGGATAAAAATTGACATTCATTCCATTAAAAGAATCTATAAAACAAACAATCCAATGAGTTCTCCTGCTTTATCTTTGGATAGAATTGCTCTAGTTTACAATAAATATGATGAAGTATTAATTTCACCAAAATTGAAAAAACAATTTGTGGATGAATTATTGAAAATCAACCCTTCTATAGTTGTTGAAATTTAAGAATAAATCAAATAGTTTTTCCTCATTTCTTTAAATTTCTTTAATCCTTTCTCCCAACTTTTTCTTATTTCATTTTCAGGAATACCTTTTTCAATTTGCTCTTGCAATTTATTTGTACCTGCCAATTTTACAAAAAACGAATTAAAAAACGCTTTTTTATCAAATGTTGATTCATAAGCTTTGATGAGCCATTTTAATTCCAAACGATTCACTTTTTCAATGGTACTTAAATCTTCACCATAACACAATTTTCCATTATGCATCGGGTCTTTGGCACCTAAATTAGGTTTTGGTGTGAAGCTATAATCAGTGATTGTTAAAAAAGGTGATCCATAAATTTGAAATTGCTTTTCCGTACCACGACCTACACTCACATTCGTTCCTTCAAAAAAACACAAACTTGCATATAAATTGATAGATTGATCGTTTGGTAAATTAGGCGAAGGTTTTACAGGTAAACTATATTTCATGTTTCGATTGTAATTTAAACATTGAATGACTGTCAATTGACATCGAACACCATTTTTTAACCATTTTTCACCATTTATCATTTGAGCATATTCGCCAATGGTCATGCCATGTAAAACCGGAATCGAATGCATGCCAACAAAACTTGTAAACTCTTTTTCTAAAATCGGACCGTCAACGATACTGCCATTTGGATTAGGTCTGTCTAAAACGATCAGCGGTATATTATTTTCTGCACAAGCCTCCATAACATAGTGAAGAGAAGAGATATAAGTGTAAAAGCGTGCACCAACGTCTTGTAAGTCAAACACCATTATATCAATACCTTTCAATTGTTCCGATTTTGGTTTTTTATTATCACCATAAAGCGAAATTATGGGTAATCCGGTTTTAGTATCTTTTCCGTCTTTAATTAATTCTCCTGCATCAGCCGTTCCTCTAAAACCGTGTTCGGGGGCATAAATTTTTTGCACTTGCACTTTTCTTTCAATTAAAAAATCGACTAAATGTACATTACTAAAAATACGTTGATATTCTTTGGTGCCATTTTCAACAACAATATTTTCAGATTCGATTTTTAAAATTCCGGTTTGATTGGTTACTACACCAACTTTTTTTTCCGCTAAAATAGGTAAATAGGTAGTGTAATTTTCTGCTCCGGTCTTTAAGTCAGCGGATGTTGAAACTTCATAAATAGTTGAAATTTCTTTGTTTTTTTCAGTGTCATCTATTTTTTTTTCTTTATTTTCTATTTTCTTTCTTCCTCCACAACAAATCAACAAACACAACAAACTCAAACACAAAAAATAATATTTCATAATAAAATTGTTTATTAAAAATCTCAGCCACTCAGCTTCTCAGCCACTCAAAAAAATCTATATTTGCAATAAATCTTAATCAATTGAATTTCGAATATTTCATTGCCAAAAGATTAACTACTTCAAAACAGCATAAAAGTAGTATATCTAAACCAATTATTAAAATTGCAATTACCGCTATTGCAATCGGAATCATCATGATGATTATTTCCGTAGCAACCGGTTTGGGATTACAACAAAAAATACGCCAAAAAGTCTCGGCTTTCAACGGGCATATTATTATTTCTAATTTTGATGACAATCAATCGGAAGTAAGCAAAGAACCTATTTCCAAAAAACAAGATTTTTATCCTGAGTTTAAAACTGTTCAAGGTGTCAATCATATTCAAGCAGTAGCCAGTAAAGCCGGAATTATCCGAACAGAAAAAGCATTTGAAGGGGTCATTTTCAAAGGTGTTGGTAGTGATTATAAGTGGGAGAATTTAGAAGAGTATATTACAGATGGTCGCATCCCTAATGTAAAAGACCAGCTGAATGCCGAAGTGCTGATTTCGGAATATCTTGCCAATCGTTTGTTTCTAAAAGTAGGCGATAAATTCAATGCCTTCTTCATGAAAGAAGATAGTAACGAAATGCCAAACCTTCGTGTTTTTACCATTGTGGGAATTTATAATTCTGGCTTTCAAGAATTTGATGCCACTTTCATACTTGGCGATATTCGTCACGTGCAACGAATTAATCGATGGAAATCCGACGAAGTAGGTGCGTTTGAAGTATTCATCGACGATTTTAATAAAATTGAACAAAAAGGCGAAGAAGTATATGAGCAAACATCTTATATGTTTGACAGTAAAACAATTGTCGAAAAATACAGTTTCATTTTTGAATGGTTGTTGTTGTTTGATTTCAATATTGTAGTAATTTTAGTCATCATGATTGCGGTAGCTACTATTAATATGGTGGTGGCTTTGTTGGTTTTGATTTTAGAAAGAACGCAAATGATTGGTATCCTAAAAGCACTTGGAGCAAACAATTGGACAGTTAGAAAAATATTTCTTTTCAATGCATTTCATATTATAGTAAGAGGATTGTTATGGGGAAATTTGATTGCCATAGTTTTGATGTTCCTCCAACAACAATTCGGAATCGTTAAATTAAATCCGGAAAACTATTATGTGAGCGAAGCACCTGTTTATTTTAATTGGCTGTTTATTCTATTGCTTAATTTGGGTACAATTTTAGTCAGTTTAATTGTTTTACTCATTCCGTCTTATATTATTACAAAGATTTCTCCCGTTAAAGCCATTCGTTTCGATTAATTTTCAGAAGCTTCATCCCGCTTTTCGTTACAAGTCCTCGTCCCGAACTCGGTTTTTTTAGGCGTTATTCCAGAGCTTCCTTTGGTCGCTTGGCCTCCCGCCAAAAAAACACGTGTTCGTTACTGCGGGCTTTTCACTACAATCGGGGCTATGGGAGCAGAAGTAAAAAGAAGTTTCATGTTTCAAGTGCAATATCAATTGATTACCAAACCAATCCTTACCAATCCATCATAGCCAAGCTATTACATCCTTGAAAGTCCGCCTTTAGCTTTAGCTAATCCGTCCAATTTGCGTTCCCTTGGCAAGTTTTCAAAAGCATCGTTCCTTAATTTCTTTGTGGCAAACAACCCTTGCTGAGCAATTCCATTCTGCGTTTTCGGTGTTTTCTGTGAGAACTACAACTTGAAACCTGAAACCTGAAACTTGAAACCTGAAACTTGAAACTTGAAACCTGAAACCTGAAACTT
>CALRRY020000006.1:0-96432 GCA_943370635.1 Variovorax paradoxus
ATTATGCCAAATCTTTTGAAGGTTTCAGAACCAGAATTTTAGCAAAAATAACATCTCTAACTTTAGTTCAATTTATCAATAAATTTATCTTTGACAGACCAATTAATAATATTAAAAACCAAATCATTTAATTACACCCAACGGGTTAAAATATTAAAAACCAATCATAATAAGTGATAAAATCTTTTTCGTTATCATTTTTTGCATTGTCATTTCTAAATAGCTTATTTTGTTTTATTGGTTTAATAGCTACTTTAAAACCAAAAACTTCATTAAAAATAGTTTTGATAGCTTCAATTCCTATATCATTTTCGTTTTCTTTATAAAGCAAGTCATTAAGTAAATTGTCAAATTCAGACAGCTTAGAATTAATAAGTTTTGCATTTACAGAAGAACTTGGCAACTTCATCTTTTGCTTGTTTAAATCCCAATCTTTTTCAGAATTTACTACAAAGCCAGTTGAAGCTCTAAATTTTAATTGAGTTCCATTTCTAAACTCAAAGTTAATAGTACTTTTTTTAGTACATTTACGCAGAAAAAATTTTGTTTTCATACTTGAAAAATTTTAAATAATTAATAATTTTAAAGTTATGAAAAGGAGTTTTTTTAGATGATTTTTGTGTCCATTTTTGTGTCCATTTGAGTCCATTTGAGTCCTCTTTAGTCTACAATAGATAAAAAATCAACTTAAAAAACCACAATAAAAACGCGAGGAAGCCAATAAAAGCGTTAAAAAAAATTAATTTCGACTATTCAGTCGAGGTCACGAATAAACAGTAAAAAAAACGCCAAGCATGCTTGAGCGTTTTTTTGTTTTTACTATTTTCAAAGCGGAGCTTTGAGGGAAGGCTGCAAGCTATCCCTTGGTGTTAAAAAATATCCAAGCTTGCTTCTGTAAAGTAAATTTCAATTATAATAAAGTAATATTTACGCTAACATGGCTTATATGTCGAACATTCCAATTTAATTGCCTATTTTTAGTTTTTGAAGTTGTATGATATACATAGCCATTATTACCATAATTTTACTAATCATAACTCTTGCCCTTTTTATAGGTGTAATCATTGGTATTCTTGATTATTTTAGTGTAAAATTGGCAGAAAAACCATTCTACATTCACTTTTATCCGGTTAAATTGGATTTGCCAATTTCCAAACATCAAGTTCTAAAAAATCATTTTGCTTTTTATAATCGATTATCACCAAAACAACAGCAATATTTTAGGCATAGAATAGTGAAGTTCATTAGGAAGTATAAGTTCATTTCAAAAGAAGATTTGGAAATAACAGATGAGATGAAAATCATCATTGCTGCAACAGCCATTAAACTGACTTTCGGAATGCGAAAATACCTTGTTGATGTTTTTGATAAAATTATTGTATATCCCAAAGCGTATTTTTCAACTGTGAATGAAGTTTGGCACAAAGGGGAGTTTAATCCTCGAATGAAAGCGATAGTGTTTTCATGGGAAGATTTTATGGAAGGTATTCAAAATGAAAATGACAATTATAATTTAGGATTACATGAATTTACTCATGCGATTCATTTTCACGGTAAGAAAAGTGATGACATCAGTGCTCTTTTGTTTGTAAGAAAATTTAATAAAATCATTTATTTTATTGCACAACCGGAAATGCAAAAGCGACTTGAAAAGGCTAATTATTTACGTTCATATGCTTATACAAATCAATTTGAATTTATTGCCGTTTTGATGGAACATTTTTTTGAAACCCCAGATGAATTTAAGCGTGATTTTCCGGAACTATATGATAAAGTAAGAAAAATGATTAATTTTCAAGAGAAGTCCTAGTATACAAATTTTTCAGGTGAAAAGCAATGATTTCTCTCATTTTTAATTTCTAAAGATAGCCTGAAATTTGAGCATTAATTTAATCGTCATGAAAAAAAATGTTCCTATTTCGTCTATCATGTCTAAAAATGTGATAAAGTTGAATCTAACCGATGATTTGACCAAGGCTGAACAATTATTTAAAAAACACCACATTCGTCATATTCCGGTAGTGAGTAGCAACAAGATTGTTGGAATGTTAAGTTATACAGATTTACTTCGCATCTCTTTTGCTGATGCGGTTGATGACGATGCTGACGTGGTAGATGTAACGGTTTATAATATGTTTACCGTTGAACAAGTGATGGCTAAAAAATTGGTCACCGTTTCACCGGAAACCACCATCAAAGAAGTAGCTGAAATTTTATCTTGCAGAGAGTTTCACGCACTTCCCGTTGTGGAAGGTCAATTGTTGGTGGGTATCGTAACAACTACTGATATCATCAAGTATTTGTTAGAACAATACACGAATTAACTCAACAGTTTCTTTAACTCAGCAATTGTTTGAGTTGGATTATCAGCTTTAAAAACGAAGTTTCCTGCCACTAAAACATCTGCACCGGCATCCACAAGTTGTTTAGCATTTTTATTGGTTACACCACCGTCAATTTCGATTAAAGTGGAAGCGTTGTTTTTGGTGATGATTTCTTTGAGTTCTTTTACTTTTTTGAATGTGTTTTCTATAAAAGATTGTCCGCCAAAACCGGGATTTACACTCATCAAACAAACTAAATCGATATCATTAATAATGTCTTCCAATAAACTCACCGGTGTGTGTGGATTCAATGCGACTCCAGCTTTCATTCCTTCCGCTTTAATGGCTTGAAGTGTGCGGTGTAGGTGAGTACATGCTTCATAATGAACAGTTAAGTTGTTAGAACCCAACTGAGCAAATGTTTTAATGTATCGATCAGGGTCAACAATCATCAAATGCACATCAATCGTTTTTTTGGCGTGCTTGTTGATTGCTTCTAAAACAGGCATTCCAAATGAAATATTCGGAACAAATACGCCATCCATGATATCTATATGAAACCAATCCGCTTCGCTGGCATTAACCATTTCGATATCACGTTGTAAGTTGGAAAAATCTGCGGCAAGTACAGAAGGAGCAATTAGTGTGTTTTTCATTGTGTTGTTGTTTCTGCAAAGATAGATTTTAGTTTAAAGGTTTAAAAGTTTAAAGGTTTAAATGTTTAAATGTTTTTCTATACAAAAGCAAAACTCCTGAAACCCGACCTCGTTTTTTGTAACGAGGGAACAGACCGGAGTTTTGCTCCCAAAAAAGCAAAACTCCGGTAATCAGCCGGAGTTTCAATCATCAATCAAAAAACGAACAGTTATGAAACTGTTGTTACTTTTATTTGGAAATTATCCAAGGTATGTTTTTAAAATTTTACTTCTTGAAGTATGTTTCAAGCGTCTAATTGCTTTTTCTTTAATTTGACGAACACGTTCTCTTGTTAAATCAAAAGTTTCACCAATTTCTTCTAATGTCATTGGGTGTTGATCGCCTAAACCAAAGTACAAACGAACTACGTCTGCTTCTCTTGGAGTTAAGGTTTCTAATGAACGCTCAATTTCAGTACGAAGTGATTCATGGATTAATTCTCTATCCGGGTTTGGTGATTCACCGGAACGTAAAACATCGTATAAGTTGGAGTCTTCACCTTCAACAAGCGGAGCATCCATAGACAAGTGACGACCTGAATTTTTCATTGATTCTTTAACATCATTAACCGTCATGTCAAGTTCTTTAGCAATTTCTTCTGCTGAAGGAGCACGTTCGTTAGATTGTTCTAACAAAGCATACATTTTATTGATTTTGTTAATCGAACCAATTTTATTTAAAGGCAAACGTACAATACGAGATTGTTCTGCCAACGCTTGAAGAATCGATTGACGAATCCACCAAACAGCATAAGAAATAAATTTAAAACCTCTAGTTTCATCAAAACGCTGAGCTGCTTTAATTAAACCTAAGTTTCCTTCATTAATCAAATCCGGTAATGTTAAACCTTGGTTCTGATATTGTTTTGCAACCGAAACCACAAAACGCAAGTTGGCTTTTGTTAATTTTTCTAAAGCACGTTGATCACCGGCTTTGATGCGTTGAGCTAATTCAACTTCTTCATCGGCTGTAATCAAGTCAACTTTTCCAATTTCTTGTAGGTATTTGTCTAGGGAAGCGGTTTCACGATTGGTAACCTGCTTGGTGATTTTAAGCTGTCTCATTTATTTTTTTTCTACTAAAAATATTGTTTTCGATGCTTATACGTAAACCATTTCACAAAAGTTACAAAAAAATAATATTATTTTAATCGGTCTTTAATTTCTTGGTTTCCGCTTTCTCTTTGGGATGCAGATAAATTTTTATTTCCAAACTTATAAAGTACTCCAATAATTATTCTTCTTTCGTCATAATATTGATTATTGAATTGTGCAACATTATTAATGACACTGGTAAAGTCTGCTCGATAACTTCTGAATATATCTGATGCATCCAATACAAAAGTTAATCCTTTTTCTTTGATAGCATAACGTAAGCCTAAGTCAAGTTTGTTGTATTGAGTTCCGGTAAAATAGAGTTCATTTCGTGCACTATTGAATTGGTAGTTGACTTCTGCCCTTAATGATTTGCTCTTATTCAAAACAAAAGAGTTGTTGGAATAAATATGATAACGGAATCCATTTCTGGCCTCAGTAGGGACATCTTTGATAAAAGTCGTAACATTGTTGAAGCCGTTAATTGTTAATGTACTTTCCCACCAATTAAATTTATCAAACAGATAAGTTATAGTTCCACCTAAACTGTAGTTATCAAAGAAATTATCTCTAACATATCGTAATATAGTTTGTTCAGATGCAGTTTCAATGGTAAGGAACTGCATAGTATTTCCATTAGTAGTACCAGAGTAATATACTTTAAAACTAAGCTTTTCTTTAAAATTGTAATTTATTTCATAATTATCCGTAAAAGAGGGAAGTAAAAAAGGGTTTCCTTCTACTATAGTAAATGAATTCAAGTATAATTTAAAAGGATTTAAATTCCAAAAGTCGGGTCTTCCAATTCTTTTACTGTAATTTACCGAAAAATTATGATTGTCATTTGGCGTATAAGATAAATAAATAGAAGGAAAAAATTGATCGTATTTAATGAAATTTTCCTGATTTTGGGTAGCATCAGGAGATACTGTTTTTGTCTCTATGTTTGTGTTTTCATAGCGTAATCCTATCTGAGTTTGCCATTTTTCAGAAAGTTTTTTATTGAAGTTAAAATACAATGCTTGTGTGTTTTCAATAAAGTCAAAATCGTTGGTTTGGTTGACATCTAATATAGGTTCTCCGCTCGAGAGATCAAAAAAAGCAATATTACTTGAATTATCTACAAAACTCAATTTCCCTCCTAAACTGTAATTAGCCCATTTGGAGGGTAATTCCAAATCTATTTTTCCATTAAAATTTGAAATATCTTGAAAACTTGTATTGTTAGCAATAAATGGATTTGCAATAGCATTATTCTCGGCATCTACAATTCTTGTTGAAAAATTTCTATTTACATCATCTTTATATTTCAAATAATCAATATCTACAGAAACCTGTTTTCCTAACGTATCTAATTTTTGAACATAATAGGTGTTTATAGAATGGTTTGTGGTAGTAGTTTTATTGTCTCCTTTTGTTAACAATTTAGCTGTAATTTCATTGGTTGAATTATCAGTAATGGTCGTAATGTTGTTACTTTTTGCACCCGGGTGATAAATTAATCCGATATAATTCACCCCTATTTGTGTGTTTTCAGACAATTTGTAATCCAATGAAAGAGCTAATCTATTTACATCCCTTTTGTCTTTTTGAGTTGTACGTCCTTCCCAAGTTTCTGTAGCAAATGTATTATTGAGTGTTTCCCAATATTTGTCATTTCCTACTTGTTTGATGACATCTGTAAATAAGCTTAATTTATTTTTATTGTAAGTGAAACTTACTCCACCCAGATAAGATGGATAGGAGTTTTGCATGTACCGATTTCTAACATTTACCGCCCATGCATCTTGAACTGCTTTTTTTAATCGAATATTAATTAAGCCACTATTGCCTTGTGCATCATATTTTGCAGGTGGAGTAGTAATGACTTCAATACTTTTGATATTATCAGAACTGATTCCTCTAAGGTAATTCACCAATTCATTTCCTGATAAATTAACAATCCGATCATTAACCATTACGCTTGCTGTAGTTTTTCCAACTATGCCAATTAAATTACCGGAAACATAAACGCCCGGTGTAGCTTTTAACAATTCAAAACCATCGCTTCCGGCGGCACGAATACTATTTTCGACATTAAAAACCGTTCTATCAACTTGTGATTCAATTATTTTCTTTTTTGAAGTAACTTCAACTTCACCTAACAAATTGGTATTATCAAATGATTTTAGAGTTCCAAGTTCAATGTTTCTATCAATTTCCAAATCGGTTTGATAAATTACAGAACCAACAAAATAAAGACGTAAAGTATAAATACCGCTATTACTTTTCAGTGTAAAATTTCCTTGAGCATCGGAAATGGTTGAGCTGATGATTTTGTTTTCGCTTAAGAGGACAATTTCAGAACCTTCAATAATTTCATTGTTTTCATCAGTAATTTTACCATTCACAGTAAAGTCTTGCCCCATAAGACAAGAAGCAAACAGTAAGTTCAGTAAAAGAAATATCTTTTTTAGTGACAAAATCATATTTATTTTAGAGGCGATTTGTTGCAAATATAACATTTTTGTTAATATTATCTTAATTGTAGTAGATAATTTACAAAAAAATCCGGCTCGTTAAGAGTCGGATTTTTAAAATGATGATGTTATATAACTAGTCCTTTTTTGGAGCGTCTTTTTTCTCTTCCCTTGGAGGTCGTGGTAAAAGTGCTTTTTTAGAAACTTTTTCTTTTCTTGTTTTTGGATCAACACCTAGGTATTTCACCATGAAAACATCTCCCATTTTAACCACATCTGCAACATTTTCTGTTCTTTCCCAAGCTAATTCAGATACGTGTAACAATACTTCATTTCCTGGTGCTTTTGTATATTCTACTACTGCACCAAAATCAAGCATTTTAATTACTTTTACTTCATAAGCTTCTCCCATTTCAGGTTTAAAAATAATCGAATCAATTTTAGCTAAAACTGCTGCAATTCCATCCGGATCTGTTCCTAAAATTTCAACCACACCTTGCTCATCCACTTCATTAATAACGATTGTTGTTCCGGTAGCTTTTTGTAATTCTTGAATTACTTTTCCACCCGGACCAATTAAGGCACCAATAAAGTTTCCAGGAATAGTACGCATTATGATTTTTGGGGCATGCTTTTTAACATCTGCTCTTGGTGTAGCAATCGTCTCGGTAATTTTACCTAAAATATGCATACGGCCTTCTCTGGCTTGTTCTAAAGCTTGCTCCATGATATCATAACGTAATCCGTCAATTTTGATATCCATTTGACAAGCGGTTATTCCGTCTGCTGTTCCGGTTACTTTAAAGTCCATATCACCTAAATGATCCTCGTCACCTAAAATATCAGAAAGAACTGCAAATTTTTGACCGTCTGTAATCAATCCCATTGCAATACCGGAAACCGGTTTTGTCATTTGAACTCCGGCATCCATTAACGCCATTGTTCCGGCACAAACGGTTGCCATAGAAGAAGAACCATTTGATTCCAGTACTTCTGAAACAATTCTGATTGTGTAAGGACAATCGGTAGGTATCATGTTTTTCAATGCTCTTTGAGCCAAGTTTCCATGACCTACTTCTCTTCTTGAAGTTCCTCTTAACGGTTTTGCTTCACCGGTTGAAAAAGGAGGGAAGTTATAATGTAAGTAGAATTTTTCTTCTCCTTGTTCGCTTGGTGAGTCAATTACATTTGCCTCCCTTGAAGTTCCAAGTGTTACAGTAGCCAACGCTTGTGTTTCACCACGTGTAAACAAAGATGAACCGTGAACCGATGGCAAATAATCAGTTTCACACCAAATCGGTCTGATTTCAGTTGTTTTTCTTCCGTCTAAACGAATTCCTTTTTCAAGAATAACGTTACGAACGGCTTCTTTTTGTGTTTTATAGTTGTATTTGCTCACTAATTCACTTAAATCCGTATTTTCAACATATTCTTCTTCTGAAAATAAAGCTTTTACCTCTTCTTTTACCGCTGCAAATTTTTCACCTCTTTCGCTTTTTGCTGAGGCTTCCATAGCAATAGCATAATATTTATCATACGAAGCTGCTTTAATTTTTGCATAAACGGTTTCGTCTTCCACTTCTCCTTCATAGGTTCTGTATTCCGGTGAACCCACCGCTTTACGTAAACGTTCTTGTGCTTGAATTTGAATTTTGATTGCTTCGTGAGCAAATTTAATGGCTTCCACCATTTCTTTTTCTGAAATTTCTTTCATCTCACCTTCCACCATCGCAACAGAATCCATAGAAGCACCAATCATCATATCGATGTCAGATAGTTCTAATTGAGCTTTGCTTGGGTTAATTAAAAATTTCCCATCAACTCTTGCTACTCTTACTTCAGAAATTAAATTGTAAAAAGGTATATCCGAAACTGCTAAAGCCGCAGAAGCAGCTAAACCGGCAAGAGCGTCAGGCATAACATTTTCGTCATGACTCATCAATTGAATCATCACTTGCGTTTCTGCGTGATAATCATCCGGGAAAAGCGGACGTAAAACACGGTCCACCAAACGCATAGTTAGTACTTCACTGTCACTTGGACGAGCTTCTCTTTTGAAAAAACCACCGGGAAATCTTCCTGCGGCGGCAAATTTTTCACGATAATCAACGGTCAGAGGTAAAAAGTCAACCCCTGGGTTAGCCGTTCTGGCAGATACAGCTGTTGCTAACAACATACAATCTCCTAAGCGAACTACCACAGAACCGTCTGCTTGTTTCGCTAATTTTCCGGTTTCGATTGAAATGGTACGTCCATCTCCTAAATCGATCACCTCTTTTGTTACATTTGGAATCATAAATAAATCCTTAATTTGGTATTAATATTAGGTTTCGTTGTGTTGTTGTTGCGTGTAGTTGTTGTGTAACCCAATGAAAAACCAAACTTTTTTCTTTCAAAATATATAAAACAAAAAGAGGCACTTTCGCACCTCTTTCCTATTGATTATTTTCTAATATTCAATTCTTTGATAATCTCACGATATCTGTTGATATCTTTTTTCTTCAAGTAGTCAAGAAGACTTCTTCTTTTACCTACCAATTTCACTAAAGATCGCTCGGTATTATAATCATGACGATTTTTTTTCAAGTGACCGGTTAAGTGGTTAATTCTGTATGTGAACAATGCTATTTGTCCCTCAGAAGAACCTGTGTTTTCAGCTTTCCCTCCGTGTTTTGCGAAGATTTCAGCTTTAGTTTCTTTAGTTAAATACATTCCAATATTATTTAAATGATTTTGATGTATGAAAGGGTCTTTCCCAATTCGAGTGCAAAGGTAAATTTATTTTTTAAATGAACAAGTTTTTCTAAAACAACTTTGCTACTTCTTCGGTTACAAATTCTAAAAAGCGTTCATCCTCTGAGGTAAACGGATCCAAAACATGACTGTCAATATCTATTTGACCGATATTGTTGCCTTCTACAAAAATAGGAACTACAATTTCTGATTTTACCGTAAAACTACAAGCAATATAATTGTCTTGAGCAGAAACATCCGGTACAACAAAATTTTTGTTAGAAACGGCCACTTGTCCGCAAATTCCTTTTCCAAACGGAATAACTGTATGATCGGTTTCTGCACCTACATAAGGTCCTAAATGCAGTGTTTGGGTTTCGTGTTTGGCAAAATAAAATCCAACCCAATTGTAGTAATCAACATTGTCATGTAAAAGCTGACAAAGTAGTTGTAACTTTTCTTCTCGAGAAATATCAAATCGAATGAATACTTCTACGACTTTTGGTTTTAGGGCATCAAAATTCATAGCATTAATTTTTTACAAAGGTAAAACATCAACACTGCCTAAAAATACATATTTTTGTTAAAAATACAGTTTTGAAAAAATACCTTAATCAATACAAACCTTTTCTTTCATTTTTACTGAAATTTTTTTTGAGTTATATTGTTTTAACCTCGCTGTATCAATTTTACTTAAATTCATTTGATTCAGCTTCCTTAGAAATAGATTCAATTACCGAAATTGTAAGTGTTCAAACACAACAAACGATTGAACTTTTTAACTATAATTCGCATTTAGAGCCTCATCCCAAACAAAATTCGAACATGCTTTTTGTAGAAGGCAAAAAAGTTGCCAGAGTAGTAGAAGGTTGCAACGCGATTAGTGTAATTATTCTTTTTATTTCTTTTGTCATTGCTTTTAAAGGAAATTGGAAAAAAACAGTGTTATTTATTTTGTTTGGTAGTCTATTAATTTATGTTTTGAATGTAATTCGAATTGCTTTAATTGCGATTGCTTTATATCATTATCCTGAACAAGAACATTTATTACACGGAGTTGTTTTTCCACTGTTTATTTATGGGGTTGTGTTTTTATTATGGGTGATTTGGGTAAATAAATTTTCTGTTTATGCAACACAAAACAAAGGCTAAAATTTTTGATTTTATTTTCATTGCAATTTGTGTGCTAGCTTTAGCATTCATTCGTTTTTTTGAAGAAAAATTGTTTTATGATCCATTTTTGAACTATTTTAAAAACGATTACCTTAATTTACCTTTTCCTGATTTTAACGGAATCAGACTTTTTCTAAGTCTATTGTTTCGTTATGTTTTGAATACTTCTTTGTCAATTGCTGTGATTTATTTTTTGTTTAAAGATGTGTCAATTGCAAAATTTACTTCCGTTCTTTATTTACTGCTTTTTTTTATATTGATAGGGTTGTTTTTTGGTATTGTTTTGTTTTTTGATGAAGATAGCAATTTCATACTTTTCTATGTACGAAGATTTATCATTCAACCTTTATTTTTACTGCTTTTTATCCCCGCTTTTTATTTCCAAAAAAAGCATTCTTAAATCCTTTTTTCGTAACTTTATAATATAAATTTTAAGGTTATGAAAGTTACTAAATTTTCAGGAGAATTGGTTTTATTCGATAAAGAAAAACTTCAACATTCTTTACGTAAATCGGGTGCAGATGATGCTGCTGTATTTCAAGTGATGTTTGAAATCGATAAGCAATTGTATGAAGGAATTCCAACCAAAAAAATTTACAAACTCGCTTTTCAATTGCTTAAAAAATTTTCCAATGCTCATGCAGCTCGTTATAATTTAAGATCAGCTGTTCAAGCTCTTGGTCCGGCAGGTTTTTACTTTGAAAAGTTTATTGCAAAATTATTTGAATTAGAAGGATATCAAACACAAATCAATTTGATTTTAGATGGGAAATGCATTTCACATGAAGTGGATGTTTTGCTCAAAATGGAAAATATAGTTTCGATGATTGAATGCAAATTTCATGGAAATCAAGATGCAAAATCCGATGTGAAAGTTCCACTCTACATTTTGTCTCGATTTAATGATTTAAAAGAAATAGATTTTTCGGTTTTCGGATCAAATTATCAAATAAATCATTGCTGGATAGTGACTAATAATCGATTTACGGATGATGCCATAAAATTTGCAACCTGTTCAAGTATGAGTTTGTTAAGCTGGGATTATCCAAAAGGGAACAGTTTGCGAAACAAAATAGATGCTGCTCAAATTTATCCTGTGACATGCTTAACTACATTAACACAACTTGAAAAAGATAAATTGTTGATGCAAGAACTTATCACTGTAAAAGATTTGATTAAACAATCGGAATGGCTTTCAAAAATCGGATTGAGTAAAAATCGAATTAAAAATTGTCTAAATGAAGCATATCAATTGTGTAATGTAATATATTAAAGTTATGAAAATTCATTTTTTAGGAGGAACAGGAACAGTGACAGGTTCAAAAACAGTTGTCGAATTGAATGAAAACCGCATTTTAATCGATTGTGGTTTATTTCAAGGAATCAAATCTTTACGAGAGTTAAACCGGCAACCATTGGCAATTGAACCTTCTGCGATTGACTTTGTATTGCTCACGCATGGCCATCTCGATCATTGTGGTTGGTTACCATTATTAGTAAAAAATGGTTTTAAAGGTAAAATATTTTGTACCGCTCCAACTAAACAAATTTCAAAACTTATTCTAGCTGATAGTGCAAAAATTCAAGAAGAAGAAGCGTCTAAAGCGAATCAAGAGCATTTTTCCAAACATAATCCTGCCGAACCACTTTATACCGTGGCCGATGCAGAACGGGTAACGCCCTTTTTTAGAGTGATTGAACCTAATTTAGAGGTTAAATTAACAGATGACTGTTATTTTAAATTTTTTCCTTCAGCACATATTCTCGGTGCTTGTTCTATTGAGTTACATGCCGAAGAGAAAACGCTTATTTTCTCAGGTGATGTGGGTCAAGATGATGATGTACTCATGCATCCGCCTCAAAAACCGAAATCGGGCGATTATATCTTTTTAGAATCTACTTACGGAAATCGTCTTCATCCTCAAAATGATGTGTTGTTTGAAGTAGAAAAAATTATCAATTCAACGATTAGTCTTGGAGGAAATGTTATCATACCTAGTTTTGCAGTAGAGCGAGTGCAAACTGTGATGTATTTGATTTGGCAGTTGCGTCTACAAAATCGCATTCCAAACGTGTCCTACATAATTGATACACCTATGGGAATTAGAGTTTTGGATGTTTTTAACGACAATCCTAATTGGCATAAATTGAATCCGCATGAATGTGAAGAAATGTGTAGAATGTTTACCATGATTTCCGATTATGAAGATACAATTAATGCCATTTATGACAAAAGACCCAAAGTGGTGATTGCAGCTAGTGGAATGATAACCGGAGGAAGAGTTTTGTCGTACTTGGAACGCTATATTGACAAACCGGAAAACACAGTAATGTTAGTGGGTTATCAAGCTGAAGGAACTCGCGGAAGAAAATTACTAGAAGGGGCCAAAGAAGTTAAATTCTACGGAAAATATTATCCTGTTGAAGCAGAAGTTGTCTTGGTAGAAGGACTTTCCGCTCATGGCGACCAAAAAGATTTACTCAATTGGTTGAGCGAATTAAAACAAAAACCCCAAAAAATATTTTTAGTGCACGGCGAAAATGAAGCAGCCGACACGTTGCGAACAAAGATTTTTGATACGTATGGATTTGATGCAACCGTTCCGCTTTTGGGTCAAGTGGTTGAGATTTAATTCAATTAACAGATTTTTTTGAAGTTAGTATTCAAAAAAAAGTAACTTTGCAGCATGAATTTCAAAAAGTGCACAAGTATAATCATGGCTTTTTATCTGCTGATTTCTTCCAGCGGATTGGCTTTTAATGTGCATTATTGTGGTGATACGATTGCTTCAGTTTCCTCCGTTTTTAACACGGAAGATCCCTGTGAAACAGAAGTTCATCCTAGAGAAAAGTCCTGTTGTGCCATTTCTTTAGAAAACCACGACGGTTGTTGTTCTAATGAAACCATTCAAGCTGATTTTGATGATGTAGTGATAAAACAACTGCATTTTGATTTTGATTATGTTTCGGTGTTGCCAACTGTTGAATTTTCTTTTTATACCAATAGAGTAAAACAAATCAACGAGCAATTGTTTGATTATTATTGCGATGCAAATGCTCCGCCACTCTATCAATTGTATACTCAATTAGTTTTTTACGCCTGATTTTAGATTAAACTACATTTCACTTTTGTGAAAAAATTACGTTTAATTTAAAATCATTTTTTAATGAAAAAACAACATATCATTTCATTATTTTTATTGTTTTCCGCTTTACTTTTTTCGCAAGAAAAGGTAACAGGGAAAATTACTTTCGACAATAATCAGCCTCTTCCGGGAGCAAATATTTACTGGCAAAACACACAAATCGGTGCTGTTTCCGATGATAAAGGAAACTTTTCGATTCCTTTTACAGCCGAAAATACGGTTTTAGTGATTAGTTATGTGGGTTTTAAAACCGTTACCTTAACAATTACTGAACCAAAATCAATTACTCAAAATTTAGAATTTGACAACACATTTGATGAAGTTACGCTGACCAAAGTTAGAAAATCACTTCAAAAGAATTATTTGACAGCAGCCAACGTTCAAACGATGACAAGTAAGGAATTGCTCAAAGCTGCTTGTTGTAATTTATCCGAAAGTTTTGAAACCAATCCATCCATTGATGTTAATTTTTCAGATGCGGTTTCAGGAAGTCGTCAAATCAGAATGTTGGGATTAACAAGTCCATACATTTTAATGACAGAAGAAAATATTCCCGCTATTCGTGGTGCCTCGCAGGCGTACGGACTTTCCTTTGTGCCCGGAACTTGGGTGGAAAGTATTCAAATTACCAAAGGAGCAGGTTCTGTGGTTAATGGATTTGAAAGTATTTCGGGTCAAATCAATTATGAAATGATCAAACCACATGATGATATCCCTTTCTTTTTGAATGCATATGGTTCAACCGATTCTCGATTTGAACTGAATACACATTTCAATAAAAAATTAAACGATAAATGGGCAACCAGTTTGTTCCTTCACGGAAATGCGAGAGTTTCAAAAAACGATATGAATGACGATGGTTTTTTGGATAATCCAATCGGTCAACAAATTAATATGATAAACCGTTGGCAATATACCGATGCCGAAAAGGGTTGGGTGAGTTTTATCAACTTTCGATATATGAACGATGATAAACAAACCGGTCAAGTTGATTTTGATCCGGATAGAGATAGGGGAACAACCAATTTTTGGGGTTCCGAAATCAATACAGAAAAGCTAGATATATCCTCAAAAATTGGTCGTGTTTCAACCGAAGTTCCGTGGCGAAGTTTTGGGTTTCAAAATGCGTTTAATTACCATAAACAAAACTCTCATTTTGGTTTAAATCAATATGACATTACGCAACGAAGTTTTTATTCTAATTTGATTTATAATTCGATTTTGAGTAACACCTCACATAAATTTACTACCGGACTAAATTTTACATATGATTCTTTTAGTGAAAATGTAAACACATTCGACTTTAGTAGAATCGATAATTCTATTGGAACTTTTTTCGAGTATACCTATTGCAATGGAGATGATTTAAATTATGTTTTAGGCGGTCGAATTGACTACCACAATCGTTTAGGCGTTTTTGTAACGCCAAGAGCACATTTACGATATAAACCTTTTGAAAAAACCACTTTCAGAATTTCTGCCGGAAGAGGAAAAAGAAGTGCCAATATTTTTGCCGAAAACCAACAACTTTTTGCTTCTTCACGTCAATTTCAAATTTTAGATACCGGTGGAGAAATTTATGGTTTGGATGCCGAAATTGCATGGAATTACGGTTTTAGTTTTTTACAAGGATTTAAAGTTTTTGGAAAAGAAGCCGAATTTTCAGTTGATTTTTACCGAACCGATTTTCAAAATCAAGCCATTGTTGATGTAGATAATAGTCCGCAACAAGTTTTGTTTTACAATCTTGACGGAAAATCATTTGCCAATAGTTTACAAGTGGATTTGAGTTATGAAATTTCACCTCATTTTAATGTGAGAACTGCTTACAAATATTATGATGTTCAAACAGAATATACGATAGGTTTAGTTGAAAGGCCTTTGCAAGCCAAACACCGATTTTTTACCAACATTGCTTATGAAACGCATGTAAAAGAAAAAGGTCAACAATGGAAATTTGATTTCACTTATAATTGGTTAGGAAAACAACGTTTGCCAAGAACACAGTCGAATCCGGAAGAATATCGTTTGCAGGAGTTTACCAATCCGTTTTCGGTGATGAATGCTCAAGTAACTAAAACTTTTTCCAAAACATTTGAGATTTATTTAGGTGCAGAAAACCTAGGTAATTATCAACAAGAAAATGCGATTTTAGGAAGTAATGATCCTTTTGGTGCGTATTTTGATAGTTCAATGGTCTATGCTCCGGTTTTTGGAGCAATGTTTTATACGGGATTGCGTTTTAAAATTCAGTAACAAAAATCAATTACAATTTCAATAACAATTTCAATAACAATTTCAAAAATGAAAAAATTAATTTTTATACTAATGATTTCCTTAATTGGAATTTCAGTTCAAGCTCAAGAAAAGAAAAACAAAAATGCAAAATATGACATCGAAGTGAATGGTAATTGTGATATGTGCAAAAAGCGTATTGAAAAAGCTGCCTTGTCTGTAAAAGGAGTAAAATCAGCCGTTTGGCATATTGATCATCAAGATTTGCATTTAATTTTAGATGAAAATAAATGTACGATTGATCAAGTTCACGAAGCAGTGGCAAAAGTGGGTCATGATACTGAGAAAGTTAAAGCGTCAGATGAAGCTTACAATGATTTGCACGGATGTTGTAAGTTTGAAAGAAAGCAATAAATTTAATAGTTCCGATATCGTTATCGGAACTTTTTTTATAAAATTGGTTTTGATTCAAAATTTAATTTAATTTTACATCGTTTTAGGTAAATAATGTGAAAACAATAAAGTCAGTTTTAGAGAAGCAAATAGGATTTTTTTCTTTCCTGTTAGCATTTATTGTTTTTTATTCAGGATCAGTCAGAGGATTATTGGCTTCAGATTTATCTTCTCCTGAAGTTGTTCACCTTACACAATCTTCTAAAGATCAGTCCGACCTTCATCAGCAACAAGTAACAATTTTCAATGCGATTAGCGAGGTTGAAACAGTAGAATCTGAAATTGATGAAGTTCAATTCGATTATATCTTTTCAAAGTCGGTAGTATTTACTTTTTTTTCTACTGATAATCCATCTTTCAAGCAATTTTTAGAGGGAGTACAAGGAAGAAAATTACACCTTTACGATTTATACTGCAATTGGAAAATCCATTTGTCTTAATACATTATTAGTTTTTAAGATTTCAATTTTTTATTGAAAATCAATAACTTATGTATTAATTCAAACTCATTAATTTGTGAAAACAACTAGCAATGGCTTTGATGAACATGCTGTTCTTCATCGTCTAACACATTATTTACCGGCACAAAATCCATTGAAAGACTTTGTGCATCACAATACTTTACACGCTTTTCAACATAAAAAATTTCATGATGCGTTAGCCAAAGCAACCACTCTTTTTGGTTACAAAACGTATTTGCCTTTGGAAGATTTCAGAAATCGTTTAAAAAAGAATGAAATAAATGAATCTGTACTCGATTGGGTCATTGAAAAGGAGAAAGGAAAAGAAAATTTCTCGGTTTGGAAAGATAAATTACTTCATCAAAACTTTGATGAATCGGTAAAACCCAGAATTGGAAATTTACGTGCCAATTGGAAGAAAGAATATGCTATAAATTTAGAAAAATCTACACATAGTTTACTTTTTCGTTTACTGTGCAGTTATTTAGACCAAGGCATCGCACTTTGGACTTTTCCTGAAAAGGCAACTGGTTTTTTAGCTGCAATTAAAGCTTTGGAACAAAATACCAAACAGAGTTTGTTTTCTTCTGCCAGAGCAAAAGAGTTGCTTTTTAATGATGCATCCATTACAGAATTACTCGAAATTGTAGTTGGAAAAGTCGAGCTTTATGAATACTATTTATTTGATCAACAATTTTCTCACCCCGGTTGGAGTGGGATGATAGCTACGTTGGAAGCTAATCCGACCTCGCTTTTGGATGCGAAACCAATATCGTTTGAAGAATTGGTTAAATTTGAATTATTGCTAGAAATAGATGTTCTTGACAAAAAATTCAATGGCAATTGGTCACCTCTTGGTAGTAGAGTGAGAACGCATGAATACAAGCTTTTTGAATCAGTTAAAGAGAGCGAACTATTCCAAGTTTTGACACTTTGGCAACAAGCGTTTGAATGGAGTTTTTATGACCAGGTTCTTGGAAGTGTCAAGCAAGCAGAAACCATTTCATCCTCTTCTATTCCAAGCTTTCAAGGCTTATTTTGTATGGATGACCGCGAATGTTCTTTCAGAAGACACATTGAACACCAAGATATGAAAGCAGAAACGTTTGGCACAGCTGCTTTTTTTAATTTTGAGTTTTATTACCAACCGGTCAATGGTAAATTTCATACCAAATTATGTCCGGCTCCGGTAACACCAAAATATTTGATAAAAGAAGAGCACCGCAAGAAAAAACACGTTAAAGATTTACATTATCACAAACACTCGCATTCATTGCTTTTTGGTTGGATTATCAGTCAAACACTTGGGTTCACTTCCGCATTTAAATTATTTTTAAATATTTTCAAACCATCAATGTCTCCGGCTACTACGGCTTCTTTTAAACACTTACATAAAAAGGCCAAACTTCATATCGAAAACAAAAATCTTACAGACACAGAAGATGGTTTACAAGTAGGATTTACCATTGATGAAATGGCCAATAGGATAGAGGGATTACTAAAAAGTATTGGTTTGGTTAAAAACTTCTCATCACTTGTTTATGTTGTTGGACACGGTGCAACCAGTGTAAACAATACACATTATGCCGGATATGATTGCGGAGCTTGTTGTGGTAGACCAAGTTCTGTGAATGCAAAAGTTACTTGTTTTGCAGCCAATCATCCCAAAGTAAGATTGCTTCTCAAAGAAAGAGGACTTATTATTCCTGATGTTACTCAATTCTTACCGGCTTTGCACGATACTACTAGGGATGAAATTCAGTTCTATGATGAAGAAATTTTAAGTGAGTTGAATCTAAAAATGCACATTCAAAATCAGGAAATCTTTATAAAAGCACTTCAGAACAATGCAAAAGAGCGTTCCAGAAGATTTGATACCATTAATTCTTCCGATTCGCTAGAAAAGGTTCATGAAAATGTAAAGAAACGTTCGCTTTCCTTATTCGAACCAAGACCGGAATTAAATCATGCAACCAATGCCATGAGCGTAATTGGAAGAAGAAGTTTATCGAAACAATTGTTTTTGGACAGACGCTCATTTTTGAATTCTTATGACTATCAATTGGACCCTTCCGGTGACTTTTTGGCGGTGATTTTAGGACAAGTAGCTCCGGTTGCCGGAGGGATTAATTTGGAATATTATTTTTCCAGAGTTGATAACCAAAAGTTAGGGGCCGGCTCTAAATTACCGCACAATGTGATGGGTTTAATTGGTGTAGCGAACGGTATAGATGGTGATTTACGTCCCGGACTACCCAGTCAGATGATAGAAGTTCACGATCCAATTCGATTGCTGGTTGTGGCGGAACATTTTCCTGAAATTGTTCAAAAAGCAATTGCCAAAAATCCTTCTACATACGAATGGTTTAAAAATGAATGGGTAAAATTAGCCGTTGTTCATCCTGAAACAAAACAAATTTTTGTGTTTGAAAAGGAAGAGTTTATCGTTTATTATCCCATTCAAAAAATAACGATCATTCAAAATGAATTAGAACTGTCAGAAAAGACAAAGGAGAATTTACCCATCTCAATTTTAAAAACAGCTTAAGATTATGGAAAATATACTCCAGTTTTTTTTAATGTTTCCAATTTTAGGTTTCTTAATAAGTGTTTTGATGCCTGAAAAGAGGGAAAAACTAATTTCAGGAATTGCATTTGCAACTGTTTTCACCCAATTTTTAGGAATAGTTATATTTTGTATAATTTGGATTTTGAATGATTCCCCTGATTTAAACCTAAAGGAAATAACAATATTCAGTACTTCACATTACGAGTTTTTTATCGATTTTTATTTTGATCGAATTACGGCTGTTTATCTGTTTGTTGGGGCTTTACTTACTTCAATGATTACCACTTATAGTCGTTATTATCTCCATCGTGAAAAAGGATATAAACGTTTTTTTACAACCGTTTTGTTTTTCTTTTTTGGTTATAATATAACGATTCTCTCCGGTAATTTTGAAACCTTATTCATTGGTTGGGAGATTATTGGAATCTCATCTTTTCTGTTAATTGCTTTCTACCGAGAACGTTATTTGCCCGTAAAGAATGCCTTTAAGGTGTTTTCCATTTATAGAATTGGGGATGTCGGGTTACTCTTAACCATGTGGGCCAGTCACCATTTGTTTCATGAAAATATCACTTTTATGAAACTGAATAATTATGAATTGGTGAACGAACACTTGCAAAATCATTCCTTAATTGGTGTTTTTATTGCTTTATGCCTGGCTTGTGCGGCTGCGGCCAAATCAGCTCAAATTCCTTTCTCGTCTTGGTTACCCAGAGCAATGGAAGGGCCAACGCCCTCAAGTGCAATTTTTTATGGTTCGCTATCCGTGCATTTGGGAGTGTTTTTAATGTTGCGAACTTTTCCTTTTTGGGAACATCAAACTTCGATGCGATTTGCTATTGGGCTGATGGGATTAACCACTAGTATCATGAGTTCATTGATGGCCAGAGTTCAATCTTCTATAAAAAGTCAAGTTGCCTATAGTTCTATTTCACAAATCGGAATTATATTCATTGAGATCGCTCTTGGTTTAGAAGTATTGGCACTTTTTCACTTTGCCGGAAATGCTTTTCTACGAACATATCAATTGTTGGTTTCGCCTTCAGTAGTGAGTTATTTAATTAGAGAACAGTTTTACACTTATCAACATAAATCTGAAAAGGATAATTTTTTCTTTCCAAGAGTGATTAAAAACACACTCTATGTTCTTGCGTTGAAGGAATTTAAATTAGAAGCCTTTTTAAACATAGTGCTTTGGCGACCTTTGAAAATAATCGGTAAATCATTAGACTTTTTGAATATAAAAAGAGTTTATTTCTTTTTTATACCGCTTTTTGCTTTAGGCACAATTGCTTATCAATTCAAAGAAAAAGTACCAAGCGAATTAACATCACTTCTTCCTGAAATTTTTGCCGGAATTGGTTTAGTGTTTGTTTTTAAATCGTTTTCTGAGCGGAAAAGTCCATTTCTAGCATGGATTTTAATAATAATGAACCACTTTTGGATTGCTTTAGCGATTGTTTTTAATGAACATGTAACGATAGGCGAAATCGCATTTTACTTAGCAGGAATTATTGTTTCCGGCTCAATCGGATATTTGGCACTATTAAAATTAAAGCAATTGGAAAAACGGATTTTAATTAGTCAATACTTAGGACATGTGTATGAACATCCAAAGTTTGCTTTTTTCTTTTTATTGGCCACACTGGGCATTACAGGTTTTCCTATAACCAGCACTTTTATTGGGGAGGATTTACTATTTAGCCATATCAGCAGTAATCAAGTTGTGTTAGCTTTTTTTGTGGCATCAAGTTTTGTGGTTTCAGGAATTGCAGGTATCAGAATTTACGCCCGTTTATTTTTGGGACCTCATGTAAAAACGTATCATGAGTTACCCTATCAATCATCTTAATACTTAAAAAAATATGAAAACAAAAAAATATATCCCTGCTGATGGATTGGCAGGATTAAAAGAAAATTTTAAAACTGACGCTATTTCCGGTTTTATCGTGTTTTTATTGGCATTACCCTTGAGTTTGGGAATTGCAAAAGCTTCTGATTTTCCTCCAATCATGGGATTAATCACCGCAATCATAGGCGGAATACTCGTTAGTTTTTTCATGGGTTCGCGTTTAACCATAAAAGGTCCTGCTGCCGGTTTAATTGTAATTGTCGCCGGTGCTGTGGCCGAATTTGGTCAAGGAGACCCAATTTTAGGTTGGAAATTAGCTTTAGGAGCGATGGTTATTGCCGGATTGATACAAATTCTTTTTGGAATTTTTAAATTGGGAAAACTTGCCGATTTTTTTCCACTCTCAACTATTCACGGAATGTTGGCTGCGATAGGAATTATCATTATCGCTAAGCAAATTCCGGTTTTATTGAATGATAATCCAATTTTAGCCAAAGGAATGAATCCGGTAGAATTGTTGTTGAATATTCCAAAGTTCTTACTTAATTTAGACCCTAAGGCAACGTTTATTGGCGTGATCAGTTTGGCAATACTATTAGTTTGGCCATTCATTAAAAATAAAAAGATTAAAATGATTCCCGCTCCGTTAGTGGTTTTACTATTCGCCATTCCGGCGGAACTTGTAATGGATTTTGCTCACACTGAACCTCCTTACGCATTAGTAAAAATTGGAAGTTTAACCGATAACCTTCAATGGAATGTAGATTTTTCCGGAATAAATCAAACCGGAATATTTATTAAATATGTTGTTATGTTCGCCATGGTAGGTTCATTAGAATCTTTATTAACCGTTAAAGCGATTGACTTGGCAGACCCATTCAAAAGAAAATCGAATGCAAACAAAGATTTAATTGCTGTAGGAATTGGTAATACGTTAGCTGCATTTTTAGGTGGTTTACCTATGATTTCTGAAGTAGCAAGAAGTTCTTCAAATGTAACAAATGGTGCAAAAACACGTTGGGCAAACTTTTTTCACGGTGTTTTTATATTGCTTTTTGTTTTGTTGGCTGCACCATTATTAGAGATGATTCCAAATGCAGCATTAGCGGCCATGTTGATTACGGTTGGAATAAAATTAGCTCATCCAAGAGAATTTTTTCATATGCTACATATCGGAAAAGAACAGTTGCTTATTTTTACTGGGACAGTTATTGTGACACTTTTTGAGGATTTATTAGTGGGAATAGCATTCGGTATGCTATTAAAAATGATAATTCATGTGATAAACGGAACCCCGATTTCTTCTTTTTTTAAAGCCCAAACAATTGTTTCTTTTGAAGGGAATAACTATTATGTTGAAATAGATAAATCGGCCATTTTTTCAAATTACTTAGGAATTAAAAGAAAGTTGGAAGAAATTCCCCCGGGTTATCAAGTGATAATTGATTTAAAAAAGACTAAATTAGTAGATCATTCAGTGATGGAAAATTTAGAACATTTTAAACATGATTATGAAGCTCATGATGATGGGGGAAAAGTAACAATTCATGGTTTGGATAACCATAAACCTTTGTCTAATCATCCGAAGGCATCAAGAAAAAAGAACTTAAAAATTAAATATGAAGAAGTTAATTAAACTGATTTTATTTTTTTGGGTAATAATAATTTTTCTTGAAAATCATACGATTTCTGCTCAAACAAAATCATCAAATGAGAACATTTGGTTTCATTATTTCGGTAAGAATATGATTTCCGATAAGCTGTCATTTTCTTTTGAAGCAACGATGCGTTATGCTAATGGGTTTTCAGAGAAACAACAATATTTTGTGCGTCCTTCTGTTGATTATCAGTTTACTAAACAATTTATGGCAACGATTGGATACAGTCACTACAACACGTATTCATATGGAGATCCGGCCATGAATCGAATAAACATCCCCGAAGATCATGTTTGGATTCAAGGAACTTTTGTACACAATAAGAATGATTTAAGAATTACCCATCGTTTGCGTGATGAGTTCCGATTTGTAGGCATTGCAAATCAAAATAACGAAGGAAGTTTTAATATTGATGATTACGATTACAGGAACAGACTACGTTATATGATTCTGTTTAATTATCCATTGGTGAAAAAGGAAGAATCTACAAAGCTATTTGCGGTTTTTGGCAATGAAATTTTTTTGAATATTGGTTCTAATGCGGGTAAAACCTTTTTAAATCAGAACCGAATTATTGGAGGATTAGGTTATAATTTTGATAAAAATCATCAATTACAGCTTTGCTATATTCAGCAACATATTTGGAATTTTGCCAATACACTTCAAGAAGATAATCCGACTGTTCGATTGAGTTATGTAACTAATTTTGATTGGCGAAAATAATTTCGTTTTCATCATCAAAAACAAAATCCGTCAAGAATCTCTTCGAGACGGATTTTTTTATGTGTTTTAAGTCTTAATACTTAATACTAAAGTCTTACTACTAAATTACATCATCCCCGGCATTCCGCCACCCATTGGCATTCCACCTCCGGCATTTTCTTCTTTAATTTCAACCAAAGCACATTCAGTAGTTAAAATCATTCCGGCAACAGAAGCAGCGTTTTCTAAAGCCACACGAGTTACTTTTTTAGGGTCGATGATTCCAGCTTTTAGCATATCAACATATTCATCAGTTTTGGCATTGTATCCAAAATCTCCTTTTCCTTCGGCAACTTTTGCTACCACAACAGAACCTTCTAAACCGGCATTTTCAACAATGGTTCGCAATGGAGCTTCTACTGCACGAGAAACAATTTGAATTCCGGTTGCTTCATCAGCATTATCTGATTTTAAAGAAGATAAAACGTTTTTAGCTCTTAATAAAGCTACACCGCCACCGGCAACAATTCCTTCTTCTACTGCTGCTCTGGTTGCGTGTAAAGCATCATCCACACGGTCTTTTTTCTCTTTCATTTCTACTTCAGATGCAGCACCTACATAAAGAACCGCAACACCCCCGGCTAATTTTGCCAAACGCTCTTGCAATTTCTCACGGTCATAATCAGAAGTCGTGGTTTCCATTTGAGCTTTGATTTGGTTTACACGATTTTTAATCAAATCACCATTTCCGGCTCCGTTTACAATGGTTGTATTGTCTTTATCGATTGCTACTTTTTCTGCTGTTCCCAACATTTGTAAAGTAGCATTTTCTAAAGTATAGCCACTTTCCTCTGCAATTACAGTTCCACCGGTTAAGATGGCAATATCTTCTAACATCGCTTTTCTTCTGTCGCCAAAACCAGGGGCTTTCACTGCAGCAATTTTTAAGGCTCCACGTAATTTGTTTACTACTAAAGTAGAAAGAGCTTCTCCATCCACATCTTCAGCAATAATCAATAATGGTTTTCCGGATTGAGCTACCGGTTCTAAAACAGGTAACAATTCTTTTAAAGAAGAAACTTTTTTATCATATAATAAAATGAATGGATTTTCTAATTCTACATTCATTTTTTCAGGATTGGTTACAAAATAAGGCGATAAATACCCTCTGTCAAATTGCATTCCTTCTACCACATCTACGTAAGTATCCGTTCCTTTAGCTTCCTCTACAGTGATAACACCTTCTTTACCAACTTTTCCGAAAGCAGTGGCAATTAACTCTCCAATCACTTCATCATTATTGGCAGAAATTGAAGCTACTTGTTTGATTTTTTCAGTTGAACTTCCTACTTCTTTTGCTTGTTTACCTAGATCAGTAACAATTGCATCTACGGCTTTATCAATTCCTCTTTTTAAATCCATAGGATTAGCTCCGGCAGCAACGTTTTTCAAACCTTCTTTCACGATTGCTTGAGCTAAAACTGTTGCAGTTGTTGTTCCGTCTCCGGCTAAATCATTGGTTTTAGATGCAACTTCTTTTACCATTTGAGCACCCATATTTTCCAATGGATCTTTTAATTCAACTTCTTTGGCAACAGTTACACCATCTTTTGTTACTGTAGGTCCACCAAATGATTTACTAATTGTTACGTTTCTTCCTTTTGGACCTAACGTTACTTTTACTGCGTTTGCTAATGCATCAACTCCACGTTTTAAACCATCACGTGCTTCAATGTCGAATTTAATATCTTTTGCCATTTTTTTAAATTTTAAATAATTTGAATATTCAGTTTGTCATTATACGATAGCTAAAATATCGTCTTCTCTCATGATAAGGTAATCTTTGCCGTCTAATTTTAATTCTGTTCCGGCATATTTTCCGTATAAAACCGTGTCACCCACTTTTACGGTCATGGTGTGGTCTTTTTTTCCGTTTCCTAAGGCAACAACAGTTCCTCTTTGTGGTTTTTCTTTTGCTGTGTCAGGGATAATGATTCCTGAAGCTGTGGTAGTTTCGGCAGGAGCCGGTTCTACTAAAACGCGGTCTGAAAGGGGTTTAATGTTTACTGACATAATTATTTTGTTTTATTAAATTAAGTTTGACGCTTTCGATTAGTCAGAAATTATGCCAATCGAACGAAACTGACATTTTTTCAGTCAAATCAAAAAAAAATCCCGATTGCTCGGGATTTCTATTGAAAAGTGTACTATTATTTTTGTTCTTCTGTATTTGGAGCTTTTTCGGCCGGTTTTTCTGTAGCAGGAGCTTCCATTGAAGGTGTTGTAGCTTCAGTTTTGGCAGGAACTACATCACTTTTCTCGATAGTGATTGCTTCAGAATTACTATTGAATGCCAATGAAGATAACATAATTAAAGCTATCAAAATGATTCCTAAAGTCCATGTACTTTTATCTAAAAAGTCTGTTGTTTTTTGAACGCCACCAATTTGTTGAGAGTTTCCAAAAGTAGACGATAAACCTCCCCCTTTAGGGTTTTGAACCATGATTACGACGATAAGTAAAAAACAAACTATTGTTATTAATACTAAAAAAACTGAAAATCCCATGCTATTGATTATTTTGTTGTAAAATTTTAATGTCCTTAATTCGGTCTGCAAAGAAAATACTTTTTTCCGGATATTTCAAAATTAATATTTCATAAGCTTGAATTGCTTTGCTATATTTTTTTTGTTCTAAGTAAACCCTAGCTAACGTTTCAGTCATTAAATGGGAAGTATCACTTATTTCAATGGGTTTTGAAGGAGTTTCGATTACATCCTTTGCAGGTGTAATTTTTGGATTGGTCTCAATAAATTTATCAATAATGGCTAATTTTTTTAATTTTTCTGGTGCCGTTTTGATGTCATTTTCAACTTTTTCAGTCGATATTTCTGTTTTTTTTGTTTCTTCAATTCTATTGATTGGCTTAAAAGAAGTCAATTGTAACCATTCCTGAAAAGAATGTTTTTCGTTTACCGCAAACGAAATGGGTTTTCCGATTTCAAGTTTTTCTGCTATATCAACTTGTTCAATTGGTCGCTCTGTTTCAATTACTTCATTAACTTCAGACACATCAACAATTTTAATTTCCTCAGTGTGTTCTTCACTATTTATTTTTGTAGTAATTGAATCTTCCAATTGAATAGAAATTTCTTCTGAATTTGAATTAGATTCAACTTCATTCAAAAGAGCAGTTTCTTCCTCCTTATTTTCAATTTTTACAAAATCAACATCAATTGATTCAAATTCTACAGTAGGTTTAACAGAAATTGCACTGATTTCTCCAGTTGTTTCTGCTTTTTCACCTTCAACATGCTCTATTTCGATTACTTCTATTTCCAATAATTGAGCAAGTTTTTGTTCATAATGGTCTTTTTCCAAAATAACAAAATCTGAGGAGGTGATAAAATCAAATAACACACTTCTGTCAGTTGTGTATGCAGCAGTTTTTTTTAAAGCAAAATTGTATTTGTAGCTATCTTGGTTGTATAATCCTTTTAGATATAGGGCTCTCGCACTTTGAAAATAGGGAAAATTATCTACTACTTTCTCCAATTCCTGAGCTTGCTTTTCATTGAAAGCATTTGGATTGTTCAAAAGGAAAGTATATTCAGATAGATTCAAAATGGTGAATGGAATGATTTATCAAATGTAATAAAAATAATATTTATGTAAAAAATTTTTAAAAACTACCATTTAGCTAAAGAAGCATTAAAAATATCTTGTGTAATTCGGTCAAAAATTTCCAATTTTGCTAAATTGAGTGTTTCTCCAACCAATTGACGGTCAGCTGGATAGTCATAAAAGAAAGAAAACGATTTTTCAAAATTGTCTTCTTCTTTTTTGTTATTAATAAATCGCACATTTACGGTAAATGTTAATCGGTTTTGAGCCGTTCTTTGGTCTGCTGTAGCCGTCATTGGAGAAATTCTGAAACCGGTAATTTCTCCTTCGTATATCAAATCTGCTCCGGTATTTGTTAAACTTAAGTTGGTTTGATTTTGAATTAATTCTTGCAAGGCAATTGTAAAATCACGCTCAATTCCGGGCTCAATTAATTCGGCATTGTTCTGAAAATAATTCACCTGAAATGTTTTTGCGTCTATTTTTCCGGTTCCGGTGAAATTATAGTATTTGCAACTATTTAAGAGAAATGTTGTTGCTAGTATTAAAGTAATTATTAAGATTCTCTTCATGGTTTACAAATCAAATTGTTTAATTTTTCGATATAAAGTACGCTCCGAAATACCTAACTCATCGGCGGCAGCTTTACGTTTTCCTTTATTACGCTCTAATGCCTTTTTGATGAGTTCAATTTCTTTGGCATCCAAACGCAATGTTTCTTCTTCTTCAACCGTTTCGGCAAAAAGATAGTCTTGATCATCGTCATCGTCATCAAATTCTTCTTGATCTGAAATCGGTTGTGCCGGAATGGCATTCATTCGAGGTTCCTCAAACGGATTTTCAGTTTCTTCTTTATTGCCGTATATTTTTTGAATCAAATTTTTGTTCGTCTCTTGAACTTTTGCACTTCCATTCTGCATTAATTCAAGCGTAAGTTTCTTTAAATCATTCAAATCACTTTTCATGTCAAAAAGCACTTTGTATAGGATTTCTCGCTCGTTGCTAAAATCACTTTCATTTTTTTTATCCTTAATAACCGCAGGAAGATTTGAGCCTTCTTGTGGTAAATAACTGAATAATGTTTGGTATGAAATGTTTCGATGGGTTTCTAAAACCGAAATTTGTTCAGCTATGTTTCGCAACTGACGAATATTACCACTCCATCGGTATTTCAATAATAAATCTACTGCGTTATCATCTAATTTGATGGGTGGCATTTTGTATTTCTGACTAAAATCGGCAGCGAATTTTCTAAATAACAAATGAATATCATCCTTTCTTTCTCTTAAAGGAGGAAGCAAAATTTCAACGGTACTCAAACGATAATACAAATCTTCACGAAATTTTCCTTTTTCAATGGCATCAAACATATTTACATTGGTAGCAGCCACAATGCGTACATTTGTTTTCTGTACTTGCGATGAACCTACTTTAATAAATTCTCCATTTTCTAACACACGAAGTAAGCGAACTTGAGTGGTTAAAGGTAATTCACCCACTTCATCCAAAAAAATAGTTCCGCCATCGGCTACTTCAAAATAACCATCACGAGCTCCAGTTGCTCCGGTAAACGAACCTTTTTCGTGACCAAACAGTTCACTGTCAATAGTTCCTTCGGGAATTGCTCCACAATTTACAGCGATGTATTTTCCATGCTTTCGGTGCGATAGCGAATGAATAATCTTTGGAATACTTTCTTTTCCCACACCACTTTCTCCGGTAACCAAAACCGAGATATCAGTAGGAGCAACCTGAATGGCTTTTTCTATCGCACGATTGAGTTTCGGATCATTTCCGATAATTTCAAATCGTTGTTTTATGTTTTGAACGGATTCCATGTTTTGTTTCAGGTTTCAAGTTTCAGGTTTCAAGTTGAGGCGTTAACCTGAAACTTGAAACCTGAAACAAAAATTAATTCATCATCTCAGAATATCCAATTGCTTCTCCAATCAAAGTGGCAGCAGTACAATCATTGATTTTTACCATTACAAAATCACCCACTTTGTGATTTTCTTTTGGAAAAACTACCACGGTGTTTTGCGAGTTTCTTCCGCTCCAATGTTCGTTGGAACGTTTCGATTCTTTTTCAATTAACACTTCCACCTCTTGACCTAAAAAGCGTTTGGTTCTCTCCAAACCTAATTTTTGCTGCAAGTCGATGATTTCATTTAATCGTCTTTTCTTTACTTCTTCCGGCACGTCATCAACCATTTTTCTTGCAGCTAATGTTCCGGGTCGTTCCGAATAGGCAAACATAAATCCAAAATCATATTTCACGTATTCCATCAAACTTAACGTATCTTGATGGTCTTCTTCAGTTTCTGTTGGGAAACCGGAAATCATATCTTGAGAAAGCGAAATATCAGGAATGATTTCATATATTTTATCTACCAATGCCATGTATTCTTCTCGCGTGTGTTGACGGTTCATTTCTTTCAAAATTCTTGTGCTGCCACTTTGTACAGGCAAATGTATATAGTTACAAATATTATGGTATTTAGCCATGATTTCAATTACTTCCACATGCATATCTTGCGGATTGGAAGTAGAAAAACGAAAACGCATTTTCGGAAATTGCACCGCACACATTTCAAGCAATTGAGCAAAATCAACTGCGGTGGCTTTTTGCATTTCGGTGGCTTTGTCAAAATCTTTTTTCAAACCGCCGCCATACCATAAATAACTATCTACGTTTTGACCTAAAAGAGTTACCTCTTTGAAACCTCTATCGTATAAATCATTTATTTCTTCCAAAATACTTTGAGGTTCACGACTTCTTTCGCGACCGCGAGTGAACGGAACCACACAAAACGTACACATGTTATCACATCCGCGTGTGATGGAAACAAACGCATTCACGCCATTGCTGTTCAAACGAACCGGAGAAATATCGCCGTATGTTTCTTCTTTTGATAAAATCACGTTGATGGCGTCGCGACCTTCTTCTACTTCTTTTAATAAGTTTGGAATGTCTTTGTAGGCATCTGGTCCTACAACCATATCTACAATTTTTTCTTCTTCTAAAAACTGACTTTTCAAACGCTCAGCCATACAACCCAAAACACCTACTTTCATAGTTGGATTGATTTTTTTTACGGCATTATATTTTTCCAATCGCTTGCGAACCGTTTGCTCGGCTTTGTCTCGAATGGAACAGGTGTTCACCAAAACCAAATCGGCTTCTTCTAAGTTTTGAGTTGTGTTATAACCTTGCTCATGCAAAATAGAAGCTACAATTTCACTGTCCGAAAAATTCATCTGACAGCCATAACTTTCTATAAATAGCTTTTTTGTATTGCCTTCTTTTTGTGCTAAAACCAAGCTGGTTCCTTGCTTGTTTTCTTCTATGATCTTCTCCATAATCGATTTTATCTGAAATCAGTTTGCAAAGATAATACTAAAATTGAAAATATGACAAGATGGCAGTAGTTGTTTAACAAAATATTGATTGAAAGCAATGCTTATTTATTCGAATTTAGTTTACAAAAATTAAAAATTAAAAAAAAACCATACTTTTGTTGCCAAACAAATACGTACATGGCAAAGAATTTAGTTATCGTTGAGTCACCTGCAAAAGCAAAAACCATCGAAAAATTTTTAGGAAGCGATTATCAGGTAGAGTCTAGTTACGGTCATATTGCCGATTTACCTTCCAAAGAAATCGGGGTGGATGTGGAACATGATTTTAAACCTAAATATGAAGTTTCTTCGGATAAAAAAGCTTTGGTGAGCAAACTCAAAACGTTATCTAAAAATGCCGAAATGGTTTGGTTAGCAAGTGATGAGGATCGTGAAGGAGAAGCAATTTCTTGGCATTTGGCTGAAGAATTAAAATTAGATCCAAAAAAAACTAAACGTATTGTTTTTCATGAAATCACTAAGTCCGCCATTCAAAAAGCAATTGAAAATCCACGCGGAATTGACTATAATTTAGTAAATGCCCAACAAGCCAGAAGAGTTTTAGACCGATTGGTAGGCTATGAATTATCTCCGGTTTTGTGGAAAAAAGTAAAAGGAGGTTTATCTGCCGGACGCGTACAATCCGTTTCTGTTCGATTGATTGTAGAAAGAGAAAGAGAAATTCAGGATTTTAAACCACAAGCCTCTTATTCAGTTATAGCCGAATTCTCCAACGAAGCCGGTAAAACATTCAAAGCTAAATTGCCAAAGAATTTTTCTAGCCAAAAAGAAGCCGAAGATTTTCTGCAACAAAATATCGGTTCAACATATAAAGTAGCCGATTTAGAAACGAAACCAACAAAAAAATCGCCAGCTGCTCCATTTACAACTTCTACATTACAACAAGAGGCAGCTCGAAAGTTATATCTCCCGGTAGGAATCACGATGCAAATTGCTCAACGATTGTATGAAGCTGGTCATATTACTTATATGAGAACGGATAGCGTGAATCTTTCGCAAGAAGCTATGGCGGCTGCACAAGCAGAAATCACAAGATCGTATGGTAAAGAATTTAGTAAACCTAGAAATTTTACCAGCAAAGCCAAAGGGGCTCAAGAAGCTCACGAAGCCATACGCCCAACAGATATGTCAAAGCATACCTTAAATATTGATAGAGATCAAGCCCGATTGTATGATTTGATTTGGAAAAGAACCTTGGCTTCGCAAATGAGTGATGCCGAATTAGAACGCACAAATGTAAAAATTGAAGCGAACAATCATAGCGAACATTTTGCCGCATCGGGAGAAGTTATCAAATTTGAAGGTTTTCTAAAAGTATATTTGGAAGGAAATGATGAAGATGAAGAAGAACAAGAAGGTATGTTGCCTGCGATGAAAATCAACGAACGTTTGGCTAACAATTATATTACTGCAACTGAACGTTTTTCAAGACCGGCAAGTCGATACACCGAAGCTTCTCTAGTGAAAAAATTAGAAGAATTAGGAATTGGAAGACCGTCTACGTATGCACCAACCATTTCAACAATTATCAATAGAAATTATGTTGAAAAGGGAAGTTTTGAAGGGCAAGAGCGTAAATACAATCAACTGACTTTAAAAGGTAATAATATTAAATCAGTTGTATTGACTGAAAATGCCGGTTCTGACAAAGGAAAATTAGTACCAACTGATATAGGAATAATTGTAAATGACTTTTTGGTAAAAAACTTTTCTACCATATTAGATTACAATTTCACGGCCAAAGTAGAACAAGATTTTGATGAAATTGCAGAAGGAAACGAAGATTGGACTAAAATGATGCGTGATTTTTATAATCATTTTCATCCGGTGGTTAAAAATGTTGAAGAAAATGCCGACAGAGAAAGTGGTGAACGTATTTTAGGAAAAGACCCTAAAACCGGGAAACCGGTTTCAGTTCGTTTAGGGAAATTTGGGCCGATGGCTCAAATTGGGGATATTGATGATGACAATAAACAGTTTGCCAGTTTGGGAACCGATCAAAATATTGGAACGATTACGTTAGAAGAAGCCTTAAACTTATTTTTATTGCCTAAAAATTTGGGTACCTATAAAGGAGAAGAAGTAGAAGTGAATAATGGTCGTTTTGGTCCGTATGTTCGTTTTGGTAAAACTTTTATTTCGTTGCCTAAGGGTGAAGATCCGTTGGATGTTTCTATGGAAAGAGCTCAAGAATTGATTGATGAAAAGAACCAAGCTGATGCTCCAATTGGAACATATGATGGATTACCTATTCAAAAAGGAGTTGGGCGATTTGGACCATTTATAAAATGGAATGGCATGTTTATCAATGTAAGTAAGAAATACAATTTTGATAAACTATCACAATCAGATTTAAATGAGTTGATTGAAGAAAAACAACAAAAAGAAATCGACAAAGTTATTCATGATTGGAAGGCAGAAGGAATACGTGTTGAAAAAGCCAGATGGGGGAGGTCAATTATTTTTAAAGGAAAGTTAAAAATAGAGCTAAATAAAGATGTAGATGCAGAGCAACTTACTTTAGCACAAGTTCAAGAACTGATAGAAAAAAAAGCTCCAGCCAAAAAAGCTCCAGCCAAAAAAAATACTACTAAAAAAGCTACAAAAAAAACAACGGCAAAAAAGAAATAAGCTATGGCATTTGATTTTTTAACTCCAGTTAGCGATGAAGTTATAGCATTTGTTGACCAACTTAATGTTCAAACGTTGGGGAAAAAAGTGGTTTTTCATTCACAAGTTGATTTTCCTGATTTAAATAAAATTACGATTGCAATAATTGGTGTTTTAGACTCTAGAGGAAGTAAACATTTATCCGGTGAAGTTTGTTTGAATGAATTAAGAAAACAATTGTATCAATTATTTCCGGGTAATTGGGTATCAAGCATTGCTGACTTAGGTGATATCGAACAAGGAGCTACTCAGGAAGATACATACTATGCAGTAACAAGAATAAACGCTGAATTAATTAAAAAAGGAATTGTACCTATTATAGTAGGTGGTTCTCAAGATATATCGTATGCTATGTATAGAGCATATGATAAGCTTGATCAAATGGTAAATTTAGTTTCAGTTGATTATAAATTTGATTTTGGTAAAGATGAATCTCAACACACGGATAATTCATATTTATCTAAGATGATAATTAATGAACCTAATAATTTATTTAATTTCAGTAATATCGGTTACCAAACCTACTTTAATTCACAAGAAGAAATTGATTTAATTGAGAAATTATATTTTGATGCCTATCGTTTAGGGGATGTTTCTGCTGATATTTCTATATCAGAACCTGTATTTAGAGATGCAGATATGGTTTCAATAGATTTAGGAGCTGTGAAATCTTCCGATTCCAATTGTATGTCACACTTTATGCCTAATGGTTTTAATGGAAAAGAAATTTGTGCGTTGTCACGTTATTCCGGTATCAGTGATAAAGTCTCTTCTTTCGGAATTTTCAATCATTCCAATGGAATGGGTGAATTTGTTTTGATGGCTCAAATGATTTGGTATTTCATTGAAGGTTTTAATTTTAGATCAAAAGAGTATCCTGTTACTGACAAATCTGGATTTATAAAATATATTGTACCGGTTGATGATATTGAACTTACATTTTATAAGAGTCCGATTTCTCAAAGATGGTGGATTGAATTACCTTTTTTTGATAATGTTAATAATAAATTAATAAAAAACACGTTGTTACCGTGTACGCATGAAGATTATTTACGAGCTTGCGACCAGGAAATACCTGAAAGATGGTGGAAGGCACAAAGAAAAAATATTATATAATTGTTAAAAAAATCTTACAAAAATAAAAAAAACATGCATTTTGTCGATTAAATACGTATTTTATCGATGTTTTTCTTTTTTTGTATTAGTGTTTTGATTAGTTTTGACACAGAAAATAAATTTTACATCAAATAATTGCTTTTTTGAAAAATAATAAATAGGTTTACGGCCTTAAAAATTCGAGTACATGATAACCCAAATTTATATGAAGAAGTTTATCGCATTATCAACAATTTTAATCACTTTAGTTGGATGTGGATCCAGTGATAAAGGTGAGCTTGTAGGTGTTCAAGGAAGAAAATGGCATCCTGAGAAGCCTTATGGAATGTCTCTAATTCCTGGAGGAGCTTTTATTATGGGTAAATCTGACGATGATCCTGCAAATATGCAAGATGCACCCACCAAAACAGTTACTGTTCGTTCATTCTACATGGATGAAACAGAAATTACAAATAGTGAATATCGTCAATTCATCGAGTGGGTTAAAGATTCAACTATGCGTATGCGACTGGCAATCCTTGCGGATGAATTAGGACAATCAGCCGGTTCAGAAGGAGGAAGTGGTAAAAAAGGCGGAGGAAGTATAGGAGATTATGCGTTTAAAGACGCAGACCCTGAAAAAATGACTCCATACGACAAATATATGTATGAGAATTATTACAGTATTGGAACTGATGATGATCCGTTTGCAGGTAGAAAATTAAATAGAAAAGTAAAATTAATTACAGATACATCTAAATATCCGGATGAGCATTATGTAGAAGTGATGGATTCATTGTACCTTCCTGCTGCTGAATCGTTTAATGGTTTGAGAACTATTAATGTTGATAAATTAGAATTTAGTTATACTTGGATGGATATTCAAGCTGCTGCAAAAGCTAAAACCGGTAAGCGTTCAGATTTTATAAGAAAAGAAAAAGTAAAAGTATATCCAGATACTACTTCTTGGATCAAGGATTTTGCTTATTCGTATAATGAACCAATGCACAATGATTATTTCTGGCACCAAGCTTACAGTGATTATCCTGTTGTAGGTGTTTCTTGGAAACAAGCTAAAGCATTTTGTGCTTGGAGAACACTTAATAAAAATTCGTATATCAAATCAAAGAAAAAGAAAAGAGATTTGATTAACACTTTCCGTCTTCCAACTGAAGCTGAGTGGGAATATGCTGCTCGAGGTGGTCTGGAGTCTGCCACATATCCTTGGGGTAGTCACTATGCTAAAAACGATAGAGCTTGTTATTTAGCAAATTTTAAACCTAATCGTGGGGATTATGCAGCTGACGGAGCTTTATATACAGTAGAAGCAAAATCATATGAGCCTAACAACTATAATTTGTATAACATGGCCGGAAACGTATCAGAGTGGACAGATTCATCTTATGATGCAGCGGCTTATGAATACGTATCTACCATGAACCCAACTGTGGGAGATTTGAAAAACAAACGTAAAGTGATACGCGGAGGTTCTTGGAAAGATGTTGCTTATTTTTTACAAGTGAGTACTAGAGATTATGAATATGCAGATTCTGCAAGAAGTTACATTGGTTTCAGAACAGTACAAGATTACATGGGAACCCAAGTGACTGGTAATGCTAACAGTAGAGGAAGAGCAAAATAATTTTTAACATTTAAATTTTTAACCAACTTTATATTAATTAACTTAACTAACTAAAATTTTTATTATTATGGCACTACCAAAAAAAGTAATGAACATGGCCTATGGTCTTGGAGCAGCAGTTGTAATCATCGGAGCATTATTCAAATTGATGCACTGGCCAGGAGCAAGTGCAATGCTTATTGCAGGTTTAGGAACTGAAGCTTTCATTTTTGCACTTTCTGCTTTTGAACCGGTTGATCACGAATTAGATTGGTCATTAGTTTATCCTGAATTAGCTGGAGGTCAAGCAAAAGAAAAGAAAAAAGAAGAGCCAAAAGATGCACAAGGATTATTGTCACAAAAATTAGATGCTATGCTTAAAGAAGCCAAAGTAGATGGTGAATTAATGGCTAGCTTAGGAAATAGTATCAAAAATTTCGAATCTGCTGCCAAAGGAATTGCTCCAACAGTTGATTCAATTGCAGGTCAGAAAAAATATAGTGAAGAATTATCAATGGCTGCTGCTCAAATGGAATCTTTAAACAGTTTGTATAAAGTTCAATTAGAAAGTGCTGCTAGAAATGCTGAAGCAAATAAAGAAATTGCTGATAATGCTGCAAAATTAAAAGAACAAATGCAAGCTATGACTTCTAACATCGCATCATTAAACAATGTGTACGGTGGAATGTTGTCTGCAATGGGAAATAGAGGATAATTAGTTTTATCAAATTAAAATAAAAATTAAAAAAAACTAATTAAAAATGGCAGGAGGAAAATTAACCCCTAGACAGAAGATGATTAACCTGATGTACTTGGTTTTCATCGCAATGTTGGCATTAAACATGTCAAAAGAAGTATTATCTGCATTTGGTATCATGAACGAAAGATTTGAAGAGTCAAATAACGCTGCAGTTCAATCAAATGCTCAAATGTTAGCGAGTTTAGACGCAAAAGCATCTGAAGCTGGTGGAGAATTCGCTACAGCAGCAAAAACTGCTCACACAGTTGAAAAATTAACTAAAACTTTTTATGAATATATTGGAGCTTTAAAATCTGATGTTGTAAAAGGTACGGAAGTTGATGAATCCACAGGTAAGTTACCATATGAATCAATGGATAAAGGTGATCAAATTGATGAGTTATGGTTTCAAGGTGACAAATATACTGCTAAAGGTGATGAAATTATCAGTACAATTGAAAAGTATAAAGCTGATATGAAAGCAGCTTTAGGTAATAATAAAAAGTTTGCTTCTATAGTTAAAGAAGTTGAAACTAAATTTAATACTGATAAAGTAAAAAATAAAGATGGAGTTGAAATAAATTTCTTAGATTACCACTTCAAAGGTTTTCCTTCAATTTCATCATTAGCTAAGTTGTCTGCTTGGCAAAATGATGTTAAAAAGGCAGAAACAGATGTTTACAATGCATTATTAGGAAAAGCAGCCGTTGCTGCTGCCTCTTACAGCAATTATGAAGCAATTGTTGTACTTGAGAAAAATGCTTATTTTCAAGGTGAAAATGTAAAAGGAAAAGTAGTATTAGGTCGTTATGATGCAAACACATCTCCTACAAAATTTGTCGGTCCCGGAAAAATTGAAAATGGTCAAGCGGTTATTTCATTAACTGCTGGTGCTGTAGGTGAGCAGAATATTAATGGTCAATTTACTTTCGTTGAGGATGGTAAAGAAATTCCATTGAAATTTGAAGGTAAATATGTGGTTGTTCCACAACCTAAAGAAGCTACCATTTCAGCTGATAAAATGAATGTTGTGTATCGTGGTGTAGTTAATCCAATGACAATTTCATTTGCAGGTGTTTCTGATACTGATGTTTCAGCTCAAGCTCCTGGATTAACTAAAGGTTCTGGTCCTGGTAAATATAACATGAGTCCTGGTCAAGGAACTGAAGCAGTAATTAATGTTACAGCTAAATTGCCTGGAGGAAAAACTGCAAATTCTAAAAAGGTTTTCCGTATAAAAGGTATTCCTGCTCCTGTTGGAACAATTGGAGGTGAAATGTATGGTGCTAAAGGTCAAAAATCAAGATTAGCTGTGTCACAAATTGGTGCTAAATTACCAGATTTTGATTTTGATGTTAATTTAACAGTTACAGGTTTTACTTTTAAAGCTCCTGGACAAGCTGCTGTTATTGTGAGTGGTAATAGAGTTAACTCTCAGTGTGAAGCTGCAATGGCTAGAGCATCCAGAGGTGATGCAATTACAATTACTGACATCAAAGTAAAATTAGAAGGCTCGAATATCATGTTGCCAAAAACAGCCCCTGTAGTATTCGAAATACAATAATTTTAAAAGAATATCGTTTATTCTAAATAAAACCTACAAATAATATCATGAAGTTAAAAGCAATAGTTTTTGGAATAGCAGTTTTAAGCATTACTTTTGGAGCTAAAGCTCAATCAAATTTGCTTAATGCCAAAACACCAGATCAAATTGGTATTAAAACTGCCGCTCAAATGGAGTCTGATAATGACAAACCCTTAATGTATGGTTATGTTCATGACAGAGATGTATTAATGGGTAAAATGGTTTGGGAAATAATTGACCTTGATGAAAGAGTTAATTTTCCTTTATATTTTCCTGTAGATACTGCAAATATTGGTAAAGACAGAAGATCATTATTTGATGTTTTAATTAAAGAAATAAAGTCAGGAAAAATTACTGAAGTATATTATGATGATTACTTTAATTCAAAGAAATCATTAAAAGATATGAAATCTTCTTTTACTTTTATTGATACAACTAACGCTGGTAGAGAAGAAATTAATACTTATTATGATGATTATAAATCAGGTAAAAAAGTATTAGATGCTCAGTATATTGACAAAAGAGAACTAGGTGCAATTGATGTAACAGGATATAAAATTAAAGGCTATTGGTACTTTGACAAACGTCAATGTGAAATGAAATATCGTTTACTTGGAATTTGTCCTGTTGCTCCTGAAGCTCGTGAGGTAGGTGCTGAAAATCCTGATGTAATCGAATTGTTTTGGATTTATTTTCCGGCAACTAGAGATGTCTTACATGAATGGACAGCTTTCAATAATGTAAATTCAGCTATGCCAATTACGTTTGACCACTTATTAAACTCCCGTCGTTTTAGCGGTGTGATTTATAAAGAAGAAAATGTATATGGTGACCGTCAAATTCAAGAGTATATGAAAGATAATGCTCTGAATCAGTTGTTAGAATCTGAAAGAGTAAAAGAAAAAATCAGAAATTTTGAACAAGACATGTGGAATTACTAATCACATGAAATTAAATACAAAAAACTCTTACCCATCCGGTAAGAGTTTTTTATTTTTGTGATATGATAGATTTTTTAATAGTTGGTTCCGGATTGGCTGGTATTTGTTTTGCAGATATAGCTTTAAAAAATAATAAATCCATTAGAGTAATTGAAAATTATTCTCAAAATTCTTCTATCATAGCCGGGGGCTTATATAATCCTGTTATTTTAAAACGATTTAGTGAAGTTTGGCAAGCTCAAGAACAATTGACGTTAGCCGATGATGTTTATCAATCTTTTGAACAACAATTAAACATTAAATTAGATTTTAAATTACCCATTTATAGAAAGCTGTTTTCTGTAGAAGAACAAAATAACTGGTTTGTTGCTGCCGATAAACCACTTTTGGCTCCATTTCTTTCTACCGATCTTCATTATAGAAATTATCTGGGTGTTCATTCACCTTATGGATTTGGTGAAGTACTTCAATCCGGGTATGTTGATACAGGATTATTAGTGAAGAGTTTTCAAACTTTTCTAAAATCTAAAGATATTTTTATTTCTTCAACATTTGATTATCAACAATTGAAAATTGATGAAAACTATCTTGAATATGATAACCTTCAATATAAAAACATCATCTTTGCAGAAGGCTTTGGATTGCTTGCTAATCCATTTTTTAATCAATTGCCACTTGATGGAACAAAAGGAGAATTGTTAATTATTAAATGTCCTAATTTAAACTTGGATGTTATTATAAAATCTTCAGTATTTATTCTCCCTTTAGGAAATGATTTATACAAAGTTGGTGCTACGTATAATTGGGAAGATAAATCCGCAACACCAACTGAAGAGGGTAAGCAAGAATTACTAACCAATCTGGAGACAATTTTAGAGCTTGATTTTGAAATTGTTGAACATTTAGCAGGTGTAAGACCAACAGTTAAAGACCGTCGTCCAATGGTAGGAACGCATCCCAAATTCAAAAACCTTCATGTGCTAAATGGTTTGGGAACACGCGGTGTGATGTTAGCTCCGGCAATGGCAAAAGCTTTGTTTGAACATATTGAATATCAAACGCCTTTACCAAAAGAAATCGATATTAAACGGTTTAAAAAAGTAAATTGGGATTAATGTTTATGCTCTTTCCAATTTTTGTCAAAATGCATGAACATATTGATCCAAATGTTGCGGGACAAACGTAAAATGATTGGAAAAGTGATTATTAATGTTACTACAATAGCAATAAAAGAATGAATCAAGCCTAATCCAATAAAGACATTCGAAATAATAAAGGCCGCCACAGCAAAGGCAATACTCACTCCATAACTCACATACATTGCTCCATAAAAAAAGGAAGGTTCCATTTTGTAACGGGTACCACAATGACTACACGTTTTATGCATATCGAAAACTTTTCCCATTTTGTAAGGATTTTTTTCTTTATACATGCTTTCTTCTTGGCATTTTGGACAACTTCCTGTTAAAATACTATTTAGTTTGGATCCTTTTTTTAACATTTGCAAAAATTTTACACAAAGGTATCCTAATCTGGGAATACCATATGTAACTTTTGTCACAAAATTATGCTGAATATACACAATTTGTCGGTTTCCTTTGGAGGTACCTATTTATTTGAAGAAGTTACTTTTCGTCTTGGAGCCGGCGATAGAGTAGGGTTGGTAGGTAAAAATGGTGCAGGTAAATCTACTATGCTCAAAATTTTGTCCGGTGATTTGAAACCGGATTCCGGAAGTATTGCCACAGAAAAGGAAATTAAAATGGGTTTCCTGCGTCAAGATATCGATTTTGAACAAGGTCGAACAGTTTTAGAAGAGGCTTATCAAGCGTTTGAAGAAATTAAACGTACCGAAAAAAGAATAGAACAAATCAATCATGAATTGGCTACACGTACCGATTATGAAAGTCAGTCCTATTCTGAATTAATTGATGAATTAAGTGATGTTTCTCATCATTATGAAGTGTTAGGCGGTTATAATTATGTGGGTGATACTGAAAAAATCTTATTAGGTTTAGGTTTCAAACGAGAGGAATTCAATAATGCAACCGAAACCTTTTCGGGTGGTTGGCGAATGCGGATTGAATTGGCTAAATTACTCTTGCAATCCAATGATATTTTGTTACTCGATGAGCCTACCAACCACTTAGATATTGAAAGTATCATTTGGTTGGAAAGTTTTTTACGTAATTTTCCCGGAGTAGTGGTGATTGTTTCTCACGATAAAATGTTTTTGGATAATGTAACGAATCGAACCATTGAAATATCCCTCGGAAAAGCTTACGATTTTAATAAACCGTATTCCCAATATTTAGTTTTGAGAGAAGAAATTCGCGAAAAGCAATTGGCTACTCAAAAAAATCAGCAAAAGAAAATTGAAGAAACGGAAAAATTAATCGAAAAATTTCGTGCCAAAGCTTCTAAAGCCTCTATGGCTCAATCCTTGATTAAAAAATTAGACAAAGTAGAACGTATTGAAGTAGATGAAGACGATAATTCTGTGATGAATATTTCTTTTCCGGTTTCTCAAACCCCGGGAAGAGTCGTTATTGAAGCAGAACATGTCACAAAAGCTTATGGTAATAAAACCATTCTAAAAGACATTTCTTTATTGGTTGAACGAGGAAGTAAAATTGCATTTGTCGGTCAAAACGGTCAAGGAAAATCTACTTTTATCAAAGCCATTGTAAACGAATTCAAATATGATGGAATGATTAAACTCGGACATAACGTACAATTGGGATATTTTGCCCAAAACCAAGCGGAATATTTGGATGGAGAAATTACGCTGTTAGACACTATGATTAATGCAGCTACCGATACGAATCGTTCTAAAGTTCGCGACATGCTCGGTGCTTTTTTATTCCGTGGTGATGATGTAGAGAAAAAAGTAAAAGTGCTTTCCGGAGGTGAAAGAAATCGTTTGGCGTTATGTAAATTGTTGTTACAACCTATCAATGTTCTGTTGATGGATGAGCCAACGAATCATTTGGATATTAAATCTAAAAATGTATTGAAAGCTGCACTTCAAAAATATGAAGGAACCTTACTTTTAGTGTCACATGACCGTGATTTCTTGCAAGGAATGGCCAATGTGGTGTATGAATTTAAAGACCAAAAAATAAGAGAGTATTTAGGCGATATTAATTTTTTCTTAGAACAACGTAACGCAATGAACATGCGTGAAATTGAGAAAAAAGACGTTGTTACTGCTTCCGCTTCAAAAGAAAATAAATCAGTAACGTATGAAGACCAAAAGAAAGCCAAATCCCTTCAAAATCGTTTGAGTAAAATTGAAAGTCAAATCAAACAACTTGAGATTGATATTCAAAACGACGATAAAGCTTTGGCTTCAAATTACGATAAACACATTGAAGATGCCAATTTCTTTGTAGCTTATAACAAGAAAAAACAAGAACTCGATAAATTGTTAGAAGACTGGGAAACAGTTCAACTTGAAATAGATTCTCTATAATCATTATTAAAGTGAATCAAAAGAACTTACATTTGTTATTGTCAGTAGCTATAGTGATTCCGGCCGCTTTCTTTTATGGTTGTAATCCGGAACATTTTTTGCCTTCTTTTTTTGATTTTGAAGTAAAAACGACTGATTTAAAAAGTGTATTTCGAGCAATAATGGGATTATATCTTTCGTTTAGTTTACTCTTGATTTTAGGTATCGTAAAGCCAAATTTTTGGAATGCAGCTACACTATCCAATGGATTTTTTATGAGCGGAATTGCTTTGGGAAGATTACTTAGTTTATTAATTGATGGAAAATCTTCTGATTTGTTTTTCTATGGTTTTTTTGGAGAAGCTATACTTGGATTTTTTGCTTTTTATCAATACCAAAAATATACTCATTCTACTTAAACGGATTTCGCTCTTGCCATTCCGTTTTCGGTTCTAAATAGCAAAATAGCTTATCCATTTTTGAATTGAATAAAGCATTCGAATGTTGAATAAATCCAAACATTTCTTCCGGTTTTGCTCCTACTGAACTTTTAATTTCTAATGCGGTTCGAGCGAAAATTATTTCCTTAAAGCCTTTGTTAATTGAATAGGCAATCATGTCATATAACATATTTAAATACAACATTTTTTCACGCTGTATGGTTTCGTCGTAGCCTAAAAAATAGGTGTCCATTTGGTTACCGTTTTTTATCAACGTATTAAAACCAATTAGTTTTTCATCTTTAAAATAACCATAAAATAAAAACAAATCTTTGAGATTTTTTTTCAACTCACTAAAATGGTTTTTGGGCAAAAAGAACGTGTTGAAAGGTGCATTTTGAGCCACATGAAAATACAAAGTATAAATTGTTTCTTCATGAGCTAAAATCTCGTCTAAGTTCATTTTTTGTTTGTGAATGCCTTCTGCTTTTTTTCTACAGCGTTTATATTGATCTCTATATTTTTTGGAAAGAGCTGAAATGTAATCATCAAAAGTAAGCCAGTTTGGGTTAACTTTAAAAACCATATTGGGCTGAGTAGAAAAACGATAATAGGTTTGAAATACTGGAATAGAAAATGGAGTTGATTCAGTTTTGTTGAAATCTTTAAAAGTAGTAATGTGTACTTTTATACCTTTTTTCTTTAGTGTTTTTTTGATTTCTTCGGCGGCTGCCTGCAAAAGTTCAACTCCTATTTTAGCATCTAAAGAAGCATGAAATTGAAAAGCATTTTGCCCCGTTAGCATATTGTTTCCTATGAACAAAACATGAGAGCAAAAATTCCTGAAAACTACATTTCGAATTGATTTTTTAATGCATTTATCACGTTCTCCAAAAGACGAAAGTTTATTCAAATCTAAAAACTGAGCGAGTGCAATTCCTACCAACTTGTTATTTTCAAACAAGCTTATATAATAACAATTCATGTTTTGAGGAGCACTTTTCTCTAAAGTAAGCAAGTAATCTTTACTTAAAAAAAGATTTGATTTGGCTAATTCATTCCAATTCACATGAATATCTTGAGTTGAAGTATGAATTTTATAATGATGGGGGCTTTCCAAAGGAATATTTAAATTTGTAAATTGAAGGGTTAAAGTTAAAGTTTGTTCACGAATTACAAGTATATTTAACTTTATATAAATAAAAAATTAAATGATAACTTATTCTGAAATTTCGGCAAAACAAAAATTAGAAAACTTGAAAAATTGGACATTTCAAGAAAATTGTATTTGTAAAACATTTGTTTTTACTAATTTTTCTGAAGCATTGGCGTTTATGGTTCAAGTGGGTATGATAGCCGAAAAACGGAATCATCATCCGGATTGGACAAATAGATATAACAAAGTCTTTATCCGTTTAACCACACATGACCAAGGTGGAGTAACAGACAAAGACTTTGAATTAGCATTTGAAATTGATAGGTTGTTGAGAAATTAAACCCAACCACAAACAATAGCTCCCATAATCGTCAAGACAACGGTCCAATAACCGGAATGTACAAAAATGTATTTCCATGATTTTCGTTCGAATAAACCGTTGATGCCTACTAATGGTAAAGCTAAAAACAATCCCGACATAAAACCATGTAAGGCTCCATGCTGATATGTACGGTATGCATCACCGTAATCTAACATAAAAGCTGCATAAGACGGTTTTGCGGTTTCAATAAAATCCGGACCGCCAATCATTCCAAGAGGACCAAATTGGTGAATGCAAAGAAAATGCATCATTAAAGCTAAGAACAAAGAAAAGACAAAAGTTAATCCGAAGATTTTGACCATACTTCCTTGTTTTAATTCTTCCTCTGAAAATCCATTTTCTTTCATCCAAACCTTCCCGAAAAGAGGCCCGTACCATACAGATCCAACTACTAATGTAGATAAAGCAGCTACAAAAAGTGCTAAAAAGTTAATTTCCATTTGATGTAAGTTATTGATTAGTAAATCAAAGTTAAGATTAAAATCGATAACTTGTTCAAACTTTTTTGAACTTAAAACGATAAATTGCCGGCGATTTCTTTTAAACTGATTTCAGATTGCTTGCAATTGAATTCTGCAGTAGTTAATCGAATTATTGCATTGGCATAATTTTCTTGAGCTGTTCTAAATTCAATTGGAGCAACTGAACCTATTTTAAACTTTTCTAAAGTAATATTTAGATTTTGTTTGGCTAACGTTTCGTTTTTTTTCTCTAATTCCAATAAGGATAAATTTGAGATATAACTTTGGTATAAAGAGGTTAATTGCGATTTGACCAATTGAGTTTGTCGTTCAATCTGAAGTTGTGTGTTTTCCAATTGAACTTTAGCTACTTTTTCATTTCGGTTTTGATTGAAACCATCAAAAATGTTCAAAGAAGCAGAAAATCCATAGGTAAAGTTTCGACCGGTTGATTCTGTGATAAAGCCAAAAGGTGATTGTGATCGAATTAGATTATAACCACCTTGTATACTCAATGTTGGTAATCGATTGGCTTTGACTTGTTTTAATTCATACTCTTGAATTTTTTTCTGAATAAATTGTAATTGGAGTTGTGGATTTTGTTTTTCTGCCTGAGGTATTAATTCTGAAAGTAATAATTTTTCATCTATAACAATAGCATCCGTAACTTCAAAATCGGTGTCCAATGGTTGGGCAATAAGTTCATTTAATCCAACTTTTAAAAGATTGTATTGCTCTAAAAGTTGAATTTTTGCTGATAAATCGGTGTTTAAATCAACCTCTGCATTCAGCACTTCTAATTTTGATGCTTTTCCAATGGTAAATCGATTTTTAGCCGTTTTTAATCGAAATTCTGAAACAGCAATTATGCTATCGAAAGCTTTCAATTGATGTTGTTGCGTTACCATATTAAAATAGGTTTGATAAACAGCACTTACTCTGCCCAATATGGATACTTTTAACTCAGTGGCCCCTAAATTTTGTAATTCTTTTAATTGATTATGACGAGCAAACATTCTAAATCCGTCAAAAATGGTCCAATCAATTCCAACACCATAATTGATATTTAAATTTCTAGCTCCATCAACTTCAATTTCATTTCCACTTGCTTGTGTTTGTGTTTGATTTAAAATGGTATTGTTATTTAATACGGTTCCGGATACTCTTGGAAGCATACCTGCATTACCTGCTGAAACATTCATTTCATCAATCTTCAAATCATTTTTAGCAATTCGAATGTCGTAATTATTAGAAAGTGTTTTTGAAATCGCCTCTTCTAAAGTTAAAATTGGCTTGTTTTGACTCCATACAGAAAAACAAAAAAAGTATAGTATAAGGAATAGTGAATTTTTCATGGCTTAAAAAGTTATAAATTGTCAAATTCCGGACGGTGTTTTTTCTCTCTTGACCACATTAAATAGACAGCCGGAATGACATATAAAGTTAAGATTAATGAAAATATTGTTCCGCCAACAATAACTATTCCCATTCCCATTCGGCTTTGAGAGGCTGCACCTATGGATACTGCAATAGGCATTGCACCCAATGCCAACGTTAAACTCGTCATTAAAATCGGACGTAATCTGGATTCAGAAGCTTCTATAACGGCGTCATATTTTGATTTTCCTTGTTCTCGTAATTGATTGGCAAATTCTACAATCAAAATTCCGTTTTTGGTAACTAAACCAATCAACATTACCGTTCCAATTTGACTAAAAATATTCCACGTTTGACCAAACAACCAAAGCGAAAACAAAGCACCTGCAACTGCCATCGGTACCGTTAGAATAATGATAAATGGATCAACAAAACTTTCGAATTGTCCGGCTAAAATGAGGAAAATCAACAATAAAGCCAATCCAAAGGCAAACATTGTATTCGAATTACTTTCTGCAAAATCTCTCGATTCTCCACCTAGATCAGTGGTAAATGAATCGTCTAAGACTTTCTCTTTGATGCGTTCCATGGCTTCAATTCCATCACCAATACTTTTTCCGGGAGCTAATCCTGCAGAAACGGTGGCCGACATATAACGATTATTGTGAAACAGTTGTGGCGGACTACTTTGTTCTTCCATTGTAACCAAATTATCCAACTGAACCAATTCACCATTTGAACTCCTCACAAATATAGAACCTAAATCCAGTGGTTGGTCGCGATCCTTTTTATCAAACTGACCAATAACTTGATATTGTTTGCCGTTCATCAAAAAATAACCAAATCGTTGACCACTCAGTGAAAGTTGAATGGTTTGGGCTACATCCAAAACCGACACACCCATGGATTCTGCTTTTTCTCTATTAATGGTAATATAAATCTCCGGTTTGTTGAATTTTAAATTGACATCCGTTATAGAAAAGGTTGGGTCCTTTGATGCTTCTTCCATAAATTCGGGAATCTTTTTTTCCAGCATGTCAAAATTTTTGGCTTGAATGATAAATTGTACCGGTAATCCACCACGGCGATTGACAGAAATAGTTGGCTGTTCTGAAACAGAAATTTTTATGTCGTTGTATTTTTTACTATAACCGGTTAGTTTTTCTGTAATTTCTTTTTGTGAACGTTCTCTTTCAGAAGGATCAATCAACGAAATTCTAGCAAATCCACGATTAACGGAACCGGCTATAAATCCTGGAGAAGTTACAATCAAACTCACTTTTTTCTCGGGTACAGAATCAGTAATCATTTCTGATAAATCCTGCATAAATCGATCCATGTAGTCATAAGTGGCTCCTTCGGGTCCGGTTACATTCATCAAAATCATACTTCTGTCATCATACGGAGCCGTTTCTTTTTGTAATATGTTGTAAAACAAAACAGATAAGCCTAAACAAATAATCAATATTGGGAAACTCAGCCATTTTCTTTTCATGAAATTTTCTAACGAACGAGCATATCCTTTGTTGAGATTTTCATAAAAAGGCTCTGTCATTTCATAAAATTTTGAACGTTTTTGTTTTCCGCCTTTCATTAAGTAGGCGTTAAGCATTGGAGTTAAACTCAATGATACAAATGCCGAGATAAGCACCGCAGCACCGATGACAATTCCAAATTCTCGAAAGAGTCGCCCAACAAATCCTTCCAAAAAGATAATCGGAAGAAAAACGGCTGCTAAAGTGACGGAAATAGAAATAACCGCAAAAAAGATTTCGTTTGAACCTTTTACGGCTGCCTCAATAGGAGACATACCTTCTTCAACTTTTTTGAAAATATTTTCGGTGACAACAATTCCGTCATCCACCACCAAACCGGTAGCCAAAACAATCGCTAAAAGCGTTAGTACATTAATAGAAAACCCACAAATGTACATGATGAAAAAAGTTGCAATTAAGGATACAGGAATATCAATTAAAGGGCGAAACGCAATGGCCCAATCTCTAAAGAATAAATAAATAACCAACGTAACCAATAATAAGGCAATTAAAAGCGTTTCTGCTACTTCTAAAATTGCTTTTTTGATAAAAATGGTCGTATCAATGGCAACATTTAATTCAAATTCTTTCGGTAAATCTTTTTTTAGTAATTCATATTGTTTGTAGAATTCTTCAGAAATATCTAAGTAATTAGTGCCCGGTTGGGGAGTAATAGCCAAACCAATCATTGTTTGTCCGGAATCACTCAGGCGAGTTTCTAGATTTTCTGCTTCTAAACTGGCTTTTGCCACATCTTGTAAACGAACAATTTTTTCACCTTCAGACTTTACAATAATATTGTTGAATTCTTCTTCAGTGCTTAAATTTCCTACCGTTTTTACACTTAATTCAGTATTATCTCCCGTTAGTTTTCCTGATGGAAGCTCAACATTTTGTTTATTAAGAGCCGATAAAACATCAGAAGCCGTGCAACCATAAGCAGCTAATTTTACCGGATCAATCCATAACCGCATGGCATATTTTCGCTGTCCCCAAATTTGAACGCTACTTACACCAGGAATAGTTTGTAAACGCTGTAAAATGACATTTTCGGCATAATCAGTGAGTTCCAACACATTTTTGTTGTCACTTTTCATGGTCATGGTCAAAATGGGGTCAGAGTTAGCATCTGCTTTTGAAACAACCGGTGGTGCAGTCAAATCTTGAGGTAAATTTCTAACGGCTTGTGAAACTTTATCTCTAACATCATTAGCCGCTTCCTCTAAATTTTTATCTAAGTTAAATTCAATGTTAATCACACTAGAACCTTGAGCACTCGTAGATGAAATATTCCGTATTCCGTCAATAGAATTGATGGCTTTTTCTAAAGGCTCAGTAATTTGAGATTCAATAATATCAGCATTCGCTCCGGTGTAACTGGTTTGTACTGTAATTTGTGCCGGGTCAATCGATGGGAATTCTCGAACACCTAAATACATATAGCCGATAATCCCGAACAACACAATCATGAGGTTCATTACAATGGCTAAAACCGGTCGTTTGATGCTTATGGTAGATAAACTCATGTGAAGCGATTTAGTTTTGAATGATTTTGGGTTGAACTGATGCATCAGGTTTCAAAGCCATTATTCCGGTGGTAATAAGCGTATCACCAGGTTTTAAACCGGAAGTTACCAATATGTTTTTTTCAGTTCGAACAGCTGTTTCGATGATGACTTCTTTGGCTTTTCCATTTTCAACTATAAAAACTTTTTTTCCATTTTGAATCGGAATAATGGCTTCTGTCGGAATTAGGATCGCGTCTTTAATTTCTTCCAAAGGCAAGGATATATTGGCAAATGTTCCGGGTAATAAATTGCCTTTTGAATTTTCGGCAATGGCTCTAATTTGTATAGTTCGTGTAGATTGTTCAACAGCCGGTTCTAAAGCATAAATTTTTGCAGAAAACTTATCCTTATTACCGGATACGGAAAAATTCAACATTCCGTCTTTTTTAATGGAACCGGCATATTTTTCAGGGATTGAAAAGGTAATTTTTACTTTTTCATTGTTAACCAATTTTGCAATTAGCGAAGTAGGTGTCACATAAGCTCCCGGCGAAACCGAACGCAAACCAATTTTTCCAGAAAAAGGAGCAACAATTGATGTTCTGGAAATTTGTGATTGAATAAATTGCGTTTGTGCTTTGGCAGAGGCTAATTCTGCAAAAGTAATATCGTATTCTTCTTGACTAATGGCTTCTTTTTGAAGAAGTAATTTGGCTCTTCTTTCATTTTCAGACGCTAAACTTTGTTTTGAGTTGGCTTGAATAAGTTGAGCTCTTAATTCAGCATCATTCACTTTAATCAATATTTGTCCTTTAGAAACATATCCTCCTTCAGTAAAATTGATGGATTGAATTACACCCGAAACTTCACTTTTTAATTCAACTTGTTCATTGGCATCAATCGTCCCGGAAACTTGTAAATCGTTGGCAAAAACTTGAGATTTTAAAATTATTGCTTGAACTTTAACAGGTGGTTTTGGCCCACCCATCATTGGATTGTTTTTTTCACTTAGTTCTTTATTGCTTAAAATTCGATAGATAACCAATGCAAGTAGACCGCCTATAAATATGAATAATAGAATATTTTTTAATTTCATTTGTAAGACTAGTAAATCGTTGTTTTGATTTACAAATTTAGGGTATTAAAAATTGGTGGCTTTTTAGGTTAATTTTTATTTAACATTTAATTTAGAAATATAACAATTTTACATAAGAATTTGGTTTTTGTCACATGCTATTTACAAAGCAAAATGCATTTTGATTCATGTTATATAAACTTATACGTGTAAGAATAAGACTAATTACAATATAAAATATTGCATTTTGTCGATTTTATTTGCTTATTATCGGTTTGTTGTATTATATTTACTCCATCAAACCCCAAATTTAATAAACATGAAAACTTTTACTTACTCCTTATTACTTTGCTTGGTGTCAGTTTTTTCATATGCTGAAATTTCATCAGCAGAAAAATCAGCTTTGGTAAAATTCCATTCTTCAACAAACGGAAACCAATGGAAAATAAAGTGGGATCTCACTACTTCACCTACTAAATGGTATGGTGTTCAAATTAAAAATGATAAAGTAGTAGGTCTTTCCCTTCCCAACAATAATTTAAAAGGAACGCTTCCTTCAGAATTTGGACAATTAAAATCAATCGAAATAATTGATTTGTTCAAAAACGAATTAACAGGAAACATTCCTTCTTCTTTAGGTGACTTACAAATGTTACATACATTAAACATTTCTTTTAACCGATTAAATGGTGCAATTCCTGTTTCGCTTTGCAATGCTAAATCATTAAAAGTTCTTGAATTGTATATGAATTCGCTAACCGGAACATTACCAAAAGAAATTGGTAAATTATCTAATTTAGAAAATTTATCTTTATTTAACAATCAATTATCAGGTGAATTACCATCAACATTATACACACTCAAAAGTTTAAAAGTGTTGATGTTAAACAGTAATAATTTTACAGGTAAATTATCGTATGAAGTTGAAAATTTAACTTCTTTACAAAACTTAAGTTTATTTGAAAATAATTTTATTGGGCAAGTGCCTTTTGAATTAGAAAAATTGAAAAATTTGAATGAATTAAATATTTCATACAACCAATTTAATGGATTAATATCGTATGCTTTAGCTAAAAAGGATACTTTCCAAATGACTATGTTAAACGATAAAGGAGTAGCGGTTCGTTTACCGTTGCTTACTGACAATACTGGAGTAGTAGGTACTCCGGATTAATTTCCAATACAAATACCAACCCCAACAAAAAACTTGCCGCCCCAATCGACAAGTTTTTTTTTATGTGTCAATTTGAAAATGTGTCAATTGGACAATATGTCAATTCGACAATTAAAATCTAACTTTCAAGTAAGCAAGATGCATTGGAAGATTAATTCTTCAATAGAGATTGATAATCATAATGTAATCCGTGTAAATCTATTTTCGCAAAGCGAATGAAATTACAGTTAATCCACTTAATCCTTCCCGATAGCAATCGGGATCCGTGTTCTATTAGAGCGATGTGACAATTGAAAACTACCAAAAGAAAGCATATAAAAACGCCAACACAATCATCACTGCAAAAGCACTAATCGTGAAAGAAGTACCGGTTGAAAAGGTTTCTTTTTGGATAGCAAAACCTTTTTCATCATCTGCACCTTTGTTTTGTGTCCAACTAATGGCAGCAATTATTCCCATTGTAAGCAATGTTGTATAACCCATTTGGTCTAAAAATGGTAAATTAGGGAATAAGCCTTCGAAAGAACCTCCTGATGCCCAACCTTTCGGTCCCACTTTGAAAAACATGGCAATCGGTATGGATAATAATGCTCCCCAAATGGCCGCTTTGTTGGTAGTTTTTTTCCAAAATAATCCTAAAATAAAAATGGCTAATATACCCGGACTCACCACTCCCGTATATTCTTGTATAAATTGAAATGCCTGATTGATTCCGCCCAAAAGCGGTGCCACAATTGCTCCAATGAGTAATGCTACAGCAGAGGTAATTCTACCAACCGTTACTGTTTTGTGGTCATCCGCATTTTTATCGATATATTGTTTATAAATATCCATGGTAAAAATGGTAGAAGTAGAGTTTAACATCGAAGCCAAAGAAGAAACAATTGCTGCCGTCAAAGCAACAAATGCTAATCCTTTTAATCCTGCCGGTAAAAATTGAATCAACCAAGGATAGGCTTTGTCTGCCGCTCCATCACTCGGAATGTTTAGTAACCCTTCAGCCCCTAAACGAGATAACATTTCCGGGTCATTAACAATCACATATGCGGCAATTCCGGGAACAACTACAATAAACGGAATTAATAATTTTAAAAATGCAGCCAATAAAATACCCTTTTGAGCTTCTTTTAGAGACTTAGCTGCCAATGCACGTTGAATAATGTATTGATTGAATCCCCAATAATATAAATTGGCAACCCACATTCCGCCAAGTAAAACACCAATACCTGGTAGATTCATATATTCAGGATTAGACTCATCCAATATCATAGAAAACTTTTCTGGGGCTTTCTCATAAATAATACCTAAACCTTCCATAAGACCTTGTCCGTCTGATACCGTATTTAAGGCCAAATAAGTGGTAGCCAATCCACCAAATAATAAGAAAACCACTTGTATAGCATCCGTCCATGCAATTGACGCTAACCCACCATAAATAGAATAAGCGGCAGCAAATAAAGATAAACCGATTATTGCCCACATCATATCAACCCCCATAATGGTATTCATCGCTAAAGCTCCCAAATAAAGTACCGAGGTTATATTGACAAAAACATACAATCCTACCCAAAAGACTGCTAATATGGTCTTTAAGTTGGTGGAAAATCGCTTTTCAACAAATTCCGGAATGGTGTAGATTCCTTTTTCAATAAAAATAGGTAGAAAATATTTTCCAACGATGATTAACGTAATGGCAGCCATCCATTCATAAGAGGATATCGCCAAACCTACCGCAAAACCGGAACCGGACATTCCTATGAATTGTTCAGCTGAAATATTGGCGGCAATTAAAGAAGTACCAATGGCCCACCAAGGCAAGGATTTACTGGCTAAAAAATAATCTTCTGCATTTTTTTGTTCCCCTTTTTTGGTGCGTGACATCCATAAGCCAACACCTAAAATCAGTAGAGCATAGCCTGTAAATACAATATAATCAATAAGTTCAAATCCGTTTTTCATAAAGTCTTGGTTAGATTAGTTTTTCAATTTATAATGCAAGGTAGGTAAGTCTCTTAAAATGGCCGCACTCTTTTCCGGTGAAATGTCACGTTGGGCTTCTCCCAACATTTCATAACCAACCATGAATTTTTTTACGGTTGCACTTCTTAGTAACGGAGGATAAAAATGCATGTGAAAATGCCACTCCGGATGAGCCAAACGATCTGTGGGTGCTTGATGGATGCCGGAAGAGTAGGGAAAAGAGGTTTCAAACAGATTGTCGTATTTCACTGTAATCATTTTGATACTATCCGCAAAAGCTAAGGTTTCTTCTTTGCTCATAGCGATAATAGTCCCAAAATGGCGTTTACTAATAATCATGGTTTCATACGGCCATGTGGCCCAAAATGGAACCACTACAGCAAAATGTTCATTTTCATATACTAGTCGTTCTTTGGATTTCAATTCTTCATCCAAATAAGCCTTTAGAAGACTTACTTTATGTTGTTCAAAATATTTTTGAAGGTTTTTTTGTGTTTTTTCCACCTGAGTCGGCAACGAAGATTGAGCCCAAATTTGTCCGTGTGGATGTGGATTGCTACAACCCATTACCGCTCCTTTGTTTTCAAAAATCTGAACGTAATTGATAAAATCATGATTGCCCAATTCAATATATTGTGCTGCCCACGTTTGAATGACTTTTTCAATATCACTTATTTCCATTTCCGGTAAAGTCAAATGATGTTTAGGTGAAAAACATACCACTTTATTGATTCCTCGTTCCGGTTTGAGTTTAAAAAGGGGAGAGGAAGTAAGACTATTTAACTCCACTTCTTCATTTAGTAAAGCCGAAAAGTCATTTTCAAACACATAACAATCCGTGTACTTGGGATTTTTTGTACCGTTTGAACGTTCGTTACCCGGGCACAAATAACAGGTAGGGTCATATTCGGGAAGCGGTTCGGTGGAATTACTCTCCTTTTGCCCTTGCCACGGCCGTTTGGTACGATGGGGAGAAACCAAAATCCATTCATCTAGTAACGGATTATAACGGCGGTGCGGATGTTCGTTAGTGTTGAATTGTTGCATATTTTATTTTCGAGAAACCTCGTTTATTTTTGATTGACGTTAAACCTGACAGGTTTCAAAAACCTGTCGGTTTAAACAAGATAATTATTATTAAATCTATCAGGTTTAATTTTCTGATTTGAAAATTTATCCTAACTCGTTTTGCATTAATTTTTTATTTTCTTTTTAACTTTTGAAGTGCCTTTGGCAATTTTTACTTTGTAATACGATAAAGTAATTCCAAATTGCTCCCGGTAAGCTTTCGAAATTGATTCAAAAAGAGCTTTTTCACTTCCTTTTTCCACCAAGTTAATTGAGCAACCGCCAAAACCACCTCCCATCATACGTGAACCAATGACTTGTTTTTCGTTTTTGACAAAATCCACTAAAAAATCTACTTCTTCACAACTTACGGCATATTCTTTTGACAAGCCTTCGTGGGTTTCAAACATTAACTTGCCGAGAGCTTCAAAATTATTTCGGTCCAGAGCATAAACCGCTTCATTCACTCTTCGGATTTCATTCACCACAAAATGACAGCGTTTGAATAAGGTTTCACCTAGTTCTTCTTGTAGTTCAATCAATTGTTCTTCAACACAATCTCTGAATGTTTTGACACTGGGAAATCGATGCTGTATTATCGCTAATCCTGCTTCAACCTCTTCTCTTCGGGTGTTGTAGCCGGATGTCAAGTGCGTGTGTTTTACATTACTGTCGATTAAAAGTAAAGAGTAGTTTTTAAAATCAGCAGCATGATACTCGTGTTCTAAAGTGGTGCAATCCAATTTGATGACTTTGTTTTTTTTGCCAAACACGCTGGCAAATTGGTCCATGATTCCACATTTCACCCCCACAAAAGTGTGTTCCGCTTGTTGACCAATCAAGGCAATTTCTTCACGGGATAAACCCAAATGGAACAATTTATTCAACACATACCCAAATCCACATTCTAAAGCCGCCGAAGAGGAAAGCCCTGCTCCCATAGGAATGGTGCTGCTAAATACTATGTTAATTCCTTTTAAAGAAAAGTTACGTTCTTTAAGTTGATGTAAAACGCCTAACATATAGTTGACCCACATTTTATCTACGGGTTGTATTTCGTCTCGCCAATTGAACCGATAGGTTTCATTTAAATCTTTGGCTACTAGCGTACATTCATCCGTTTCGGAAACGGAAACGGCAAAGCAAATGTATTTATTGATGGCAGCCGGTAATACAAATCCATCGTTGTAATCCACATGTTCACCAATGATATTTATTCTCCCCGGTGAAAGAAAAACAGCTTCCGGTTTGTGTTGGAAAACGGATTTAAAATGTTCCGAAGTGGTGGCTATTAATTTTTTCTTCATTTTATTTTATTTCCAATGTGGCTTCTTTTAAGTTGGTTGATTTCGCTTTGATTTTAATAGGTTTTTTCAGGTTTTTGGTGCGAACTAAAATCGTCGCAATACCCGCTTCTGCTGCAATCGGATTTTGGCCAATTAACGTTGCATTTTCACCCTCAAGGGAAAATTCAACTAAAGGAGTTGCATCGGAAACAATAGTTCCATTTGCATCCACCACTGACGCATAGACAAAAACAACATCGGGATAATCCGGGTTAATTTTTACAGTTGATTCATCAAAATGTAAGTGGATGGAACTAGCTTGTTCCGCTGATTTGACTATCTGTTCTGAAACTTTTTTACCTTTAATAAATCCTTCTGCACGTAAATAGCCTTTTTGAAAAGAAGGCAGTGTAAATACAAAAGGGGGATGTGGCAATTGTTCAGAAAAGCCGTTTCGTAAAGGTTTTCGTTTTGCAATCAATTCCTCATTTAGATACAAGGCCACTTCATCACAATTACTAAAAACGGTCACGTCTAAACTCGATTTTTCATTCCAATAATTGGCAATGTAAACCATCGGACCGGAAACTAGTTTTTCAGAAAGTTTTACACTAGGCGAACGTTGACTTTGATAAAAATAATGAGCAAATTTAGGTATTCTGAAAATATCACTGATGCCCGAACTTTCAATATCATCGGCATAACCGCGGTTGTAATCAAACATTAACCAATTGGCTTGACCGATGGTGTGTTTTCCTTTTAAGTTGGAATTGAATGCTTCCTGATAATTGAACGCTTGTTGCAATAAACGTTTTTCACCAAAACCACGCAATTGTCTGCTCGTGCGTTCTTCCTCTTTCAAATTAGCATAAGCGGTTTGATTAAAACCGGCATTTTGAGCATAGTATTCCCAATCACCATATTCGGCAATGAAAATTTTTCGGTTTCCTTTTTCGTAGTTATTCCAATAGTCAGGAGCTTTGCCGTGCTGACGGGCAGGGATATAAATATCATAATTTGGATTATCTATCCAACCGGCGGTGTAAATGTGTGCGTAAGGCAATTCAGCTTTTAAAATTTGATTGGCTTTTTGCATGTAGGGTTCTTTGATGTCGCTTTCGTTTAGCGATACTTCCCAAAAAATAATGCTGGGATGATTTCTGTCTCTTCTTGAAAAGTCACGAATTTCTTGGTAAGAGTTTTCGATGAATTTTTCATCACCTACAAATTGCCAGCCCGAAATACAATTCATCACCAATAAACCTACTTCGTCACAAGCCTTTAAAAATGCTTCTGTTTGTGGATAATGTGACAAGCGAACAAAATCAAATCCGGCATTTTTAATTTTTACGGCATCACGGTAATTAGCTTCATCTGAGAGTGCATAACCAATATAAGGATACTCTTGATGGCGATTGGTTCCGTTGATGAATACTTTTTGATCATTCAAATAGAAACCATCTGCTTTTAATTCTGCTTTTCGGATACCGGTTTTGAGGGTTTGATTATCCAATAGGCTGTTTTCTGATAGCACTTTGACTTCCACATCATACAAATTCGGTTGTTCAATTCCCCAAAGTTCTGGATTCAAAATTTCAATTGTTTCCAATATGTATGCATCTGCTTTCGAACCAATTAATACTTCTTTTGAAGTAAATGTGGTTGTATTGTTTTGGTTTGAAAATGTAATATCCAATTTGATATTTTTTGGGGTATCACTTTCATTTTTTACGTGAACTTTTACAATTCCTTTGGCTTTTTCTTTCGAAATTTCATCAAAGTGAACTAAAATACCACCCCCATTGGTTTGATTCGCATGAACAGCATCCGTAATATAAACGGCGTTGGTTTTTAGTAGATACACATTCCGATAAATTCCACCATAGTAATTGAAATCCAGTGTTTTTAAGGTTTTTCCGGGTGGGATTTGCGGATTGTCTTCGTTATTGACTTTCACAATGATGGTATTGTTCTTTTCTTTCACCCAATCCGTTGCATCTACGGTGAATGGTAAGTAGCCGCCTTGGTGATGGGTGACCAATTTTCCATTGATCCAAACCCAAGCTTCATGCATGACACCTTCAAAATAGAGAAATACTTTTTCGTTTTCTACTCTTTCTACATCGAATTTCTTTTGGTACCAGCAATTGCCTTGCCATTGGTTGTTCACTACCAATGGTTCGATTTGTGCCGTGTGAGGAATGGTAATTTTTTCCCAATTCAACGAAGTCGAATCTTTGGTAAACTTCCAATCGGAACCAAAATTGGTTTTGGTGCGAGTATAGTCGGTCACTTCTTTGCTACAGGAAAAGAGAAGTAAAGCTATAAATCCAAGTAAAATGTACTGTTTCATTTGTTTATTTTTTATAACACAAATTCTAATTTTCTTATTTTTAAAATTCGTGCCATTCGTCTAAATCGTGGCTAAAAAAGAGTTTATTACTCTTTAAACGCATCCAAAGCCGGTGAGGGTTTTCCATCAGCAAGCCAAGCACTCAAGCTGTAACCGCTCCAACTTTTTTCGCCTTGTGGTTCCCAATATAAAACGCCTAACCCTTTTTGGTTGGGTACATTTCTTACCGCTTTGATGGTGGCTTCCAATAAAGCTTTGGTGTTTTCTACTTTGTCATATTCGCCACCCACTTCTACTACCATAACTTCTTTGTTGTAACGTTTGACCAAATCGTTGAGGTTGAATTCTAAGTTGGCAATGGTTTCCGTGTAATCTTTCTTTACCCAAAACGGATAATACGAAAGTCCAATTACATCATAACGAACGTTTTGAGCCGTAGCATTGTCATAAAAAGTTCTGTATTTTTCAATGTTATCCCCTTCGTCCAAATGCACAATGACTTTGATGGATTGGTCAACGGCTTTTACGGCATCATAGCCTTTGTTTAACAAAATGCCCAATTGTTTCCAATTCGATGTGCTTCCATCCGGCCACAACATACCACCCGGAATTTCATTGCCAATTTGCACCCATTCCGTTTTTACGTTGGCTTTTTGCAGAGCAGTCATCACGTCAAAGGTATGGTCGTAAAGGGCTTGTGCTAGTTGATTGATCGGAAGGTCTTTCCAAGCTGCCGGTTTGTTTTGTTTACCGGGATCAGCCCAAGAGTCACTGTAATGAAAATCAATCATGATGCGAAACCCCATCTTTTGTGCTCTCAAAGCAAAAGTAACCGTTTCCTCTTTGCTGCAATGACCACTCCGAGGGTCATCGGACGGATTCACAAAAACACGCAAACGAACGGTGTTCATTCCGCGGTCTTTCAATAATTGTAGGGCATCTTTTTTGGTACCGTCGGTATCATAAAATTGATAACCGGTGGCTTCCATTTGTGGTAGCCAACTTACATCGGCACCTTTGGCAAATTCTTGTGAAAAAACGGGAAGGCAAAGTACGATTCCGAAAATAAAATGTAAAGTTGTTTTTCTCATTATTCACTTTGATTAAATACGCTCATTACCGGTAATGCTTTATTTTCAAAATCCCAAAGAGCTTGATTTTCCCATGAAGAACCATTGGTTGATTGATTTCCTCGAAAGGCTATCCATTCACTTCCCCAATACGCAAAACCTAAACCGTATTCAGATTGTTCTACGATGTTTTTTATAGCTAATAAATAATTTTTTTGTCCTTCAGGAGTGGCCGGATAAGCTGGTATTAATTGATTTTCTAACCCCATAATGTTATTGGTCCAATCTTCCCATCCCAATGTAAATGGATATGCTGTTTCGGCTACGATTACTTTTTTATTGTGCGTTTGTCCTAAAGAATTAATAGTAGAAGTTAATTCAGACAGGTTTTTTCCATGCCAAATAGGATAGTAGGATAGTCCTATATAATCATAATTTACAGGATTCATTTTATTAAAAAACCAAGATGCACCGGAACCAATTCCGGCATAATGAAGCATGATTTTTGTGGATTGTGATTTTGCTCTTATAGCGGTACTGGCGGCAGAAAGTAATTCCAAACATTGCGATTCATTATTAATCAAATGACCTTGTGGCCACAAAAATCCACTGTTGATTTCATTGCCAATTTGAATAATTTCCGGTTGTATTTCGGTCATAATGGTTTCGGTATAAGCTACCATTTCATTTTTTAAATTGGCAAATGATAATCCACTCCAAGTCTCCGGGGTAGCTTGTTGCCCGGGGTCGGCCCAAGTATCAGAATAATGAACAGTCAACCAGACTTTCATACCGGCTTGCTTCACGCGTTGTGCAAAAGCTTTTACTTGCGTAAATCCGGATTGACCATCTACTGGGTTTTTCCACAAACGAATACGAATGGTATTGCAACCTGCATTTTTTAGCGTTGTTAAGGCATTCTCCGGTTGGTTGTTAGCATTAAAATAAACAGTTCCTTCACTTTCAATTAGAGGCAAAAAGGACATATCAGCAGCACGAATGTAGGTATCAACAGGAACTATCGGGCCGTCATCATCATTGGTTGAGGTAGAATCATCAGAACAATTCAACATAAAAAACAAAAAAGGCAGTAGTAAGATTATTTTTTTCATAGCATAATAGTTAAATAGTTTCAAATACAAACAAGGTTTGATGCTCATATTGCTCTCCTTTTTTTAAAAGTGTTGAAGGGAAATGAGCATGATTTGGACTGTCAGGAAAATGTTGTGTTTCAAAACAAATACCACTTTTTGTGTGGTATGCAGCCTCTTCTTTACCGGGAAGTTGATCAAAACAATTTCCACCAACATAAATATGTACAGCCGGTTGATTAGTAAAAACACTCATTTTCAATTGATTTTTCGGACTGTAAAGCGAAGCTGCAATTCTGTTTTTTTCTTGTAGTACAAAAGTATTATCAATGGAATGTGGACATTTTTTTTCTTCCGTAAAGTCAAAAGAACAATTGGATACATTCTTAAACAAACCGGTTGGAAGGCATTCATCGTCAATTTCCAATATTTTTGTTGAATTTACAAATAACTTCTGATGTTCGATTGAGCCGGAATGACCATCTAAATTGAAATAAGTATGTTGAGTGAGATTTACAATCGTATCCTCAGTGCTGTAAGCGTTAAATTTTATGATTAATGAATTGGATTCCGTTAATATGTAGGTAACCTCCGTAATCAAAACACCCGGAAATTGTTCTTCACCATTGGGTGAAGCATATTCCAAAGTAATGGAAGGAGAATCGCCCTTTTCTATTTTTTTTACCGTCCAAAGTTGTTGACCAAATCCTTTATTCCCACCATGTAAATGATGGATGCCATGATTTTTGTTCAGAGAAATCGGTTTTCCGTTGAGGTCAAAAGAAGCATGTTTTATTCTTCCTGCAAAACGACCAACTACGCAACCAAAATAAGGAGCACTCGGCAATTGATAAGAGGCCAAATAGTCTCCCGGTTGATCAAATCCCAAAACAACATCTACAAGTTGTCGGTTGGCATTGGGAACTTTTAACGAAACAATGGTAGCTCCATAGTCCATTACAGTCAATTCCATGCCGTTTTTATTAGTAAGCGTATGCAGGAAAACTTCTTCTCCACTGGATAAAAAACCGAATGATTTAGTTGTTTCAGTGGTCATAAAAGAAGAAATATGTTTTTTTTCAGACATTTTTTTATGAATCTTTCATCAAATGTAAAAAATATATTTTTTTATCCATACCGGTACCTACCGGTTTTTATGTATCTTCCCACCGGTTTTTAAAATTTTGTTATGAAGATCATTCAAGTGGACAATCAATCGGGTTTACCAAAATACAAGCAAATCGTGCAATCAGTTGAATTGGCAATTGCAGAAAAGCGTCTTGTAAAAGGAGATCGATTACCATCAGTAAACAAAGTCAGTTTAGAATTTTCGCTTTCGCGTGATACGGTTTTATTGGCCTATGACGAATTGAAAAAACGAGGAATCATTTTTGCTATATTGGGAAAAGGGTATTTTGTGAAAAGTGTTGAATTTAGTTTCGAACAACGATTTTTTGTCTTGTTTGATGAATTAAATGCATTTAAAGAAGATTTATATACGTCTATTTTAGAGGCGGTTGATAATCGGGCTCAGATTGACATTTTCTTTCACCACTTTAATATAAGTATGTTTCAAAAATTAATTAACGAAAGCAATGGCAACTATTCTAAATACATCATCATGCCCACCAATTTGGCTGAAGCGGCCGGTTTGATTAAAACATTACCTTCAAATGATGTATACATTTTAGATCAAACTAATGCGGAATTAAGTGATTATCCTGCTGTATATCAAAACTTTATTAATGATATGTTCCAAGCCTTGGTTGAAGCAAAAGAACATTTGAATAAGTATGCAAAGTTAATATTGATTTTCCCAGGATTCAAAGAACCGCTGGGAATGGTAGATGGATTTTTACAATTTTGTCATCAATTTTCTTTTCAACAGGAAGTGCTACCCGATTTTGATAATTGTATGATTCAAAAAGGGGATGTTTATATCATTCCTAACGACCGTCATTTGGTTAAGGTGATTGAACAAGCCAAAAAACAAGGATTCAAACTGGGAGTAGAATATGGAATTATTTCGTATAATGATACCCCTTTAAAAAAAGTGGTTGAAAATGGTATTACCACTATTTCAACCGATTTTAAAGCAATGGGAACTTGTTTGATAGAAATGATTTTTGCCAACCAAAAAAAGCAAATCGAAAACAAAAGTCAACTCATTGTTAGAGCTTCTTTGTAAAATGAACATCAAAAGTGTTGTTTTATATTTAGTTCGTATAGGATTATGATAAATAGCAGTTTATAAATGAATAAAATGAGTTAACTTTGATAAGCCTAAGATAGGTCAACTTTTAATTCGTAATCATTGTGATTAAAAAACTGCAACAATCCTTTACTGTTTTTCTGGAAGAAACCGGAGAGTTAGCCTATTTTACCGGACGTTTTTTTAGAGAAACCTTTAAACGTCCTTTTGAATGGAAAGAGTTTTTGCGGCAATGCTACAACATGGGTAATCAATCATTATTGTTGGTAGGTGTTACGGGCTTCATCATAGGGTTGGTTTTTACGCTTCAATCGCGTCCGACTTTACAACAATTTGGTGCTGTTTCTTGGATTCCTTCTATGGTTGGGATATCGATTATTCGTGAAATAGGGCCCATTATTACCGCTCTGATTTGTGCGGGTAAAATTGGTTCAGGGATTGGTGCAGAACTCGGCTCAATGCGGGTAACTGAACAAATTGATGCCATGGAAGTGTCGGGTACTAATCCGTTTAAATATTTAGTGGTTACCCGAATTTTGGCCACTACGATCATGTTACCCATTTTAATTTTTTTTGGAGACGCCATTGCAATTTACGGTTCTTTTTTGGTTGAAAATATCAAAGGAGGGGTTTCTTTTTTGTTATATTTTAATGAAGTATTTAAGCATTTAGAATTTGGTGATCTTATTCCGGCGACCATTAAGTCGTTCTTTTTTGGTTTTGCCATTGGCTTAGTGGGTTGCTTTAAAGGATACAATTGCAAAAAAGGAACGGTAGGGGTAGGGTTAGCAGCCAATTCTGCGGTGGTGTATACGTCAATGTTGCTTTTTATTATTGATTTTATAGCCGTATTTCTAACGGATATTTTTTTCGATTTATAAGTTATGGAAGCCAATAAAAACATACCCGTCGTTGAAATCAAGGACCTCTATAAATCCTATGGGACGAATACCGTTTTAAACGGATTTAATTTAAACTTATACGAAGGGGAAAACCTTGTTGTCATGGGTAAATCAGGTTCGGGAAAATCAGTTATGATAAAATGTTTGATAGGATTAGAAGAACCTGATAGTGGCACTATTTCCATCATGGGAAATGAAATCAGTTCTTTATCTCATGAAGCGTTAGATGAACTTCGTACAGAGATTGGCTTCTTGTTTCAAGGAAGTGCTCTATACGATTCCATGTCTGTGCGGGAAAATTTAGAATTTCCGTTGCGGCGACATACCAAAAAGTTTGGTATCATTGAAGATACTACTCCAATGGTCATCAAAGCTCTGGAAAATGTAGGTTTAGCCCACGCCATTGATTTAATGCCCGGCGAACTATCGGGAGGAATGAAACGTAGGGTGGCCTTGGCAAGGACGTTAATTTTACAGCCTAAAATTATTTTGTACGACGAGCCTACTACCGGATTGGATCCTATCACTGCAAAAGAAATCATTCTTTTAATGAATTCGATTCAGAAACAGTACAAAACATCATCTATCATCATTACACATGATGTTGACTGTGCCAGAGTAATTTCTAACCGCATGATTTTATTAGTTGATGGTATAAATTATGCCGAAGGAACCTTTAAGGAATTGACCGCCATGAAAGACGAAAAAGTATCGGCTTTCTTTAAATAAATTATTGGAATATGGAAAAAACAACCAATCAAAAAATACAACTCGGACTATTTGTAATTGTGGGATTAGCCTTATTTATTACAGCAATTTACTTTATCGGAAACAAACAAAGTATGTTTGGAAAAACCACCCAAATTAATGCTGTTTTCAATAATGTGAATGGTCTTCAAATCGGGAATAATGTTCGGTATTCCGGAATCAATGCCGGTACAGTACGAGAAATTCAGATGATTAACGATACCATGATTCGGGTGACTATGGTGATAGAAGATAAAATAGTATCACACATAAAAAAGAATGCCATTGCAACAATTACTTCTGATGGATTAGTTGGTAATATGATCATCAACATTATTCCCGGCAAAGGTGAGGCACTTCCTGTTCAATTCAATGATGAAATTAGCACTTACAGCCGTATAAGAACCGATGATATTTTGGAAACCCTTAATGTAACAAACGAAAATGCGGCTTTGCTTACTGCAGATTTGCTTAAAATTACCAAAGAAATTACACAAGGAAAAGGTACAGTCGGACTATTAATCAATGATACTGTAATGGCCAATGAATTGCGACAAACCATGCATTATTTAAAAATAACAACTAAAGGAACTTCAGAATCAGTAAAAAATCTCAATAAAATGATCGTCTCTCTAGATGACCGTAACAATGTAATTGGGGTATTAAAAGACACAGCCGTTGCAGGGAACATTAAAAGGATAGTTCATCGCTTAGACCAATCAGGTCAGGAAATGGAAAAGGTCATTACCAACCTAAACAGCACCATCACAAATTTAAAAGAGGGCAAAGGGGCAATCAATTACTTGTCTAATGACCCGAAATTAGTACAACAAATCGATTCAACCATGACCAATTTAAACAAAGCCAGTATCAAATTGAATGAAGATTTGGAGGCATTAAAACACAATTTCCTTTTGCGGGGTTATTTCAAAAAGTTGGAAAAGGAAAAAGAAAAAGCGAAAAAAAAGTGATGACTTCAATTGAAATGTAGAACAAATTCGACAAAAATAATACGGTTTGTTCTACTCAACTTTGTAGCATTCTCTTTACTTTTGAATCGTTATTCTGTGGAGTGCAAAAGGGGTTTTGTCTCATCAATAAAGTAGTAATTGGACTTGTAAATTTGGGGTAATACAATGTCAGCATATCAAGAAAAGATTCGGAAGTTTTTAGACTTTTCCCGAAAGGATTTTATCACGGCTAAAAATAGAAAAATAATACATTATACGCTTTTGGGAGCGTTAATTGTGTTGCAATTTTTTTTAGGACTTACGCTGTATAACGAGTGGGTAAATCAAAGCAAGGTGAACGAATTGCAAAAAGTATAGGGGTAGGAAGTTGCGAGATTATGATTTTGAATTTAGCGAAAACTAGGATATGAAAAAGACAAGAATAACCATCACGCATCAAATTGAGAAAACCCAGCATCACTTTATGGTTGTGAATCCTGATAAGTTGAACTGTTTGGAAGTTGATAGGATTTAAGGGAAATGGGTGTTGAGATGGTGTTTGTTAAAGGAAGGTTGCATAAATAAAAAGCGTTACCCAATAATGAATAACGCTTTATCAAATTTAACTAAATTTATTCTTTTATAATTTTAAATACTTCTTTTTTATTATCTGACTCTATCTTGATAAAATAATTGTTAGTTGATAAATAGGATAAATCAATAATTACTTGATTAGAGTTTTGTGGAATTGAATTTAACACTTGGCCTAAATTATTATATATAGTAATTAGCTTAATAATAGTCGTGGATTCTATATTTAAGTTGTCTTTGACTGGATTTGGATATAATTTAAATTTTCCTGCTTCTATATCGCTAATTCCTAAATTATTTATAATTGTCAAATTTGCTGTGTTAGCATCCTGAATTGTTAATGCATCACCAGATTGATTATTGGCCGCTTCAACTATGGCGTTTACTTGTGTTTGAGCTAGAATTGGCAATGATGATTTGGTTAGTAATGTCACTGTGAATAATAATCCTTCTCCTACTATTGCAGTATTGGCATATCTAGTCATTCCAACACTTATCATTGAAGAGGATGCAAAATTTAAAACCAAACAATCAGAACCAGTATTTCCAAAAATAGAACCCGAATAATTCACAGTTGCTGTGTTTAAATCAAATACAGTTTCATCAAACATTAAATTAACAGATATACCATATAAAGCGCTTAAACCTCCTGAATTGTTGAGACCTACAGTAAAAGTTACAGATTGAGGTAAAGTAGCTCCATTGATTATTGTTGTATTTGGTGTTACTGTTAAATTCCCTACTGATTGAACACTTTGAATAACTCGTCCCTTTATGTTAGTTGAATTAAAATTGGCTTGTCTAGCATGTACTTGGTTCATATTAAATCCAATAGCTGCTTGGTCAGCATTGTTTATTATACCATCACCATTAGAATCTGCAAAAACTTTAAATGCGTCTCCATTTGGAGTACTATTATTATAACCCCAAAGAGTTGCGGGTTGAGCGTTCCATTGAATTGTTGCGTTTGGTCTTGCTGGTCCTGTTGAATTATAGAAGTAACCAATCGGTAATAAATCAGCTGTAGAAACATTATTTGATTTATTCAAATCACCAGGCCATACATTTACTTGATAAGTATAAGTGTAACAGATTTGACCCTGATTATTCAAACCACATGTTACACCTGATGCGTTATAGGCATTTATATCATCTAAATAAAAGCAAAAAACAGTACCATCTGGAATTGTAATATTTTTAGGTTTGAAACGTAAAGTATAAAATAAACCATTACCATTGAAACCTGATGCTGCTCCAACTTTTGAAATTCCAAAATCAGCAACGCTATTAGTTACTGTCGGGGGAGTAGAAATTACACTAGCTCCTGAGCCTAACAAAGTACCAGCAGTATAACCGTCATAATCTAAATATTGATTCACTGCAGCATTACTTTTTAACTTCATATATAAACTATATAAATTAGTAACATTAGATAATTGAACATCAACCGTAATATTACCATCAAATAGACCAATTGTTGTATTTGAAGATGTGAGACTTATGTTTCCAATAGATGGAATAGGATTAACATTTACAATAATTGATGCACTTTGTTGACAACCATTATTATTGGTAAAACTTGCAGTGTATGTTGTGGTTGTATTTGGGTATGCCACTGGATTTGAAATCGAAGCAGAACTTATTGAAGTTGAGGGTGTCCATTGAATATTTGGGTTTGAACCAAAAGAGCCATTTAGTTGCAATTGAACGGCATTACCATTATTTATAGAGATACTTGTTGCTATAGTTCCATCTGCAGAGATACTTACTGCTGGCACAGAGAGAATAACAATTTGAGTTGTTGCAGTTACAGCAGCACATCCACCACTTGTTGGTATAGTATAAGTTATGGTGTAGTTACCCGCAGTTGATGTGCTAGGTGTTATTGCACCCGTTGTTGAGTTGATTATTAGTCCAGAACTAGAACTAAATGTACCACCAGTATATGTTCCTGTTCCCGTTAATGTAACAGATTGAGGCGTTGTTATTGATTTACAGAAAGGACTACCAGCATAGTTAATACTAGCTGTGGACAAAGCAGTAATGGTAATTTGAGTTGATGCAATTACAGCAGAACATCCACCACTGGCAGGAGTTGAATAAGAAACAGTATATGTTCCTGGGGTAGATGTACTAGGAGTAATTGCTCCAGTTGAACTATTTATAGTCAAACCAGTTGATGAACTGTAAATACCGCCAGTAAATGCTCCAGTACCATTTCGTGTAACAGGCTGACCAGATGTTAATGATTTACAAAAAGGACTACCTGAATAGTTAATTGTAACTGTCGGTATAGCTGTTATAGTTACTTGAGTAGTTGAGGTATATGCACAGCCACTACTTGTAGAAGTTGTATAAGTAATTGTATAAGTGCCTGCTGTAGAAGTACTAGGCGTAATCGCACCTGTTGAAGAATTTAAAGACAATCCAGTTGTTGAACTAAAAGTACCGCCAGTATATGTACCAGTTCCAGTTAATGTAACAGGTTGAGGAGTTGTCAAAGAACTACAAAAGTTTGGGCTACCCAAATAACTTATGCTTGCAGTTAAATTAGTATAAACTTTTCTAACTTTATTATTGTTTAAATCTGCAACATATAAAGTACCTTCGGCGTCAATTCCAACTCCACTCGGGAAATTAAATCTAGCATCAGCTCCGTTGCCATCGGCATATGCATTGTTAAATCCCGCAATGGTTGATACCACGCCTGATGTTGTGATTTGTCTAATCTTGTCACCAGTACCATCTGCTACATATACATTGCCTGTAGCATCAACTGTAACATCTTGAGGGGCAGCAAATTGAGCTTCGGTTCCTGTTCCGTTTGCTGAACCGATAGCTCCACTGCCAGCTAGGGTAGTAACCACACCAGAAGAAGTGATTTTTCTTATTCTACGATTATTTTGGTCAGCAACATATACATTACCTGAAGCATCAACAGCAATGCCTCTAGGGGCACTAAACATTGCATTAGTTCCCGTTCCATCTGCATATCCTGTTTGTGAAGAACCAGCAAAATTGGCTACCACACCTGAGGGGCTTATTTTTATAATTTGTGAACCATTGGAAGCAACATATACATTTCCAGAAACATCAACTGCAACCCCAATAGGAAAACTAACCCCAGTAGCAAAAGTGGTTACTACACCTGATGGGGTAATTTTTCTTATTTTGGAATTACTTGAATCTGCCACATATAGATTGCCCGAAGTGTCTGACTCTATAGCATAAGGTGAATTAAACTGAGCAGAAGTTCCCGTTCCATCGGCATAACCTTGTGTTGAACCTGCAAGGGTTGTTACAACGCCTGATGGGGTAATTTTTCTTATTTTATGGTTTAATCTATCAGCAATATATATATTACCTATGCCGTCTACGGCTACACCATAAGGGTTATTAAACTTTGCAGCAGTTCCCGTTCCATCGGCAAAACCTTGTGTTGAACCTGCTAAAGTGGAAACACATTGAGCATTTAAAGTAACAGCAATTAATAAACTTAATATTAAAAAAACTTTTTTCATAATGAAGATTTATTTGAAATTTAAAATTGTATAAACGTTATTAATAATAGTACCAGTTATAATTTTATTTTTTAATTCTAAAAGATTTACATTACAAATCAATGTAGGACCTATAAATTGGTCAAATGGGTTATAGTGAACATTATCTAATCTTATTTCTTTTGTTGGTACAATAAATGAATTTCTTACTTGAAAAATTTCATTGAAATGCAATTCAAAATCTTTCGGCGTTAATAGTTCGTCTAAATAATTATCCATAGTGTTTTTAAATTAATCTTTTATACATCTTACTGACATACCATAGCTTATATTAAAGTTATTTCTTAAATTGGTAATATTTAATATTGATAGAATTTAATTATAAGAGTTAAAATTCATAGTTGGATTTTCATTATTAATAGTTGAAATCCAAAACTAACCAACAGATTGACGGCCCCGATGGTTTGGCTGACATACATGCCGTTTGAAAGCTCTTTGCTGGCGCCTTGAGAAGATAGCATTTGATGATGGAGTTCTTGGCTATGAACGGACAAAAAGGGGGAAAGCAGAATAAGTAATAATATCTTCATATTCAGTGTTTAATTTACAAATATAACAAAAATTTTGTAAGCTTAATGTTTTAATTTAGTAAGAATTGATTTATTTTATTGGTAAACATACAAAATCGAAATTAAAAGAAAATGCGGAAAACCGTAATCTGATATTTTTTTTAAAATTGATGTATAATAGAGTAGATACACTATTAAAATTAAGTATTCTTTTGCATTTTATATTGATACCCTGCCTTCCCCCGTTACCCATATCATCCTCCCTATGCCATAACCAACTCTAAACAGCGCCCATGGAGGTTTAAGCAAAATTTTCTGGGCAAATTTTATGAAAGCCGAGAACAAAATACAAATTAATGTAGTGATGTATGACAAACCAAAATACAAAGATTATGATTTTGAATTTAGCGAGAACTAGGATATGAATTAAACAAGAATAACAATTACACATCAGATTGAGAAAACCCATCATCATTTTTTGGTTGAGAATCCTGATAAGTTGACCTGTTTGGAAGTTGATAGGATTAAAAAGGAAATGGGTGTTGAAATGGTTTTTGTGAATGGGAAGTTGTATAGTAAAAGAAGGGGGAACAACTGATTTAGACCTAAAGGTTGTCGTATCTTAAACAATATAAATTCTCCTCACCTACAGACTTTTTGACAGAACATAGCCTATTTCTGTAAAAAAAATAAATCTTCATATGTTATAAATTTAAAGTTTTAATTATGACCGTTAAGCAATTAAAAATATTTTGTTATATCCAAAAATAATTACTAATGTAATTATAAGTTTTACTGTAATTAATTAAATTTGATGAAAGTTATTTAGTTAAATGTTAGATGTTTTTTAATTAATTAATAATTGCCTAAAAGGTAATATGATATTTAATTTGTATATTAGTTGATTACTAAATTCACTATAATTCAAAAAGTTAACTAAAATTTTGTTAAAGTTGAAAATTCTCATAAAAATTCTCATTACACAGAAAAAATAAATTATTTACATGATATACAAAGTTCCAATAAAGTTTGAAGAGGGTTTTAAAAATATTAGAAATAATAGAAAAATTAATAAATCAAGTTTATATTCAGATAAAGATTTTAAAATTATTTGTGAAACAATTGAAAATAATTTTGGTGTAAAAGTCATAACAGAGAGGTATAATGAAAAAATTAAATTACACCAACCAATTATTTCAAGAAACACTGACTTAATACAATATGATGAATATGGAAATGAAAATTTTGAATCTTCTCAAAAATACAGATTAGACGGAATTTTAACTTTTGATTATTACATGAAAAGATTCATTATTTTTCAATTTAATGATTTTTTGGTTGCGAATGAAATTGATTGGGATTTGATAGATGGCATTATGGGATTTAATAATTTTAATCACAATACCTTTGGATTAAATACTCAAGAAATTAATGTAGAATTAACTAAATTAGTAATCATTTACAAAAAATCTCATTATACACAACTTACTCCACTTATAGACCCTCACCATATAACTCTAAATAACAGAATAATTGAAATATGGAATTTTGACAAACTAAATAATAATAATCATTTTATTAGAAAATTTGATATTGAGTTTAAAAATATTACTTGGACAAACAAAGAGATTACTGAAAAGGAATTTTTTAATATGTTCGATGTATATGATAGTTCAATGTATAAGTTTGATATTTTTAAAGAATATTTGAAATATAAATTTTCTAATATTCATTTTGAATGTTTTGTAGATGATTTGAGAGTAGATGAAGTTATTGAAACTATATATAATGAAAATGATATTAACCCTTTTGAAAGATATGGCTTATATACTCATCTATATTACGGAGGATACCAAATAAATGAAATTAAGTGTTTAAAATATTATTTAAAAAAAATTAAAGATAATTTTAATTCTAATTTATTAGAATTTGATGATAGTATTTTAAATTATAGAAACTTCATTAAATCATATTTTAATGTTGAAACCGACATCGTTGACTATAAAGATGATGTTTTTGAAAAGTATTATTATCATAAATTAATTTTCAGTGCGGATTTTCAAAACAATATAATTATTATAAAACTAGAATTTGATGATAAAATAATGATTAAGGATATAGGAGAAATTAAAATATCTGATTTAACATCATTTAAAGAAATAGAGAATTATTTCAATTCTTTAAATGAATCAATAAGAATTAAAAAATGCTAATTTATGGCTATATATTGCGAATTTATCAACTTCATAATACCTATTTCAAAAATTGATTCAGTCTATATGGGTGGGTTTTCAAAGTTTAAAGAAGACAATGCAAGTGGCTTTTCAATAGGCGTTTTATGGCATGACGATTTTTTACTCAGAGATGGAGCAATGAACTCATCATCTTTAGATTCACGGATTAAAAAATGGGAAAATCTAGGATTAATAGGCTTGTCAAATTTAAATGGTGAACAAAAATGGATTGATTTTTGTGTTTTTGAAGGAATGTTCGATGGAGTTAATACAAATTGTGATTGGTTATCATATGATTCAAAAACTAGGTGTGCGTATATGAAAGATAAGCCATTTGGAGAGATTGCATTTAGAATCAAATAAAATTCAGTGCTTTATGAATTATGATGAACAGGATTACTTAAGTGCATTAATTAAAATTAATGAAACAGATTTTGATGAGAAAAAGTGGCTTATTGATAATTTTAAATTGTATAAATCGACATTAAATTGGCCATCAGGTTTATCACCTATAAATAGAACCAATCTTATTGAAGGAACAATTAAAATGAAGTTTAATTCATTTTATTATAAATTATTAAACGATTATAATTTTGAATTTGATAATAAAAATAAACTACTTATTTTTTGTTAAGCTTTATTAGTTTATACTTCAATAAATAAATATTTTTTTAAGATTATTACTTGCCCTCCCTTCCTCCGTTGGATAGTTACCACCTTCCTCCCTTGGGGCTATTTCTATCATAAACCCTAACCATGATGCTGTTCGTTCAAAATTTTCCAGACCTAAAATCCCAAAATTTTTTTTCCAATTTTTTTCCACCCAAAATTTTAATGCCATTTTACAGCCACCAAGATATTTATTATCAAACACACACTATATCATGGACATACAACAATACATACATCGCAATACAGGCGTTCTCCTGCCAATATCTGGAGGCAATGGACAATCACAAGACCAAGCGATAGTTATTGGTTCTGAAGCCAAATATAGGCTTATAAGCGTGGAGAATGAATTTATTTCAGCAATGCTGGATGAGGGCTATTGGAAGAAGGTTGAGCAGTCGCTAATCAACATTGATGGCAAGAAGTATGACAAGATAACCATTCACAATTTTTGGGATGATGGTGGAGTGGTTGAAAGGGTGTTTTGGTTTGATATAACTGAGTGTTTTGGTTCAGAAATAAAGGGATAGCACTTGATTGTTAAGTCAGCATGAGTTTACGGATATTTTCGCTACAATTTTGCTACAACCAATAAAAAAGCCCAGTATTTACTGGGCTTCTAGTAGCGGGAACAGGACTCGAACCTGTGACCTTCGGGTTATGAGCCCGACGAGCTGCCTACTGCTCTATCCCGCGATTTGTGAGTGCAAATATACAACGATTATTCTAAAAAGCAAGTATAATCAAGATAATTTTACTTTTCTACTCAATTACCAAACCTAAAACGGCTATTACTTTGATGGTCATGTTTCTGCATAGTATTCATACACTATCTATAAACCATCCATACACTATATAGATTGTTGTCGGTTGTATGACCCGTCCTTGACCCGTCCTAAAATAACTATACAGGTAATTACATAAATCCTACTGCTACTATACAATAGGTAATACGAAAATTTATAAGTTACTACATTATTCTTCCCAGCCACAAAGCGTAAAACCTCTTTCTTTCGCTTCTTTAAGAGTCACCGTTTTGGTTTCTTTTTTACAGGCACTCAAGCCACGGCAAAATATATTAAAATGGAATTTGGTGGCGTTTTTGCTATTGCATATATATACTACACTTTCGGTTGAACTAGAGTATAAAAAGGGAAGGAAAAGTAAAAATTGAAGTTTTTTCAAATTATAATTCTTTATTTCACTAATAGAATGTATTCGTTTTCTTTTTCGTCTTTGGCTAAAAGTTTTCCATACTCAATCCATTCTACAGTAACAACAAACGTTTTTCCGTTTGAGTCGGTTAGTTTGCCATTTCCGTATTTATCTTTTATGGTGATGTTTCCTTCTACGACATTTTCTTCTTTGTCTTTACCGATGACATCGTAATTATAGGTATAATCGCCGGACTTTCCTATGCGGTATTCGTACAAGGTTGTTGTGTCTTCTTTGAAAGTGGGCTCTTTTTCCGGGTTTTCTAAAACCGTGGATGGAGCATAGAATGGTTTAATTTCTTCTTTTGAAAGTTCTACCGGTTTTTCTTTTTTGCAACCGATGTTTAAGAAAAGAAGGAGGCAATAAAGTAGTATTGATTTATTCATTTTGTTGTTCTTTTTTGATATGGTAAAATTAAAACAATACGATTTTTTTTTGAACCATTAAGGGGTTAAGGTTCATTAAGGTTTTTGCCAGTTATAACGCATCGTAAATATCATTTACATTAATTTTCAATTGTAAACTGAATCCAAATGGGAACATGGTCGGATATTTTTCGTGCTTCCTTGAGGTTTTGAAATTGTTCATAAAAGGGGATGATTCCTTTTTGTAGAATGGTTATTTTTTGTTTGGGATAGTACATATTGTCAAAAGGGGATGCCAAGCAATCCTTTTCAAGGCAGGAAGTACGCAAGGTTGTTTTTTGGTTTTCAAAGGCTGAGGTATAGCCCATTTTTTTCAGAGGGTTGAATACCGTATGTGTCTCGGGACAATTGAAATCACCTACAAATAATAAAGTAAGGTTGGGGTATTGTTCCGGTAAAAACTTAAAGTATTTGATTTCGGTTTCCGGTTGTCTTTTTTTGGTAATGGCGTGAAAGTTAACTACTGTAAATGGTTTGTTTTGGTACTGAAAAGTGGCATAAAACGGTTCTCGGTCGATTTCAAGGTTGTATTTTTTTTCCAGCCAAGGTTTACCGATTAGTTGAACGGTATTCGTTTTCCACAGAAATGCGTAACGTTCGGTTTTGTAGGCACTGCTGGAGGTTGGCTCACTGACTGCATACGCCCATTTTGTTCCTTTACGGTTGAGTTCGTCTGCCAGTTTGGCTACGGTTAGAGCTCCGCTATCATTGGCAACTATTTCTTGTAAGGCAACAATATCGTAATTTTTGATTTGCTTGACGATAAATAGCAAGGTTGAATCCGATTTGGAAGATCCAAAATCGGAAAGGTTCCAGGTGAGGAGGGAGGGTTGGGCTAAGCTATAGTTAACATAAAAGAATATTACAATTATCAATTTTTCCATATACTAATTTTCTTTAAAACTAATTTAATCTTTCCATTTTAGAATACGGATTCCCGTAAAACCAAAATTTATTCTTTTCATTCATTTTTTAATGTTTTAAAGTTGGGTGTATTTCTTTTGATTGGACTATTAAATGCTATTTAGTAATTCATTCAACTTTTGCATTTACTATTATGAAATAGTTGCCATTGGATATGCCACAACTTGATTGAACGAAACTTTGAAAAGGTTTTTTCAAAATTCATAAAAGTATAAACCACTTCACTAACCACTTACAAACAGATTAAAAATGTGATTTTTTATTTTTTACGAGAAATTATATTGAAAATTAATATACCATATCGCATTGACAATTTATGGTTTTCATAATTTTAATTGGTGTAATAAGGAAGAACATATTCAATAAACCAATTTGGTAATTTTTCTGTTTTTAATTCCATCGTGCCTTTATATACTTCAGCAATCAAAAGTTGTTCTTTGCCGGAGTTATCAAATAAATAAGCACGATAGCAATGCGGTAAGGCTAAATGCAAGTTATAAAGTGTTTTGTAATAACGCTCAATAATTTTATGTTCGGGGACTTCGTGACCTCCTTTTTCCACACGGTTATTCACTCGAGTTACATTAACGTCCGGGCTATCAATGCAAACAAAATATAAGTAAGCATTGTAGCCTAAAGCAACTACTTTTGTAATTTCATCTATTTTTGATGGATGACTCATCACTGTTTCAAAACTAAAAGACTTATTTTGCGTAATGAGTAAATGCCTTATGAAAGAAGCAATAAAAGCTCCTTCATAGCTATGCGTTTCCTTTGAGGCATCTACAATAAAGTTTTCTTTTATAACTATATCAATGGGGTGACCTTCTTTCAAAGCTTTTTGGTATAGCGATTGAGACGATTCTATTTCTTTGAAATTATCCAAGTCTGTTTGAGAAGCAACAAGTCCAATTTCTTGTAAGTCGATCAAACCTGTTTCAGATAATTTTTTCTCTAAAAGATCGGCGTTTATAAAAAAACCGGTGTTGTAATTTTTGGAAAATTCGTTAAAAAGCGTGCTTTTACCTGATCCATTTGGTCCGGCAAAAACCCTTATTTTTTTATTACTTGGCATGTAGAATTTGCCCTTTTTTAAATTCAAAAGGCACATCGTTGGCCTTTTCAATTTGCTTTGTAGCCACTACGGTTCCATTTGCATTTTCTTCATAAACCACACCGTCTTTAATGTAGGTAATCGTTAAGCCTAATGCTTTAGAGCCACTAAACGCTCTCTTTGCAGAAATACGTGCTGCTTTTTCCAATGCCTTAGTCTGTGGCACATCTTTTCTAAAAATTATTTTTGACATAGTGCATTCAATTGTAGTACATACATTTGTTTTACAAATATACTTAATTTATTACACATTTAAAACCAAAATTTCGGTTGTTTAGTAAATGCTTTTTAATGTGAAAAAGGTATTAAATAAATAGTTTACCTTCACTTTGAATTAGTTTGTTTCAATATTACTTGAACTTTTTAAAATCATAAGTAATCAGAATACTCAAAAGAACATGATACGGTAGTATTTTATAATTCGAATGTATATCGTTAAACCTATCACTTTTGTCAACATTTATTTTACGGATTCCCGTAATCCCCTTATTTTTTTAGCTTTTCAATGTACTTTCTTGTTTGGGAGATGATTTTTTCGCAGGTATCTTTGTTGCTGTACATTTCGCTTATCCCAATGATTTGTTGGTTTCCCATGGAACGGAGGATAAAGAAATAGTCGTTGCCGGGTGTTTTTCGTATTTCGAAATTTTCTTCATACACGGCATTCATTTTCACGGAAACGATTTCTCCCAAGCAAACTTGTTTGATTTCGTGTTTGTTTCCGGTGAGTAGAATACTTCCGTCTTCCGATAGAAATTCATAGAACCATTTATTTGATTCCGATTGTTGTATCACAAATTGTGTCATTTGTTGGGGTTTGGGTTAAATTTTTCCAAATATAAGCCGATAGGAAAGAGGTATTTTACGGGAATCCGTAATTTGAGGAATTTGCTACCTTTTCCACGTCTCACTACTAAAGAATTGGAAGCGTAATGTAAATTGAAGGGTAGATAAATTTTAAGGTCTAAACTCAGCCAAAATCAAAGAAATAGAAAGCAGTCTTCGACGGAATGGAACATTTTAGATGAATTTTAATGTAAGAATACAATAATGTTTAAGGAATGTCAATCCCATTCGGCTTTGGAAAATCAATACCTAGATGATGATATAATTTTCTTACTTTCGAACGCCAACTTATTCTTGCTTCTACCCAAGTTTTACTGCCTTCAGTAATTTTTAATTTATCGTGTGAATGTGTTGGGAATTTTGAAGATGCTTTTATGTTGTCAAAACCAATAAGAAGTTCAAGATTATCTAAAACGGTTTGATTTTTATCTAAATCAAAAATTGTTTTATGTTCTGTTTTATTGAATTTTTCAGCTTTCTCTTTTAAACATACAAATAGCGAACTTAATTTGATTTCATCAGTAATAAAATCTAAATCATAAATATCTTTTTTGGTAGAACGATTTGACAAACTAACTAGTTTGTATAAACCAATATCAGCATTACTGAATAATCGAATGCCACTGATTGTTTCAATTTTGAAAAGGTGTTTCATGTTTTGTAAAACATCAACTTTTACGATTGTTCCATCTTCGGTATGAATATAAAATCTTAAAAAAGTGAATTGATCATTTATATCACATGGGTTGTCAAAATTTCCGGCATTTTTACCGAAATGAGCTTTTACTTCATTTTGAATTGTATTAAAGCCATCTAAGCCAATTATTTCCGAACAGAATAAATCAATATCATCTGAAATTCTATGGTTATACTGTAACGCCAAGTTTGTACCACCTGCTAAACTGAAATTAGTTAACGAAGGTAAACTTTGTAATTGAAGAATTGTTTTGACTATTGCCGGAGAAACCGCATTCATTTTAAAGCGAATAACGCAGAAAAGGTGCTACTTTATATCTTTTTGCTACACTAACACATACTTTATTACTGATGTTTTCTTTAGTGTTTTTAAGGTATTTTACAATAACTCTTGGAGTATATAATTGCTCTAATCGCTTAATATCTTGTTCAAAAGTATCCGGTGTTGTAGCATACATAGCTCTTGGAATAATGATTGCTTTATCTTTTTCAAGATTTAACTTATCAAAATCCATATCCCAAAAAAGATGTTTAGGGAAAATTGTTGCTATGTTTACTTTGTTTTTCATGATTTAATATGGCTCAAATATAGTGCCATTATAGTCCTACATCTTGATTATCAAGAGTTATATTTTTACAAAAGTAGAAATTTTTATTGATTATATCACATGATATTTTACCGATTATAATGTTGTGATTTGTTGAGTTTGTCCAAAAACCGACCCACTACGAAAGTTGGGGGGTGACATTGCGTGATTAGAAGCGTGGAATCATTTTATGTATAGATATGGGTTGGATAGTATCCTTTGATTTTGAATAATATACTAGAACTAAGAAGCTCTGAGAATACTATATCGGAAACTTTTTTTAAAAATTTAGCATCAATTTAAATAGAGATTATCCCCACGTTTTTTGGTAACCTCCACCACCTTTTCTAAATTTTACTTTATAGTTGTTACATCTACTACAGTCACGACCAAATTGCCAAATTAATGAAAATTCATGAATGCCTTGATTTCTTCTGAATTTTGAGGTATTAAAGTCATGTGAATATCCAAAAATAAATTCACCAACTTTTACAGACATAATTGGGTTAATTGATGTTAAGAGGTGACCATTATTACTTCTTCGTTCAGGATTGGTAGCAAATAAAACACCTATACCTATTGTGTTCGTTTCAAAAATAGTGCCTATGTCTAATCTGTTGTATTGTGATTGCCGCATATAATTCGCAGTCAGAAGTAAACTTGAACCTTCCGGAATTAAACTGGAAGGAGAATTATTAAATTCAATATATTGCCCTCCATGAATGGATAAAAACATGTTTAAAGGTACATTTCCATTTTCTCTGAATGATATATCGGGTCTATTCAAATGTCTAATTGCGACACCTATCCAAGTTTTTTCAGAGTCAAAAGCAAATCCGGCAGTTGCATCAAAAAAATTAATATTATTGTTATTGTTCAATACCCCTGGATCAATACTGCCTTGACCAATGGTTCCCGTGTTTACATCAATTTGATCTTCAAGAAGTAGATTAGAAAAATTAAAATCTTTCCTACCATAACCAGCTTCTGCACCAAGTCTCAATCTCCACTCTGAACTTAACTCAACAATATAGGAAAAAGTACCGTTTACTTTAAAATAATTATAATTTGTAAACACTTCATTGTGATTTTGAACCGTCAATCCTAATCCAATTTCATCGGTAACCAAATTATTCAGATAGGCAAATTGTGTATCTATTTTAGTATTTCCATTTGGCCATTGTCTTCTGTGAATAACTCCTGCACTCCATGCATTTGATACACCGGTGAAAGCCGGATTGATGGTTTCGGGGATTAAATAAAATTGAGTAAAAATTGGATCTTGAGCATTTGCTAAAAGGCTCATAAATAGTGTAATTGATACAATAAACTTTTGTAGCATAGTGAATATTATTTGATTAGAACAAAAGTTTGATTTTGTTGTACAGTTTTTCCATAAAAAGTTTCTGCCGTAATAACACTATAGTAATTACCATTTTCAGCGTTTATTCCATTTAACTTTCCATTCCATCCTACTAAAACCTCTCCTGTTTCAGAATAAATCATAGATCCCCATGAATCATAAACATCCATTTGTACCTTTTTTAAATATTTTGTCACTGGTCTAAATGTATCATTTACTCCATCATTATTAGGCGTAAAAGCAGAAGGAATTAACAATAAGTACCCTTTTTCAACCAAAAGTGAAATGGTTAACACATAAACACAACCAAAGGGATAGGTTACAGTTAATTTTACAATATATTCCTTTTCGATAGCATAAGTATGAATTGGATTTTCCTCGTTTGAAAATGTACCGTCACCAAAATCCCAAACAATATTTTCATAATCTCCGGTTGCATTACTAAAGAATTGAATTGGATCATTCACCGAATATATTCCATAGGTTAAAAAGGCAACAGACTCTAAATTGATAGCTGGATTGCCAATTTCAGGATTATCTACATTAACTGTAAAATTTGCTGAACATCCAATATTATCTGTAACCGTTACAATGACAGTTCCTTCTATATCTGTTTGCATAATTTGATTGTTGTTGCCACTGATAGTTCCGCTTGACCATTGAAAAGTATAAGGCGGTACACCTCCAGTAGCATCAGCTACAAAAAATTGAGTGACTTCACGGGTTTCACAATTTGCATTGGTAGTGGTATTAACATTAATAGTTAAAGGATTAGGTCTTATTAAAGTAAATTGATTAGATGCTGAACAACCATTTGCATCCAGTACAGTAATGGCATAATTTCCAGCTACAATAGAAGATAAATCCTCTGTAGATGATCCGTTTGACCATGAATAAGTAAATGGCGGAGTCCCTCCTGAAACGATTAAATTTATCGCCCCACTAGCAGCATCAGTACAATTGATTGGTTGTGTTAATACTGCTGAAATGACTAATGGTTGAGGTTCAATAATTGTAAATGTTTGAGTAATTGTACATGGTGTACCATCTACAATTGTTGCTGTATATATTCCAGGCTGTAGATTATTTCTAATTAAACCGGCACTACTACCATCACTCCATTGTAATGTTACGGGAGCAATTCCGCCGGTTAAATTAAGATTTATACTTCCATTATTTGCACCACTACATGAAATTTGTGTTACTGTAGGATTAGTGGTAAATATAGGTGCTTCAGGTATATTTATAGTCTCTGTTTTACTACAGCCTAAATTATCTGTAACGGTTATTATATAATCACCAGCTGAAAGATTGTTTTGACTTAAAGCGGTAGATAAGTTATTCCAACTGAATTGATAAGGAGGAATTCCGCCCGAAAGAGTTACTGAAACTGAAGCATCATTAGCACCATAACAACTAATTGGTGTAGTAGTATAGCTAATAATTATTTCGGGTGATTGTGTTAAGGTTACATTTATTTGAACGGAACAACCATTATCATCCGTTACGGTTAAATCATAACTACCTGCAATTAGATTTGAAATATTTTGATCCGTGCTTGTATAACCATTTGGACCCGTCCATAAGAAATTATAATTAGAAACTATTGTTCCACCAACACTCACAACTTGAATTGCACCGGTTGCGTTACCAAAACATTCAATATTCGTTTGATTTACGAGTGAAACTTGCAATAAAGGTGGTTCTGTAATTGTAAAAGTTGCAGTTTTTGGACCACAATTGTTAGAATCAACGACTGTAATTTCATAGATGCCGGGTTCAAGATTGGAAATATTTTGACTGTTTGAGAAAAATACGGAATCCTTCGTCCAGTTGTAGATAAAATTATTTGAACCTCCATTTACATCAATTTCAATACTTCCATTATTTTCATTAAAGCAAGTTATATTTGATAATTGAATAAGTGATATAGAAATATCATTGGGTTCTGTTATCACAAAACTTTCTGAATATGGACAATCACCTGTATCTTCAATTAATAATGTATAAGTGCCTGGTTCTAAATTAGAAATAGAAGACGATGAAGCATTAAAACCATTCGGTCCAGTCCACGTTATGGTGTAAGGAGGAATACCTCCTGTTATATTTGTGGTTATAGATCCATTATTTGCTTGAAAACAAGTGATGTTATTTGAAGTGATATTTGGATTTATGGATGGGTTAACTGTTACAGTCACCGTAAATGGATCACCCAAGCAGTTTCCTGAAAGAGGAATAACAGTATAGGTGACTGTAGCAACATTTGATGTTAGGTTAATTAAATTCTGACTGATTTCTGTCTGTGGAATATTTTGTGCTGTTGCACCGGTAATTGTTCCGGGAGGATTTACTATTGGTGTTGTCCAAGTGTAGGTAGTTCCTAAAGGAATGATATTGCTCCCCGAATTTAAAGGGATAATCGTAAAAGTTGTGCCACTACAAATAGTAGTGTTTTCAGCATTAATTACAGGAGTTTGATTAACAGTAATTGGAATAGCATCAGTAGTAATTATTTCACATCCTCCTGAAATACCTGGGAAAGTTACTACGCAATAAAAATAAATCGTTCCTACTGTTGAAACATTTGGAGTGTAAGTTGCATTAGTTGCACCGGTAATTAATGTTCCACCTGTATTTGCATTAATAGTATTAAAAAACCACTGATAATTTGGAGTGCCAATACCATTAATAAATGTAAATGACAAAGCCGGAGTTGACTCTCCTAAACAAATTGTATTTGAAATCGGTTGATTATTTATTGCAGGAGATAAATTAACAACAATTGTTGCTATTTCACTAGTAACGATACAATCTGCACCATTCGGTTGAGAAACAATACAATAATAATAAAAAGTTCCTTCTGTTGTGGTTGGGGGTAAAAAAGTGACGTTCGTTTCTCCTGAGATGGCAATTCCAGAAGCAATAGAATTAGTTGTAGAAAAATACCATTGATAATTATAACTATCAATTATTCCTCCAGAAACAATTACTGATAATATATTTGCTATTGCATTTTGACATAGGATTTGATTTGGTATTGGCTGAGAAGTAATGATCGGATCTTGTACAACCACAATTTCTGCTACATCGCTTGTTATTGCTCCACAACCACTTCCTGAAAAATTAATTTCTACATAATAAAAATAGCTTCCTGCGGACGTAAAAACAGGAGGTAAATAAGTAGAGCCGGTTGCTCCTCCAATAAGTATTCCGCCACTATTAGAATTGATTGTATTTGAAAACCATTGGTATGAAGGAGTTCCTGTTCCTCCTGTGAAGGTTACAGATAATAAATTGTTGATTATTCCCCCAACACAAACATTTTGTGTGGGGAGAGGATTCTGGTCAATAGTAGCACCCGGAATCACTTCAACTGTAGCAACATTTGTTGCAATGGTAGAGCAACTACCATTTATCCCAGAAAAGGAGACTAAACAATAATAATATAATATACCAATTGAATCTGTAGGTGGTGAATATGTTGCGTTTGTTGCCCCTACAATAGCCGTTCCGGTTGTTGAATTATTTGTTGTATTTACATACCATTGATAGGTTGCTGTTCCTGCACCATTAGTGAACGAGAATTGAAGTGTTGATGGTGTGCCATTTAAACAAACCACACTTGAAGTCGGTTGATTATTGATAGATGGGGATACATTTATCGTTACAGATGCAGTAGTACTCGTAACGCTACAGCCAGGAGTAGATTGCGTAATTATACTATAATAATACACTGTTCCAACTGAAGTTGTAGGTGGGGTGAACGTGTTTGAAGTTGCTCCTGTAATTAATGTTCCCGTTGAAGTATTATCAGCAGTATTACTATACCATTGATAATTAAAAGAACCATTTCCACCATTTGCATTTACTTCTAATATTGTTGCTGTTGCTCCTTGACATAAGGTTTGAGAAGGGAGAGGTTGAGTGGTTATTGTTGGGTCATCAAAAATAATTACTTCTGCAACATTACTGGAAACGCTATTACAACCATTACCATTCAAAGAAATAACAACGTAATAGTAAAAATTACCGGAAGTAGTATAAGATGGAGGAAGATAAGTTGCGTTTGTAGCACCTGAAATTATGGAACCACCAACGTTTGAATTCGATGTATTTGAGAACCATTGATAGCTGGCTGTTCCAACTCCACCACTATAGCTAACTGATAGCGGACTTGTAATAGTAAAACCAACACATCCATTTTGAGTTACTGTAGGTTGAGTTGAAATTGTAGGTTGAGGATTTACCACTACACTTCCTATATTTGAAGTTAAAGAAGAACAACCACCGGAAGTTAATGAAATCTCACAATAATAGTAAAACGTACCTATAACATCAGCAGGAGGTTGATAAGTGTTGTTGGTAGCACCGCTAATCAATGTACCTCCCGTTGTAGAATTATTTGAATTCACATACCATTGATATGATGGAGAACCTGAGGAATTATTTAGGTTAACAGTAAGCAAAGTGGGGTTACCATTAAGGCAAACAGAACTAGATGTAGGTTGCGTTGTTAGTAATGGTGCTGGATTTACATTTATTACATAATTTACAGAAGTGCCAACACAACCATTAAAGCTCGGAGTAATCACATACGTAACAGTACCCGGATTAGGATTAGTTGTAACAATCGTCTGAACCGGTATTGTATTCGTACCGGATGTTAAAAAGCCTGAAATTCCGGCAGTTGCAGTTGCTGACCAAGTGAATGTTGTGCCAGTTGGGTTTGCATTTAATGTAACTAATGTAGTTTGATTTCCTGAACAAATGGTTTGGCTTAAATCAGTATTTGTAATAGTAGGTGCTACATTTATTGTAAAATTTTGTGAAGCATTTGTAGAAGCTCCACATTCATTTGTCACAACAAGCGAGACAGTATAATTGCCTGGTGTTGTGTAGTTGATAGTGCCTGGATTGGCTACATTAGAAGACGAAGGAGTTCCACCGGGGAAGCTCCACGCATAACTTAATACACTAGAGGCAGGTGCACAACTGTTGATGTTGGCCGTTGGATTGATATTAGCAGTACCACAAAAATTGCTAATCGGTAAAATTGAAACTGTAGGAGGTTTTTTGACTGTAACTGTTTTGGTTGTGGTTGTACTTCCACATGAATTTGTTGTTGTTAAAGTAATCGTGTAAATCCCGGGTTCTGTAAAATTATAGGAAGCGTTTGCAGTAGTTTGATTCGGAATAGGAGTTATAGATGTTCCACAATAGGCCGAAGCATAAGTAACTGACCAAAGATAGGTTGGAGGAGCACATTGATTGGATAAATTTGTATTATTTGTTGCAGTAATGGCTAGAGGTGCACAACCTGAATCTGTATTTAATGTGAACAATGGTGTTAAAGGTGGTTGTACACAAATTATTTTTGATTCGGTGTCAATTCCACATTTATTTCCAGTTTTGATTGTTATAGTGTATGTTCCAGCAATATTAAAAATTACACATAAAGTCTGGGATCCAGAAAGCCAAAGACTAGGATCAGTCGAAGAAAAATCATTTCCTAAACTACTTCCTGTTCCTAAAGAGAATCCTGTAGAAGGACTAATTGACCATACAATTGATGGACTTGAACATGTATTATTAATAACTTGGTTTCCAAGAGAAGTATTTTCCATACAAACTTGAGTATTTGTACAAGCAGCCGGTGGAATAGTAAAATCAGCTTGTGGATTAGCTGAAACATAAATTGGGACAACACCAACAGATGAAGTACTACATGGATTAGTTGCCACAATATTAGCAGAAAATGAATTAGGATAACTATTACTTCCATCTGAACTTGTTGTTCCACATGAAGAAGTAACGAAAGTATGCGTTACAGATGATGGAGGAGGATGATTAAAAACTTGGGGAGTAGAGCCATCATTAAATGTTACAGTATATGTAGTTCCAGCCGGGTTATTTGTAGTACCAGTTATTGGAAAAGTTAAAGAATTAGCATTGCAAATATCGGTATTACCCGGATTACCCAATGATACAGCTGGATTAGATCCCACAAAAACAATATAAGTTTTTGTAATTGAACAACCATTACTTCCTAATATTGTATAAGTTAAGTACCATAATCCAACTGGATATGTATGTGATAAAGTTGACCAAGTAGTATTACTAAAATTTGGAGATCCATCTCCCCAATTTATTGTATAATTTGTATTTGTAGCTGTTGTTGTTGAAGTATTAGTGAAATTCAAAGTTGAAGAAATATTACTACATACTCTAAATACATCAAAACCATTAAAAGTTGAACCTCCATTTGTTCCTCCCATATTTGCATTTGGTTGTGGGTTTATTATAATAACCGCACTACCCGATGCACCAGCTGTAACTGGAGGTGTTGCACTATCTTCCACATTTATTAAAACATAATTAAATGTTCCAGCAATAGAGGTATTAACACTAACTGTAACAGAATTATTATTACCCGTAGTACTAACAAATAAAGTAGCCCCTCCATTTATTTGATAACCAAATGTATAAGGTGCTGTTCCTCCGGCACCTGTGAAAGTAATGACAGGACTTGATGCATTTTGACATACAGTTGCACCTCCTGAAATAGTAGCGGTTAATGCTAATGTGCCTTTAGTTTCTTTAGCAAAAGCAAGAGAACAAAAGAATGAAAGAAAAAAGGTAAAGTAAAATTGCTTCATGAACAGTGCTTTTGTGAGTGTATTTTGTTGAGTGGACTTTTTATTCAATTGTTATATTTTAGTGTTGTAAAATAGTAGAGAAAAATTTAGTATTTTAATCAAATTCCGGAGCACATTTAAGAACTTCATTGTAGGGTTGAATATATTTCCAAAAGGCTTTCCCGGCACTATCATGATAATTCATTGAATAGTTAAACTTTGTATTTGACGTAACTTGATATAGATATTCCGAACAACTATAAGAATATTTTTGTTTAAAACAGACAATAGCAAAATAATATGTTTTATACTCAATAAAGATGTCATAAAATGTGACTTTTGATATAGCATCGCTGTTATAACTTGTATATGTACTACCATTGCCTTTTGATTTAATTAAATCAATCATTTCATTACAGTTTTGAGATTTCATTTCAAAAATGAATGAAATTAACATTAGACTGAGTATTAGATTTTTCATGTAAAATTGATTTATCACAAACATATTATGGTTCATGATTTATATTTTACGGATTCCCGTAAAGCAAAAAAATAAATAGGGAGATTTTTTACCGTGTGGTAAAAATTGTTTTTGGTAGCACTAAGTTAGTAAAAAACCAATACGATTTTAAAAAATGATATAATTTTGTTTATTGGTCAGTCTTGATGGGAATTTAGTCGTAAATAATTAAAGAATTTTAAATAACGAATTTTGATTTTAAATAATCCCCAAATCCTTCGCAATTGCCACCAAATGCACCGGATTATTCGCTTTGAAAAGGATTTTTAGTTTTCCTAATCGTTTTTCAATGGTGCTTTTGCTACTGGGTTTGATACCTTTTTCTTTGAATACGTTTTCCATGTCTTCTTGGGCGATTCCGTAAGAAAGATGTTTAAGGAGGTTGATGTCAAATTCATCAATTTGTGAACCGGTTTTGTTTTGCAACACGTGATGGACTTCCGGTGAAATATAGGTTTTGTTTTGAGCTACGGTTTTGATGGCAGTTTTGAGTTGGTACAAACTTTCTCTTCCTTTCAATACAAACCCATCAATGGCTAATTTTTCAAATAAGGATTTGATGCGGTATTCTTTTTCTTCTACCGAATACACAATCACTTTGATGTCGGGTTGAATGGCTTTAACGGCTTCAATTAAATCCTCTCCGGAAGCTAATTTGCTCTCCCGCCCATCTTCTTTAAAAGACAAATCGGTAATCAGAAGGTCAAAAGGTTCATTGTCCATTATCGCCTTTTTTATTTTTAGTAATGCACCTTCGCAATATTTGTCGTGTAAGTATAGATGGAGTTGCAGTTCGTTCAACACATGTTGCACCGCTAAGCTAATGGAATCGAGGTCTTCAGCAATTAAAATCTTTTTGAACATACGCACTTATTTAGGAATGACTACTGTTATTTTACATCCTTTTTGGATGGTCGTATCAAAAGTAAGACTTCCTTTTATTGCTAAAATACGGGTTTCCGCATTTTGGAGTCCGGATTTGCGTTTTTGAGTGTCTTTTATTCCAATTCCATTATCAATGTACGTCACGCTTATGTTATGCTTATCTTCAGAAAAGTCAATGATTACCAGCGTTGCATGGCTGTGTTTTTTGGTGTTGACTAAAAATTCTTGAATGACCCGTTGTAAGGTGATTTTTTTCTCAGGGGTTATTTTTTGCCAATGAATAGGCTCACTAATTTTTCGGATTACATTTAAAGTAGGGTCACTGTAACCGTCAATCATTTGAAACAAATCCGGTTCATACTTTTCATCGGTTCGAATGTTGCTGTTTTCTTTAGAAATATCTCGTGTGCGTTGGTAAATAAGTTCCAAATTGTCGAGTAGTGCCTCTTTTGCAACCGGATTTTCCAAATTTTGAGTTTGCGTAAACGTCATGGCATTGAATACATCATTCGCTAATTCATCATGGATGCGTTTGGAAATCCGTGTTTCCGTTGAATAGGTTGCCAGTTGTAGTCTTCGTTTGTTTCTGTTTTGGTACAAACGATACAGTAATAAGGCAATTATTACTATTAATCCAATAATGACTATCAGAATCGATTTTTGATTTTTGTATTTGATGACTTCTTGTGTTGCTTTTTTGGCATCGTATTTTACTTTCGCAAATTGATTTTTGGCTTTGCTTCTTGCCAAGTTAACACTATCGTTGAGTTGGATATATTTTTCATAATATCCTTTTACTTCCTGTGGCGTACCTAATTTAGTCAGCCACTTTAACGCCTCTAATTGGTCATCCGGATTTTGTGATTTGATTGCTGCCTCATGAGCTTTTACAGCATATTCTTTTGCGACTTGCGGACTTGATGTTTGATAATATTCTGAGAGATGCATGTTTGAGGCAATTAATCCATAACTGTCTTGCAGGCTATCTCTTAGTTGTAAAGCATTTTGGAGGTGGTTAAGGGAAGTCGGATTTTTTAATTTATATTCCGTGTAGCCTAAGTTATCCATTACTCTTGCCCATTCTACTATATTTTGTTGTAGGATTGGATTTGAAAACAGCTGTGTGTAAATCTCTTCTGCCTTTTTGTATTCTTTTTTTTCCAGAAACAGCAAACCAATGTTGTTTTGATAGATGATTTTGTCTAATGGAACTTCCGTAAGTTGAATTGCTTTTTGATAATACTGTATGGACTCTTCCGGGTTATTTTGTTTGTGGTAGTTAACAGCCATCAGGTTATAAAGATAGGAAAGATAGGTCGTTCCTTTGTATACTTCTAACGTCTCAGTGATGGTTTCTTCGCATCCAAAATAATCTCCAATCGTATGTTGTAATTGAGCTATTTTTAAACCATTATATGCCCCTTGCTCGGTGCTTGGTTCTACATAGGTTTTGGCTTTTAAGTAATAAAAGTAAGCACTGTCGTATTCAAAATTACTTTCGAAGGCTTCACCCTTTTCCAGTATCTGCATAAAAGGGTTGTATTGCTCTATTGCATGCGTCTTTTTTTCTTGACAGGAAAATAATCCTAACAAGCCCAAACAAAAAATCAACGGGAAATGAAAAGTTGTATTTTTCATTCCCCGAAGATATTAAATTAACTCCTTTTTCTCAAAAAATCGGTTAATTTGAATTTGTTGGCGGTGGAGGCGGTGGAGGCGGTGGAGGTTTAGGATAACCATGTTGTCCACCGGTATCTTCAGCTGAAATGGTTTGAATCGACTCCGTTTGGTCGTCTGCTGAACAGGATTGCAAAAGCCCAATTGAGATGCATCCCACGGCAATTAAAAGTATTTTTTTCATTTTTGAATCATTAAATGTTACACATAAGTTTTCCGGTTCGGTGATTTTTCATCGAATTCCGTTATCGAGATTTACTCGATAGAGCAAAAGAGTACTCTTGTTTTTTTGGGAAGTGAAGTGAGCCGAAACAGAACATCTGTTTTATACTTCCCTGATAAATTTCAGTTCTGTTCAGCAGCACTTTTTTGAATCAGTTTCGTACATTTGTTTTGCTAACATTTTGTACAATCATTAATTCTGAAGCAAAGGAAAACTGATTTAGTGGTTGAATTGATAAGGATTTCCGATGATTCCGATGAATTCCGGTTGTTCTGAATTATTCCAAACAATTCCGAAATACCGTTTTCTTTACTTATGAAAAAAAATACATTTAAAGATTATAAAGTTGCTATCAAGGAGCAGTATGAACAGTCAAAAGCCAAAGATGCCAGTGGGATTTTAGCCCATCCTACTCCTGCACAATTACGCCATTTTTGTATGCTCTTGTGTGATAAAGGTTTGCGTAAAAAAGATGAGGAGGTCTTTGGATTGTTTTTTGAGCGAAGAGAAGGGGAAGCCTTAAAAAAAGCTATTGACCGTGTCAATATTGATAAGTTTAAAACCGTCATTTCTTTTTTAAAGGGAAGTAAAGACACGGATAACTCCACCCGAGTTGAACTTGCTGCTATACTTGTAGATTTCGAATCCAGACCTTATGTAGTGTTTTCCAATTTGATACAGCAAGTTGAGGTTGCAACCGATATAGAAACTCCTGATGTTCAGCTCCCTTCCACAAAAAAAGAGGATTTGGTTGCTACACCACCACAACCACTTGCAAAATCAAATCGGTTGTTAGTAGGATTGAAAAAAAACAAATTGCCATTTTTATTGGGTATATTGTTTTTAGCCGTTAGTGTATTTGGATTGTTAGCTTTTTTATTCTCTAAAGAGGATTGTATGCAATGGCAAGTTGATCACTATGTATCTGTGCCCTGTGAGGTAGAACAACATTCATTAATGGCATCAACCATCATTCCAGCTGATAAAAGGTTGACTGATTTCAGAAAAATAATGGTAGATGAGAGTACATTATTTTTTGCTTCTGATGGGAAGCCTTTGGTCTGGTATAGTAAAGTGAATGCGTACCGAATCGATTTTTTTACCTCCAATGGAAATGGTTTTCATCCTGAAACCGGGAAGGCTTTGCGACCGGTAAGCCACTATATTGTGCATAAATATGTAGTGGGGAAGAAGTGATTTTTAACCCAAATCAACCCTCGAAGGGTTCAAAACCCTTCGAGGGTTAAAAAATTCTTCGTTACTTTGTAAAAAGCCATTCTTATGAACAGACGTGACAAAATAGAATCATTGCCCATTTACCAAAAAGCGGAAGAAATACTTAAGCTCATCAACGGACTTTTGGTTAATTTACCCGAAGAGGATGAGTATTTAAACCATACCAAATACATGATGCGGGATGATATTTCCCTTATTTGTGCCAAGATAGCCGGAGCAGAGGGAGGAGATGAATATACGATTCGGATGCAAAACGCTGCCATCATTCGTGAACATGCCATGCATTTGTATGTGCAAGTGGGCAGTCTTCGCTTTCATGAAAATTTTAAAGACAAAGAATTTGTCACCCTCATTCGAAGTGAAATCGAGCAATTTAGACAACTTTTTATTGCTTGGGTAGCCGCCTTTGATAAAAGCAACCACTATTGGGACGAATGGGAATTATTCAACCCACCCGGAGCCATCCCACCGGACCCCAATGCCTATCAAGACCCCATTAACCTTGATGATTTTTTTGAGGATTTTGGCGAGGAAGATGAAGAGGAGTAATGGTACCAACACTCTCTTCCCCAGCACAACCCAACTCTTAAACTTTTAAACCCTTAAACCTTTCCACCTCCTTTGTCATGCTGACGCAGGAAGCATCTCATTGACTAATTCTTCAATCATTAAAAACCAAACGCTCTTCCCCAGCACCATCCAACTCTTAAACTTTTAAACTTTTAAACCTTTCCACCCCTTTTGTCATGCTGACGCAGGAAGCATCTCATTGACTAGTTTTTCAATCATTAAAAACCAAACGCTCTACCCCAGCACCATCCAACTCTTAAACTTTTAAACCTTTAAACCCTTAAACCTTTCCACCCCTTTGTCATGCTGACGCAGGAAGCATCTTTCTCATCAAGAAGAATAATGTTCCGCACCCGCAAAGGATAAAAATTATAGTAATGAAATCAAGAAAAGCGATACTAGAAGAATCACTTTAACAAAAACATTTATCATTTTCCTTCTATTTTATAGTTTATTACCTCATTTATAAATTTACTATTCAAAATGCAATGCATCAATAAACTAGTTGAATTTTGAAAGTAGCAAAGCACTTCACGTCTGATAGTTCAACATGCACTAACTTTATCCGTTTTACTTCACCGCCATCCCATATCCCAACAAGCCTGCCGCAATACCCAAATGAGCAACCAGCCAAATCTTTTGCCATCTCGGACGCTCATTCCAAGGAATTTGGTCATTAAATGGATCAAAAATCAAACCGATAGCCATACTGCCGGCTCCTTCAATAAGATCATGGTTCACCACTACATGGTATAGCCCAAGTACAACAAATACTCCATAACCGATTCGGGCATAGGCTACCGGAATCGTTTTTGCTTTTTCTTCTTTCATCTTATTAATTATTGTAATCGAAATACATTCACACCAATAGCAAAACCATAGGGTTGCTTGTTGGCATCATGGTAAATTCTTATTTTGTTGCACGCTCTTCCTATATCAGTTTTTTGCCAGGTTGTTCCCCCGTCCAACGTTTCGTAACCACTGTTCATCGTGCCTACAAATCCATGGTCGGCGGTTAAAAACCCTATACCAAATTCTCTCGCTCCGGCATCTTCCACTAAGTTGAGCTCTGTCCAGGTTGCTCCGCCATCCGTCGTTTTTACTACCCGTTGTTGTTTTACATTCGGGTCCGGATGATAGGATTGTATCGTAGCATAGCCTACTTTTTCCGTTGGAAAAGAAACTTTCCACGTGGTTTCATACGGTCGATTGGATTGATATACTTTTCGCCATGTTTTGCCTCCGTCATTGGTCTTCAACAACAGAGCATTGGATTGAGCAATATCTGCTGAGGTAGCCGCACAAACGATACCGTTGTTTTTATCAAACATTTTAATATCAAATAACATCTTACAATCATCATTCATGCTTTGTGAGACCCAAGTTGCTCCTCCATCATGTGAAACCATAAGATTGGCCGGACTGCCGACTCTACCCACAGCATAAATATGGTACTTGTAATCCGTTTTCCCATGGTTGATAAAGGGCTCTTTTACCACGTCAATCGCACACAGTCCTTTTACATACGGACCTTTATACGCTACCGGTGTCCACGATTTACCTCCATCTACTGTTCGGTACAACGGAATCGTATCGGTAACATTCGGAAAGTATTCCGTGCCCACTGTTCCCATAAAACCGTTGTTTTCATCTAAAAAAGCAAGGGTACGGAAGAAGGAGCCTTTCTTTTCATAGCGTTTTTCCCATGTTGCTCCGCTGTTGTTCGTGTGGTATAAGGCTCCATATCCGTTGATGTACCAACCGGTTTTTTCATTGATAAAATAAATGTCGTCTTGCTTACCCGGATAAGGTTCGGTGGTTAATTTGGTCCATTTTTTTGGAGTGGAAGCCGTTTCTTTTGCACCGTTAATCACTTGTAAACTCCATTCCACCGCTGAACGCGATACCTCAGGATTGAAAGCATCAAACAGTTCTTTGTACCGTTGTTGATTGAATAAATCATAAGCTTCTTTCATCGTGCCGGATTTGGCATAATAATGATCGGTTTGCGGAAAAACTGCTAACGTTGCCGTTCCGGGGCGATAATAGTTCACCGTCCGAACAATTTGCTCATGGTCAGCTTTGGAAAAGGCTTGAAAGTCGGATTCACCAAATTGTACCAATACTTTAGCCGTTGTTTTTTTCCAATGCTCTAAATGAGGCATGTCTTGAATTTGTCGCCAGTATTCCATGTTGCGACCATATATTTTATCCACTCCGTCATACATCCATTGGGTTGTTAACACCGCTTCTTTTTTCGGGTCTTTTGCCAATTCCGATAAAGAGGCTTTTTCTACAAAAAAGCGGTAATTCAATTCATATTGGTCCCGGATGGATTGTTCGTATTCCAACGGTTCCATTCCGGCTAATTCATTTTGTACCCGATACATTTCCAATTGGTATTCAAACCATGATTTTGCGGTAGTGCCATATACCACTACGCCGGCAACCGGATATTGAGCACTGAGTGCCGGTGCAACAATGCCGCCCATGGAATGGCCTACCATAATGATTTTAGTGGTGTCCACATAAGGCAGGGAACGTAACTTTTGCAGTCCTACGGCAAAGTTTTCTATCTCATCTTTTAAGTCACAGGATTCACAGGGTGGGGTGTTTTGACTGTCGCCTAAACCGCTTTTCTCAATGCGTAGGGTGACAAAACCTGCCGCTACATAGGCATCAATAATGCGTTTATACGGATGAAAATCAGGCAGGTTATCAATAGAACTGCACGTATATCCGGGGATGAATAGCATGGCAGGTAGCTTCCCTTCTTTGTGGGGGCGGTTAATGATTACCCGTAGTTGCCCTTGTTTATAGTCAGCCTGATCATACAATACAGAAGAAATAGAAGAGGTCTCTAATGGACGCCCTAAGAACTTTCCTTTCAAACGAATGGTTTTACCCTTGCGGAGTACCTCTATTTCCGCTTTGTCGCCTGCTCGTTTGCTACTGATTTGGGACACTAAACTTTGGTAATCCGTTAGGGCTACTTGGTTGACGGATTGAATAATGTCGCCTTCCGCCAATTGGAGTTGAACGGCCGTTCCATCGATTACTTTGACTACTTTAATGCCTTTTTCCGTGGGTTCCAATTGTGCTCCTAAAGCAGCTTTTCGGGTCAACGTTTGAGCTGTGACCGCTTGCATACACAACCATACGAGCACCATCAATTTAATGTTTTTCATTTCTACCTTTTTTTGAGAACAAAGTTCACCAAAGGAATGTAGAAATGCGTTGTCAAAAATTGCTTATTTGCAGTATTGTGTGGGGGAGTGGCCAAAAAAGTGTTTAAAGGCTTTGCTGAACGTAGGCGTGTCAGCAAAACCGGTTTTCAAGGCCACTTCAGTGATTTTTTCGCCTTTCATTACCAGTGTTTTGGCGTGCTGCAAACGCTTTTGAAGCAAATATTGATAAGGCGTTACGCCAAAAGTATGTTTAAACAACCGAATGTAGGCATACTTAGACATGAACGCTACATTCACCAATTCTTCCAAACCAATAGGGTTGAGGAAATAAGCATCCATATATTGCTTGCTGTTGAGCAAGTTGCGGAAGACTTCCTCGTTGACTTCCGGTTTTTTATAGTTGAGTTTCGAAAACTGCTCAAAGATGAGCGATTGGTCAATCACGATGTGTTCACCAATGCTGTAAAACAATTCGCTGGAAAACAAACGGTCTGTTGGATGTTGGTGAAGGGCTTCGGTGACTTGAAACAGGCTATGCCCCAAATGCGTGTGTTCGGCATAGTATTTATTGACCAAAAACTTATCGGTGCAAATAAATTCAGCCAAATCGGCATTATCAAATTTGGTTTGGATGATTTCCGTGATGATGTCGGTGGAAATGTCTATGCACAAGCCTTTGGTTTTGTTTTTGATGATGACTTCCGACAGCAGATTGTTGTTGCCAATTAGGTATTCTCCGGTATTGACATGAAATTTTTTACCGTTGATGAGATAGGTTTCCTCACCACTTACCACAAACTTAGCCGCCACATGCTGAAAAGTGGTTTCTCCTTCAAACTGTTCAAAGTCCGATATTCTAACGGCATTTTGCCATTCATCTTGATACAAATGACTTGTCATGGTAGTGGCTTTAGCTCTTTTATTTCGCTTTCATCAGTATTAGTCGTGCACTGTTGAAAAATGTTACGCCTCTCAACCCTCGAAGGATTCCAAACCCTTCGAGGGTTGATTTCCACCCCCTTTGTCATGCTGACGCAGGAAGCATCTCTTTAATTAGTTCTTCAATCATTAAAAAACCAACGCTCTTCCACAGCACAACCCAACCCTCGAAGGGTTCCAAACCCTTCGAGGGTTAATTTCCACCCCCTTTGTCATCCTATGTTTGCAAGAGGAAGTTCTTTGAAAATTTTATAAATTTATTTCAACAGAAGAAAGAGAAAGATAAAAGCTATTTTGTGTCATTGGTCATTAAAGACTGTTCGTCATGCTAGTTCCTTTCTCTCTCTGCTTTTGA
>CALRRY020000007.1:0-85334 GCA_943370635.1 Variovorax paradoxus
TATGAAAATAGGATAAAAGTTATTGATTTATAGTTGTTTAAGTAAATAATTATTTGTATATTATGCTGATAATCAATAAATTAACAGCATGAATACAGATGGCAAATTAATAAGTATTTTTGATAGCGTAGAAGATCCTAGAAGCCACACAAACCAATTACACAGTTTGGTTGACATCCTTCTTATTGGAATAATTTCAGTGATTTGTGGGGCAGAAACTTGGAAACAAATGGTAGATTTTGCTTATTCAAAAGAAGAGTTTCTAAAGAAATTTCTAAAACTAGAAAACGGAATTCCCTCTGATGATACTATAAATAGGGTGTTTTCAGCTATTGATAGTAATCAATTTGAGAATTGTTTTATGGAGTGGGTAAATTCAATTTCAGAAATTACAAAAGGACAAGTTATAGCCATTGATGGTAAAACATTGTGTGGTGCAAAATCAAAAGGAGTTAAATCGCCCGTTCACATGGTAAGTGCTTGGGCTAATGAAAATAATTTGGTTCTAGGTCAAGTAAGGGTAAACGACAAGTCGAATGAAATTACTGCAATACCAGAATTATTAGATAAATTAATGATTCAAGGAAACATTATTACCATTGATGCTATGGGAACACAAACTGAAATAATTGATAAAATCATTAAAAAGGAGGCAGATTATATTTTAGCAGTCAAGGAAAATCAGAAACAACTTTTAAAAGAGATAATCGACGAGTTTAAGTTTTCTAAAGAGATAGAAGTAGATACCAATATTGACATTGGACATGGTAGAATAGAAACTAGAAAATGCAGCGTAATCTCTAACTTTTTATTTATCGAAAACAAAGATGAAAAATGGAAAAAATTAAATCAAGTTATTAAAATAGAAAGCATTAGGGAATTTAAAAACAGCGATAAGCCCACAGAAAAAGCAACTAGATTCTATATTTCTAGTTTAGAGAATAATGCCAATCAGTATCAAAAAAATATTCGTTCACATTGGGGAGTTGAAAACAAACTGCACTGGACATTAGATGTCGGTTTTTCAGAAGATGCATCAAGAAAAAGAAACAAAAATGCAGCTCAAAATTATTCAGTCCTTTTAAAAATAGCACTAAATCTACTAAAAAATGAAAAAACAGAGAAACAAGGAATTGCGGGTAAAAGGCTTAAAGCAGGTTGGAACGAAAACTACTTACTGAAAGTTTTAAGTCTTAAAGTATGAGTTTGCCCTGTAAATGCTATCAATTTTTAATTTAAAAACTAATTATTATGTAATTATAGTTTTATATTTGCGAGTTAAATAATTTCTTTTGGTGAAGACAGCTATTATTACAGGTATAACGGGTCAAGATGGTGCATATTTAGCAAAATTACTTTTAAATTTAGATTATAAAGTTGTTGGATTAGTAAGAAAAAATTCTTTTGATTTTACTGGTTTAGAATACCTTCAAATTAAAAATAGAATTACCTTTATTGAATGTGATTTGTTGAATATTGATGAGGTTTCAACTATACTTTGTACTATTTTACCGAATGAAATCTATAATTTAGCTGCACAAAGTTCCGTATATCAATCTTATCAAGACCCTATAGGAACTTTTAAATTTAATACGCTCAGTGTTTTCAATCTAATTGAGTCAATTAAAAAAAACAATCTTAATACAAAAATGTATCAGGCCAGTAGTAGTGAGATGTTTGGAAGAGTTAAAAACCTACCTATTACAGAAACAAGTTTAATACATCCAATTAGCCCTTATGCAATTTCTAAGGTTTCTGCTCATTATACTTGCGTAAATTATAGAGAAAATTATGGGATGTTTATTTCGTCAGGAATTCTATTTAACCATGAGTCTTATTTAAGAAAAAACAATTTTTTTGTAAAAAAAGTTATTCAGGAAAGTTTAGAGATTTCTTTGAAAAAAAAATCAGTTTTGAAGGTTGGAAATATTGATATTAAGAGAGATTTTGGATTTGCTGAAAAGTATGTTGAGGCTATGTATTTAATGCTTCAGCAAGGTAACCCATCCGATTTTTTAATTTGCTCAGGTCAATCAATTAGTTTAAGAGAAATTATATATTACGTTTTCGAAAAATTTAATATCTCCAAAGATTTATGTATAATTGACAAAAATTTTTACAGACCTTCTGATATAGAAGATATTTATGGGGATAATGAAAAAGCAAAGAAAGAATTAAAATGGAATTATGACTTAAACTTTTACGAAGTTCTTAATCTTTTAATTGAAGAAGAAATAAAAAACTACAATAAAAAATAAATGAAGATAGCATTAATAACAGGAATTAACGGGCAAGACGGTTCTTATTTAGCTGAATTATTACTAGATAAAGGGTACTTTGTACACGGAATAATAAGAAGAAGTTCCACATTTAACACAGAACGCATTGAACACTTATATATTGAATCATTAATTAAAGATGTTCATTTAAAACAAAGGATAAAGCTTCATTATGGAGATATGACAGATTCCACTAATTTAATTCGTTTGGTTCAACAAATTAAACCTGATGAAATTTATAATCTCGCCGCACAATCCCATGTTAAGGTATCTTTTGAGTTGCCTGAATACACCGCTGAAACAGATGGGATAGGTACTTTACGCTTATTAGAGGCAGTAAGAATTTGTGGATTAGTTGATAAAACAAAAATTTATCAAGCATCCACATCAGAATTGTTTGGCAAAGTTCAGGAAATCCCACAAACAGAAAACACACCTTTTTACCCAAGAAGTCCATATGGAGTAGCAAAAATATATGCCTATTGGATTACTAAAAACTACAGAGAATCCTACGGAATGTTTGCCGTTAACGGCATTTTATTTAATCACGAATCTGAAAGAAGGGGTGAAACGTTTGTTACTAGAAAAATTACGCTTGCTGTAGCCAGAATTAAAAATGGCATGCAGGAAAAATTATATTTAGGAAACCTGAACTCATTACGAGATTGGGGATATGCAAAAGATTATGTAGAATGTATGTGGTTAATGCTTCAACAAGATGTCCCGGAAGATTATGTTATAGCAACAGGCGAACAACATTCTGTTAGAAAATTTTGTGAAATAGCTTTTAAAGTGGCCGGTATTGAAATAATTTGGGAAGGTAAAGGCGAAAATGAAAAAGGGATATGTAAATCTACAGGAAAGGTTATCATTGAAGTGGATCCTAATTATTACAGACCATCTGAAGTAGAAACTCTTTTAGGAGATCCAAGTAAAGCAAGAAATCAACTCGGTTGGAATCCAAGAAAAACCTCTTTCAATGAGTTGATCGAAATAATGGTTAATCATGATTTAGACTACGTAAAGGCAAAACAAAATGGAAAAAACGTCTAAAATTTATGTTGCCGGATCAAATGGAATGGTTGGTTCTGCAATAGTTAGAGAATTAAAAAAGCAGGGGTATACAAATTTATTATCTACCACATCTAAAGAATTAGATTTAAGAGTTCAAAAAGATGTAGAATTATATTTTGAGCAAAATAAGCCTGAATATGTTTTTTTAGCTGCAGCAAAAGTGGGTGGAATCTATGCAAATAGTCAATACCCAGCAGAATTTTTATATGATAATTTAATGATACAAAATAATGTCATTCATCATTCTTTTGTAAATAAAGTTAAAAAATTACTTTTTCTTGGAAGCTCATGCATTTATCCAAAATATGCCTCTCAACCAATTAAAGAAAGCTCGCTTTTAACCGGTGAATTAGAAAAAACCAATGAAGCATATGCAATCGCAAAAATTTCAGGCGTAGAAATGTGCAAGTTTTATTCTGCACAATATGGTTGCGATTTCATCTCTGCAATGCCTACAAATTTGTATGGAATAAATGATAATTTTGATTTAAAAAATTCCCATGTTTTACCTGCACTCTTAAGAAAATTCATTGAGGCAAAAAAGAATAATGAAAAAAATGTAAGTGTTTGGGGCAGTGGAAATCCTAAAAGAGAATTTCTACATGTCAACGACTTAGCCAATGCTTGCCTTTTTTTGATGCTAAATTACAACAATACTCAGGAAACAGTCAATGTTGGAACAGGTGAAGATTTGTCAATTATGGAACTAGCTAATTTGATTAAAGAGATAACAAATTTTGAAGGTGAATTGATTTTTGACTCTAGTAAACCAGATGGAACTCCTCGCAAACTTTTAGATGTTAGCAAAATAAATTCACTTGGTTGGAAGCATTCTGTAAATTTAAAAGATGGTATTTTAAAAACAGTAGAGTGGTTAGAGTCTATAAATTACAGCAACTTTAAATAAAAAGTGCAAAAAATTTTAAATAATCATCTTATAATGAGCGGCTTCTACAAAGGTGTTTCCGGACTATCTTTGTTTATAACGATTCGGTTTTTATTGGATTATCTGGGAAATGATAATTATGGGTTGTGGGTTCTTGTTTTTACACTATTTCAACTGGTTTTATTAATAGATTTTGGCATTCAAAGCTCATTAAAAACAAAAATTCCTGTTTTAATTTATGAACGAAAATCAGAATTAATCAAAAGTTATATAAAATCTACTTATAAAATATCATGTTATATTGCTATTTTTATTTTTTTATTGTTTTTGTTTTTTTCTTTTTTTATTGATTTAAAATCTGCTTTTAATGTTGATTTTCAAACTAAACCATTTATAACATTTCTTTTTATTTTAAATGTTTTTTTCTTTTGCATCAACTTTATAGCAAACATTCATAAATCATTATATGTCGCTTTTCTAAATGGGAAGTATTCAGAAGAATCTATTGCTGTCAACCAAATTGGATTATTATTGCTTTATGCTCTTTTAATTATTTTCTTTCCAAATATAACTTCAGAACAAAAATTAATAGTAATTTCTATTATTAATGGGTTATTTACTTTTCTAGTAAACATTGGTTATACTTTTCGTTTTTTTAAAATGGAAAAATTAAACCTTTCCACTACTTTAAAAGTTGAAAAAGATTTTATAAAAGATATTTTAAAATTGGGTTTCAAATACATGCTTATTCAAGTTTGCTTTGCTTTAATATTTTATTCTGACAATTACATAGTTTCTTATTTTTTTAGTCCAACTCAAATTACACCATTTGATATAGTAGCAAAATTATTTCAATTTCCATTAATGATATTGTTTGCAGCAATATCTCCACTTTGGTCTATGTTTGCTAAAAATTATATTGAAAAGAACAAAGAATCTTTATTAAGATCTTTTAAGAAATTTAATTTATATTTTATCGGCATTAGTATTATCGTAATAATTGGTGTTTTGATAAGTCCTTATATTATTTTTTTATGGATAAAAGAACCTATTATAATTCCTAGCTATTTAATTCTGTTAACAGCTATTTTTACTTTATTACGAATTTATGCTACGTTTTTTACCTTTTTTCTAAATGGCGTTGGAAATCTAAACACTTATATTTACCTTTTGATAATAAGTGTTATAATAAAAATACCTTTAGCCTATTATTTTATAGATTTGGGCTTTGGGATAAATAGTGTAGTTATCGCTTCAATTATTTTGATGCTTGCTTGGGTTTTAATTATTCCGTTTAAATGCTACTCTTTGGTTAATAAACTTGGAGAAAATGAATGATTTTATCTGTAAAAACAAAAGCTTTTAATAATTTATTTTGTAGGGAAGTAATCCAATATCCTTTCCCAGAACGGGATAGACCAATAAAATTTCTAAATCATAAGAATTAATAGTATTTCTTAAAATAAATAAACCTTTATGAACATAAAATTTACTACGCTATCTATTATTATTCCTGCCTATAATGAAGGGGCAACCATACATTTAATTTTGGATAAACTGAAAAATGTCTCTTTGTTAGACACTATAAATAAAGAAATAATCATAGTAAATGATTGTTCCAAAGACAATACAGAAGAAGCTATTTTAAAATATATAGAAACTCATCCTGATATGTACATTCAATACTATAAACATGAGGTAAATAAAGGGAAAGGAGCTGCTCTTCACACTGGAATTAGTAAAGCAACGGGGGAATATTTGATTATTCAGGATGCAGATTTAGAGTATGACCCTAATGAATTTAATTTATTGATTCAACCGGTTTTAGATGGTTTTGCCGATGTCGTGTATGGTAGCCGTTTTATGGGCGGTAATCCGCATAGAATCTTATTTTTTTGGCACACAATAGGCAATAAATTTTTAACCTTTTTATCTAACATGTTCACCAATCTTAACCTTACAGATATGGAAACATGTTACAAGCTTTTCAATACCAAAATCATTCAACAAATTACGCTTTGTGAAAAACGTTTTGGATTTGAACCAGAAATAACCGCTAAAATTTCACGAATACCCAAAATTAGAATTTATGAAGTAGGCATCTCCTATTACGGAAGAACCTATGAAGAAGGGAAGAAAATAGGCTGGAAAGATGGCTTTAGAGCTATTTATTGCATTTTGAAGTATGGTTTATTTAAAATATAAATATGATACTTCTAGTAATAAATTTTATTCTTTTAAATTTTTTAAATTCTGATAAATCTTTCAGCTTATCATTCATTAAAGCATTACTTTTATTTTCTTTAACTGTTTTTGGTATAACAGAATTTCTATCTTTGATTGGTTATCTTAATCATATTGGAGTTATTATAACTTGGTCTTTTGTAAATATTATCCTTTTTTTTCAATTTCACAAAAGGGGTCTATACAAAAAAATATTATCTAAAATTAAGAGTCAAATTCAATTTGTAAAAACTAGAAAACCGTCTTTTAAAATTTTATTAAGTTTAGTTTTTTTTCTAGTTCTAGGTCTATTATTTCAGGGGTTTGTTTATCCACCCAACAATTGGGATTCTTTAACTTATCATATGTCAAGAATTATGCATTGGATTGGAAATGGATCTGTAAATCATTTTCAAACCCATATTTTGAGACATTTATACCAACCTCCTTTTGCCGAATACGTTATCCTCAATCTAAATTTAGCTAACGGAAATGATTATTTTTCAAATAATGTACAAGGTATTTATTTAATTGGGTGTTTGTTTGTTGCTGTTGCTATTTTAAAAGAATTTGGAGTTAGTGCAAATTATAAACTTTTTGTTTGCTTATTAATCTTAACAACACCAAGCGTACTTTTGCAGGCAACAACAACTAAAAATGATATTGTAGTTACCTTTTTTATTTTAGCTACAATTCATTTTTTTAGAAAAATAACACAAAGCAAACAACCCATAGATTTTGTATTTCTTGGCCTGTCGATAGGTTTGGGAATGTTAACTAAAAGTACATTCTATGTTTTTACTGCTCCTATTATCCTAATTTTAGGAATTTCTTTTTTATACAAAAATGTGAAAACTAAAGCCTCTTTTTGGTTAACCCAATCACTAATAGCTATAGTAATTGCATTGTCAATAAATGTAACTCATTTTTACAGAAACTATCAAGTAGATCAAAATATCTTAAACATTGATAAAAACGAAGCAAAAAGTTATTCAAATGAATCCATGTCAGTGTCTTTTTTTACCTCAAACGGTATTAAAAATTTAGGGTTGCATTTAGGATTTCCGTTCCAAGATTTATTTGATATAGGAATTAGGAAATGGCACGAAAAAAATAATATTGACATTAATAATCCTAAACTGAATTATCTTGGCGTACCTTATGAAGGTGCGAGAAAATTGACCACACACGAGGATTATGTTCCAAATACATTTCAATTACTTTTTATTGTTTGTGCTTTTCTATTTACAGTTTATCAAATGGTTCGGTATCGAAAAATTAACTTATTCCTTTTATCACTATGGGGTATTTTAATTCTACAAATAATATTGTTTGTTTTGTATCTAAAATGGCAACCTTGGCATACACGTCTTCACATTCCTCTCTTTATAGAATCTTGTATTATTTTAGTTATTACATTTAAAGAATATAAATTTCGCAAATTGACAGCAATTATTGTTTTGACCATATGTCTTACTGGTTTTGTTTTTTATTTTGTTTACAACAATTTACGCCCATTGATAAAACATTCTAAATACACAAAAGATGTGTCTTTTTATGAAAACAGATACAGAAACTATTTTAGCAATCAACTAAATCTTCACCGTGAATATAAAGAAATCAAAGAAAGTATAATAGATAATACCACAATTGGTCTTGTTATGTCTGATTGGGAATATCCTTTATTTGTTGATTATTACTATTATTCTGTTAAACCGGTTTCTTTGTTTGTAGGTAATAATACAAAAATATTAGTTAGAGAAAATATCACTGTAGATAGTATAATTTCTGATCAAATTAATTTGGAATATATAGACTATAACGGTGAACGATATTACAATAAAACAGCAGAAAATTTATACCTTTGGTTCTACACAAAAAAATAGACTTTTTGAAAATTAATGTAAAAAAATATTTATTATATTCTTCTGTATTTGCAATATTTACCGAGGGTTTTTTCTATAATTTAATTATTGATTGGAAGCTTTTTTACCTAATAATTTTAGTGAATTATGTGATTATTACAAAGTATTATAAAACCATTAAAATCAATAAATACTTACTGTATATTATTGGTTTTCTTTTCATTCATGCAGTTATTTGTTATGCTTACATTGGTATTACTCCAAACTATATGTTGTCTCAAATACTTGGAATGTCAATTGTAGGGTTTTATTTCTATAATTTTGTTTCATTATATAAAATTGAGGAAATTATTAATGTCTATTTAAGTATCGTGATAGTTGTAGCTATTATTGCTTATCCTTTCTATTTTTTAGATTTTCACCCTTTTAAACATCATCATACGGAATATAGGTTAATGAGTATTTTTAAAGAACCTGCTCATTATGCTGTTGTGGTTTTACCAGCTTGTTATTTCTATTTAAAAAAACGTAATTATATTCGTTTTTTAGCAGTTTTTGGCACTTTAATACTAACAAACTCAACTCTTGGTTATCTTGGTTGTGCATTGATGTTTATTATTCCTAATTTATCTATAAAAAGATTAGGCTATTTCATTGCTACAATTCCTGTGATGGTTGGTGTTTTTTATTATGTATATACTGAATATCCTTTTTTAAAATTAAGAGTAGATGATACTTATGAAACTTTAAATTCTGTAAATACTGGTAAATTTAAAGAACATACAAACTTAACTACATATTCCATTTTAAGTAATGTTTTTATAGCTAAAGAAAATATAATAGATCATCCTTTAGGAACAGGAATCGGTAGTCACTTTTATGTATATAATAATATGTATAAAAAAGAGATGAGACCTCCTCAATATTTAAGGACTCAAAATCTTCACAATTCAAACTCCACTGATGCCAATTCTTTGTTTTTAAGAATGGTTTCAGAATTGGGAATATTTGGATTAATTCTTATTGCTTTTTTAATGTATCAGGCAGCGAAATCATTTACTTTAAATAATGATCAGTTATTTTTGTCTCAAGGAATATTTATTTATTTACTCTTAAAACTTTTTAGAGATGGTCATTATTTTACACCAGAGTTGTATTTTTTTATTTGGTTATTATATTTTGAGATAAACACAATAAATAAATCTAAAGAATCTCTTCCTTAAGAGTAACTACATTTATTACTTTTAAACCTTTAATACTATCTAGTCTCTTTTCCGAACCATTAAATGTAAGTCTGCCATTTTTATCTCTTTCCTCTCTAAATTTACTTAAGACAAAGGCTTCTTCTGTAGTTTTTGATTTAATTTGCTCGTTTAAAAGTTCTTTTTTAATATAATAAGCATTGTTTCCTGCAGAATTACATCCAATTAGGGAATATCCTTTTTTATCTGCTAAATAAGTTAAAGCTTTTAAAGAAGCTCCAAAATATAAATTACTATGATGTGCATTCGTTCTTATAAATTTTTCATTATAAGGAACTGTAATTGCTCTTTCGCTTCCAAAAACACTATTGTATTCTAAAATTAATATAGAGGGATTTAAATCTATAAAATCTATAGCTTCTAAGACATGAAAATCCACACCATCAATATCAATGTGTAATATTCCGAGGTTTTTAAATCCTGATTTATCTAATAATTCATTTATGTTCTCTTTAGTAATGAATTCGCACAAACAATTTAAATCGTATTTCCAAAACCATTTGTTTCTTTTGATGTTTTTGATATTACTTTTTGAACCATCAATAACAAAACCCGACCAGTTATTGTTCATCAACAAAAATTTTGTGTTGGATTCTGAATAGTTCTCAACACCAAATTCAATAAATGTTTCGTTTTCTATGGAAATGTTTTTTATTAAATACTGAATAATACCATCATCACCAAATTGACTGTATATCTTAAATTCATAATCTTTAAGATCAATAGATTTTAAAGAGTGTTGTTGATTAGATAATAGTTTTCCATTTGTTAATAAAATATCATCAATTTTTGTATAAATGGATAAAAGGCTTTTAATACAATTTTTAATAAAATTCATGTAATCTGTAAATAAAAAAGTGTAATTTTAAAAAAATAAAATTACACTTTGTTTGATTTTTAATTTCCTAAAAAGGACTTTGCTAATTCACCACCTATTACCCCTGGTGAATACTTATTAGTATGAATTAATTTGTACCTAGATTTTTCTAAATCCCAAGTAAAAGATTCGTCTGTTAAAAAATATTTATAAAACGTTCCATTAGACCCGTCTAAAACAATAACATCATTTTTTAATACAGAAATGTTTTTAATAGTAAGTACGTCTTGTAGTTTGTTTGTACTTACTTCTATTTTTAAATTCTCTACAATTATTCCTTCTGGAATATCAACCTTAATATTTTGTGGCATTGGAGAACCTTTTATTTTATAAGAAATTGGTTTCTCATATTGCATTATACCATCTGTTTCATAAAAAACGGATATGCTATCATCTTTTTCATAAATTGCATCCATTACTAATGCATACTTTGTTGCTGTTTTTGCAGTTTCAACTTCTTCCTTTTTTTTATCACTTCCACAAGAAATAAGTGTTACAGCAGTAACTAAAGCTAATATTATTTTTTTCATTTTATTATTCTATTTTTTGCAAATGTATATTATTTTTTGATTGTAAAAGTTTTTTTTATAAAATTATATGTATGGTTAATTATGTATTTTTGTATTTTTAACATCTCTATTTTTTAAGGTATGAAGTATAATGCGGAAAATATATTTCCATATTTAATCTCAATTTTATTTTTATTTCCATTATTCAAAGAAAATATTTTATCTATAATGGTTATATTATTAGCTGTTAATACAATTATTTTTTTGTTTCAAAAAAATACCTTTAAATTACCTCAAAAAGAATATTTATTACTTACAATTCCTTTTTGGATTATTTTTGTAGTATCATTAATTCGATTCGATAGTTTTAATGAATTAAAACCCGTAATTTCTTCATTATTCTTTTTAATATTACCTTTAATTTTTAATTATATTCCGTTAAAAAATTTCACTTCTGAAAAAATTCATAAATACCTCTCAATACTTAAAAATGTATGCCTTTTAATTATACTAAACTATATATTTTTATTTTTTTATACTTATACCATTTATGACTTTTTTATTGTTTCAAATAACATTTCTAAATTTAGAGATTTCGTTTACAATGAGATAACTATCTTTAAAATACATCCTAATTATTTTACAACTATATTGATTTTATGTACAGCATTTTCTCTGAATTTAATAAAAAATGAAAAAAAATGGATTGAATTAATATATGTCTTTTTCTTTGTTTTAATTACTTTTCTACTCATTACAAAAATAAATCTTGCTTTTATTATTTGTTTAATCTTATACTTTATTTTATTTCATATTAAAGGATTCTTAATTCAAAAAGTTTTATTTCTTGCCTTTTTTTTGGGGATTATTTCATTTTTAGTAAAAAATACTCCTGGTTTAGATGAAAGAATTTATGAATTCACCACCAGCTTAACAAAGCCACCTAAAGACCATTCATACAATTCTACAAATATTCGGGTTGCACTATATAACTGTGATTATGATTTATTAGTAGAAAATTTTTGGTTTGGAACGGGCTTTGAAAATATAAAGGATGAAATTGAAAAATGTTTAAGTTCAAAATACGCATCAAGTTTTTACACGGATCATCAATATCTAAGTCATAACTATTATTTATACATCTTTATATCAGGAGGTATATTTAGTTTTTTATTCTTCTTATTTTATTTATATTCCTCTTTTAAGATAATATTCAAATTAAACTTATTTATATTAAATGCATTTTTTATAAATATACTATGTATTTGTATGGTTGAAGATTATTTATATAGAGCTTATGGATTATTTTTCTTTAATTTAATTTTATTGATTTACTGTAAAAATAAGCAGTTATTAAATAGAGATTATAAAGAAGGTGAGTCATAAAGAAATTGATAAAACTCAAATGTTTCTTTACTACATTTTTCCCAACTGTATTTTTTGGACTCTATAAAACCTTTCTCAATTACTTCATTTCTCCATTGAGAGTCATTCAAATTTTTAGTTTTAGTATCAAACTCTGTGAGAGACAAACTATCTAATAAAATTGCGGAATTTTCAGCTACTTCTCTAATTGTCGCATTGTTTAATCCAATTACAGGACAGCCTGCACGCATAGCTTCAACAACCGGAATTCCAAAACCTTCATAGCTTGAAGGATAAATAAGTGCTTTTGCTTTATTAAACAATATATTAAGCTCTTTGTTTTCTAAACTAGGAAAGAAAAGAACTCTTTCCAAACCATCTTTAGAAAATAATTTAATTTCAGAATCCTTTAAAAGTCCCCCACCTACCACAGCTAATTTAAGATTACTCTTTTTATTAATTAACGATGCTGCAAAATCAAAATTCTTATAGTTTGTTCTTCCTCCAACAAACAATAAAAAATCATCTTCTAATTTGTTTTTATTTATAAAATTTAATTCCTCAAGTGTATAATTTTTAATTGGAAAATAGTCATCGCTAACCCCAACATGTATTACTGTAGTATTTTGATTTTTCTTTATCGAATAAAGTTTGTTTAAATCATTATATGTATTATGAGAAATACATATTACTCCTCTAGACCTCTTTATAGCATTAAATTTTAAATGATTATGAATTTGTTTGTTTGGAAAATTTGAATAAAAACTATGAATAAAATCATAAACAGTAGTTACTTCAATTTTATTTTTACATCCTGATAAGCCTCTATAATAACTAGAATGAAAAATTATTTTCTCGTCATATTTGAAAGAAATAGGCAGTAATCTATTGTGTCCTTTGGACTTTACACTAATTAATTTAGATTCTGGTAAGGAAAGTTTTTTTCTATGAAAATTATCCTGATCACTTTTACTTTCAAAATATGAAACATCACTATCGGTTTTACTTTCTAAATATTGAATTAATTCATACCAATAATTAGATATTCCTCCATTTTTAGATTTTGAAAAAATAATGTTATCTAAGAATATCTTCATTTTATCTCGTTTTTAATCTTTTTATTTCTAATAAATTATATTTTTGCAAAAAAAAATGAGTGCAAAAAAAAATATTACAATATTTACTGGTAATTATGCTCCAGAAGACACTGCAATAGGCCTTTATACTTCTCAATTTGCTGTTTTTTTATCCAACAAAGGTTATAATGTTTCTGTTATAACAGGTTTCCCGTATTATCCTAAATGGGAAATCGCTAAAGAATATGTAAACAAAAGTACTTATTTTAATGAAATAATTAATAACATTAAGGTATTTAGATATAAACAATACATTCCAAAGAGTGTTTCTTTTATAGGCAGGATTAAATTAATGTTGAGCCTTTTATGGGGAAACTATAATAACAGTAAGAAAATAAAAGAAACAGATTTAATAATATGTATCGTGCCTTTTACACTTTCAATTATTTCAGCAACTTTGTTAGCAAAAAAAACTAAATCTAAATTGTGGATACATATTCAAGATTTAGAATTTGATTTAGCTTTTCAATCTGGTCTGATAAATTCTAGTTTTTTAGGAAAAGTGATAAAAAAAATAGTTTTTTCTTTTGAAAAATTTCTTTTAAAAAGAGCTACTATCATTAGTACAATAAGTTTTAATATGATCGAAAAAACTAAAGAAAAAACAAATTTCGAATCAATTTATTATTTTCCAAATTGGATATCTTCTAAAAATATTAACCCCGATATTGCCGAACAACATCCATATATCAATAAAGATAAATTTACACTTTTATATTCTGGGAATATTGGTGAAAAACAAGATTGGAAACTATTTGTATCATTATGTCAAGAGTTAAACTCTGAAGATATTGAAATTGTTATAGTAGGTAATGGTGCATTTGTTGAAAAACTAAAGAGCAAACTCTCTGTTTTTAATTTTATTCGTTTTTATGAGCCTATTCCCTATAGTGATTTAAACGATTTATTATGTAGTGCTGATCTTCATTTTCTCTTCCAAAAAACAGATGTTTTAGATACTGTAATGCCGTCTAAAATATTAGGTATGATGGCAAGTGGAAAACCATCAATTATTACTGGAAATAAAAACTCAGAAGTTTCTAAAATATTTAACGAAAATAATATAGATGGTTATTTCTATTCAGATGATATTGAACCCATTTTAAACTTTATTAAGAATAAAAAAATGAATAAAGAAAATAACTCAACAGATAATGAAAATGCTAAAGAGTATGTTTTTGAAAAATTTTCTGAAGAAAAAATATTAGAAAATTTTGAAAAAGAAATTCAGAAAGTTTTAAATTAATTTTAAACTCTATTTTTAACTATCTATCTCAATCAAGCTGATGGTATTAATTAACAAACAAAATGCTTAAAGTATTTGGTGAAGTATTTTTCTTTGTTAAACTCGTAAATTTAGAATTGCTTTTTAAATTGTAATTAATTGTTGTCAAATTTCTTATTTTACAGAAAAAGATGTAATTGGTTTTAATGAAATAAAAAACTACCTGTTTTTTAAGTAGTAATTTAAAGCCGTATTGATTTCAAACTCGTTTCCCAACACTTTACCTCAACACCAAATTTGTTTTTAATCTTAGTTTTATCCAAAACACTAAATGTCGGACGCTTCGCAGATGTTGGGAAGCTTGTTGTTGGAATAGGTTCTAAGATAATAGTGATGTTATTAAATTCAAAGATTTTTTTTGCAAAATCATACCAACTGCATTGACCTTCATTCGAGAAATTGTAGATACCGAAGGTGTTTGGTGATGGGTGATGGGTGATGGATGATTGGATTATTTTAACCAAAATTTCAGCTAAATTAACAGCATTTGTTGGGGTGCCGATTTGATCATTTACAACAGATAGCTTGTCACGTTCAGAAGCCAAACGAAGCATGGTCTTCATAAAATTGTTACCAAATTGTGAATACACCCAAGATGTTCGAACGATAAAATGTTTATCCCATGTTTCTTGAATGGCTTTTTCACCCTCTAATTTGGTTTGACCATACACACCGGTTGGGTTTGGAATATCGTCTTCAGAATAAGGAGAATCTTTGGTTCCGTCAAACACAAAATCAGTAGAAATATGAAGCAAAGTGGTGTCAAACTCTTTACAAACTTCAGCCAAATTTTTTACTCCTACAACATTGATTAAATGTGCTTTTTCAGGTTCACTTTCTGCTTTATCAACAGCTGTGTAAGCGGCTGTATTGATACAATAGTGTGGTTTAAAATGCTCAAAAATTTGTTTAATGTTGCTTAAGTTTGTAATGTCTAACTCTTTAGAATCGCAAAAAACAAATTGAACTTCAGGGTGATTGGGAACAATAAATTGAAGTGCTTGTCCTAATTGCCCCTTAGCACCCGTAACTAAAACTACCATGCTTTTTTTGCGTTTTCTAACGTTGGTAAAAATGTATCCTTTTCGGAAATAATTAATTTTTCAACCTCAAAATTCCAATCAATTCCAATCGATTTATCATTATAAAAAATCCCTCCTTCTGATTCTTTATTATAAAAATTATCACATTTATAAAAAAATGTTGCTGTTTCACTCAAGACTAAAAACCCATGAGCAAAACCTCTGGGAACAAAGAACTGTTTTTGATTTTGGGCAGATAAAATAATGGCTTCATATTGCCCGAATGTTTTTGATCCCGGTCTGATGTCAACAGCCACATCTAAAACTTCACCGTGAATGACACGTACTAATTTGGCTTGTGCAAATTCGCCTGTTTGATAATGTAAGCCTCTTAAAACTCCTCTGGATGAAAATGACTGGTTATCTTGGACAAAATGTACTGATTGTTCTATGGTGTTTTGAAAAGTTCGTTCATTAAAACTTTCCATAAAATAACCGCGTTCATCTTGAATTATTTTAGGCTCAATAATGAAACAACCTTTGAGTTTAGTTTCTGTAAATTTCATAAAATTAATGTGTCAATTGGGCAATTAGTTAATCTGTCAATTTATATTAGACCCATTAAATGAATTCCGTAGCCACTTTTTAGTAATGGTTCGGCCAACGTCTTTAGCTGATTTGCATCAATGAATCCCATTCTGTAGGCCGCTTCTTCGATAGCTCCGATTTTTAACCCTTGACGTTCTTCAATAACTTGCACAAATTGTCCCGCTTGCATGAGTGATTGAAATGTTCCTGTATCTAACCATGCTGTTCCTCTGTCTAAAATACTAACTTTTAAATTTCCCCGGTTTAAGTATTCTTTATTCACGTCAGTGATTTCTAATTCTCCTCGATGACTTGGTTGTATGTTTGCGGCTATTTCTAATACATCATTATCATAAAAATAAATTCCGGGTACTGCAAAATTTGATTTTGGTTGTGTTGGTTTTTCTTCGATGGAAAGCACTTTTCCATTCGCATCAAAATCAACTACACCATATCGCTCCGGATCATACACATGATAGGCGTATATGATTCCACCATCCGGATTATTATTCGCTTGAAGTAGTTCGGCCAATCCGGTTCCATAGAAAATATTATCTCCTAAAATCAAAGCCACTTTATCATTACCAACAAATTCTTTACCTATAATAAAAGCCTCCGCCAATCCGTTCGGATGTTCCTGGACAGCATATTCAAAACGACAACCTAATTTGCTTCCATCTCCTAAAAGTTGACGAAATAAGGGTAAATCATGCGGCGTAGATATAATTAAAATTTCATTAATTCCTGCCCACATTAATGTTGACAATGGATAATAAATCATTGGTTTATCATAAACAGGCATTAATTGTTTGCTAACTGCTAGAGTTAATGGATGTAAGCGTGTCCCTGATCCTCCGGCTAGAATTATTCCTTTCATATAATTTATTATGCCTTGTCTTTATGTAATTGACGTCTATAAAAACTTATAAAACCTTTAAATAATATAAATGAAAATAGCAAAAATAGAGGAAATATAAATTTAAATTTAGAATTTACTCCTTTAGTATTTTTGTCGTTTAAAATTACACTAGTTTCTTTAACAACTTTATTTAAAACTACCTTGTCCACGCGCATATCTCCAAGTTCTTTAACTAAATAATCTTTCGTTTTAATTACTTCATTCAACTCAGTATTTTCATTGTAATAAACCAATTTATCACTGTGCGAACCACTTGTTTTGGTTTTAAATTGATTCATTATGGCATCAATTTGAGCAATAATCGAATCGTTAGCAGCCATTTTTATATCTATATTTTCAAGGTATTCTTTTTGAATTTCCTGATAATGTTGATTTTTATTTAAATAATTTAAAATTGGTTTAACGGTTTTTTCTTCGGTTGTAAGTTTTGATGTTTGAAAAGAAATAACGTGATAAGGATAATTTTTACTTGTTAATTTTTGTTCCACAATTTTTTCAATGTCCCCATCTTCGGCGAATAATTTTATCATTTCAAAATTCTCTTCATTATCGCGCACAAATTTGTACACATCAACAATAGGTTCAATTGTAATTTTACTGATTTTTTTGGAATCTTTTATACCAATTTGTTTTAAAAATAAAGTATCTCCTTCGTTAATTTTAGATTGTAATAGATCAATTCTTGCATAAACATAATCAGCACTTCCAAAGTTTGGAGCCACAATTATTTGATGGTCATACGTTTTTATTTTTTTATCCAAATAAATTCCTACACCAACTCCAATAATAAAAAGCAATATTATAACGATAAAATTTCTTTTAATAAATAAAATCGAAAGGAAAATAAAATTTAGAAAACGTTCAAATAAACTGCTTATTTTTTTTGCAACCTGACCTAAATCAATTTCCTGATTATCTGAATTATTTGGTAAATTTGAGCTCATACTTTTTTATTTAGAATTAAAAATTTGTTCTAATATTTTTATTGTAATTAAATACGTCGGTTTTACACCGGTGGTTCCCAAACCACCTGATGCCAAAGTGCTTCCGGTTTCCAACGGATTATCTGACGCATAATAAGCATAACGCACTTTTACGTTTTCAGGTATACTCTTTCTGATCTTTGAAGCGGATTGAATCGCTTTTTGATAATAAGCTCCTTCCATTTCCAAACCAATCACTCCCCAAGTAGATTCATGGAAAAATTTTAATAAATTTTTGTTTTGAAGGGATGTTCCTAAAACTGTGACCATTGGTCCGGCAAAAACGGGAATATCATTGCCGTAAAACATATTGGGTGACAATTGGTTTTCGAACGGATAATTATCACCTGTTCCTTCATTTATATGTGCAGACGGAATCATAATATCGCCTTTTCCTCCTTGAAGAATTCCGGCTTTTCCCATAATGGAAACAGATTCTACATTCAAAAATGTTTGGTTGTTGTTTTCTTTATACGCTTTTAACAACTCATCTATTGTTTCATAGGCTTGCTCACCAAAAGCATAATCCATCACAATTAAAACCGGTTGTAGCTTGGCAATTTTAGCTTTTGGAAATGCTGTTTTAGAGAAATCTATTTTTGCCGTATCAAAAACTTGAACATCAATATTGGTTCCTGAAGTATCTAATAGAGAAATCATGCCGCTTTTTAGAGCCACATCTTCCACTTTTTTGCGTAATTCATTAGCTCCTGATTTACTTAACTCTTCATAAATAAAGAAATCTGTCTTGTCTTTGAATTTTGTTTTTAAAACGTGTGTAGCAAAAATTGAATTCATCACACTATGCATGTTGGCACTAATGATGTGAATTGGACGATCTAACAATTCTTTTTCTTTTAAAACATCTTTGATTCGGGTTGCCCAAAATTCACCATGAATGTGATGCCCTAAACGTTCTCTCAAAATCGGACTAAAAGTGATGGTTCTTTTATTGTTTTCTAAGACTTCTTCAATAGCGATTTTTCCTAACCAATAAATAATGTGTAAAAAACGATCCGGCTTTTCTGTTGTTCCAAATGAATCATAAATATCTAAAACTTCCGAAAAACTTCTTCCCAACACATTGGATGCGTGCGAAATTGCTTTTTCTTTATCAATTTGGGATAATTTTTTCCCTTGTAAAACATAATATTCTACTTTTTGCCAATCTCGCGTTACCTCAAACTGGTTTTCATCTAATAAAACGCGGTCTTTAATTTTATGCGATTCGATGAAAATAAAAGTCAAATGCGTCAAAATATCATAAATATCAGAACGTCCTCTGGTGATTTCTACATTCATTTGTTCCTCATCGATGCGGTAACAGTTTCGTCTTCTTTTGGGAGGAACAATGGCTTTAAAATGTGATTTAGAATAACCCTCGTCTGATGTTAAATTGATGTAACGGCATTCTTCAATTCCAACCGGAAGTCGTTCGATAACGTATAATAATCCGTTTAATTCTACTTTTTCTTCGGCAATAGAACCATAAATTTCAGGTCGTAATTGCAATAATGCTTCACGCAACGTTTCCCCCGAAACGCCCATTGGTTTATAAAAACCGCGGTTAAACAAGTGACGCATGGTGATATATAATCGTTCAATTGCTGCAGATGATTCTTGTGCTCTTGAACGAGATATGTTTTTAATTTCTTTCATTTATTTCTGTTTTCTAACCTGCAAAGGTAGTTTTTTATTTTTCTAATCTGTTGATACTAATTTACTATTAAAATGGTAAAATTAATTACTATTCAACTTATCCGCAATTAATCTATCATTACTCAAACGCGGCAATTTATTTTGACCACCTAATTTACCTATCGATTTCATATAATCCTGAAAACCATTTTGAGCTACTTTTGTAATGACCAATGTTCGCAAAACTTTACCCACAATCAAATCATCATAATACGAGTTTTGTTTTCGCATGGCTTCATCAATTTTTAGAGCAAAATCTTCTAAATTTTCGGGTTTATTTTCAAATTCGATAAACCATTCGTGATAAGGTAATCCTGATTCCGGTGTGATTTGTGGAGCAACTGTAAACTCATTTACTCGAATTGACGAACCTTCCATTGCTTCTTTTAACGCATGTTCTACTTCCTTACCGATAACATGTTCGCCAAAAGCAGAGATAAAATGTTTTATTCTGCCGGAAACAATCACACGATACGGATTTAAAGAAGTGAATTGAACAGTATCGCCAATGTTATATGCCCAAAGTCCGGCATTAGTAGAAATGATTAACGCATAATTTACACCCAATTCCACTTCGCCAATTGTATAACGCCTTGGATTTTGGGTATAAAATTCATCGGTTTTTATAAATTCATAAAACATACCGGCATTCAACAAAAGCAACATTCCTTTTTCGTTTTGCTTATCTTGATAGGCAAAAAATCCTTCAGAAGCGGGAAACAATTCCACTGAATCGACTTTACGGCCAATTAAATTTTCAAATTTCGCACGGTACGGTTCAAAATTCACTCCGCCATAAACATATAAACTGAAATTTTTGAACAACTGGCCTACTTTTTTACCTGACTTTTCATGCAATTTTTCAAAATACATTTGCACCCACGCCGGAATTCCTGAAATTACCGTCATGTCTTCTTTAATTGTTTCATCAACAATTGCATTTACTTTGGTTTCCCAATCGTCAATACAATTGGTTTCCCAAGATGGCATACGATTTTTGAGTAAGTATTTCGGCACATAATGAGCTACAATTCCGGAAAGTCGCCCTAGTTTTATTCCGTTTTTTTCCTCTAAAATCGGACTTCCTTGTAAAAAAATCATTTTTCCTTTCACAAAATCAGCATTTCCGGTTTCATGAATGTAACTTAATAATGCATTTCGAGCGGCTTGAATATGAAACGGAATCGATTCCTTAGTAAGGGGAATATATTTTGCTCCCGAAGTTGTTCCTGAAGTTTTGGCAAAATAAATGGGTTTGCCTTTCCATAAAATATCCGATTTACCTTCTACAACTAAATCTATATACGGCCGCAATGCTTCATAATCGCGAACCGGAACTTTTTCTGCAAAATCTTGAAAAGTACTGATTTGGTCAAAATGATGGTCTCTTCCAAATTTGGTTATTGAAGCTTCCTTAACCAGATTTTGAAAGACTTTTTGCTGTGTTTCAACAGGTTTTGATGACCACTTTTCGGTTTCTTTTGCTATTTTTTTAGCAAATAATTTGGCGGCAAAAACTTTAATTCGCATCGTTATTCAAAATCTATAAATTGAGTAGGGTCAATAGCAAAACCATCTTTCCATAGTTCAAAATGCAAGTGAATACCGGTGGACTCTTTTCCTGTGGAGCCGGCTAATCCAATAACTTCACCCGTTCTTACAACATCTCCTTGTGTTTTAGTTAAACTTGCTGCATGTTTATAAACTGATAAAATGGCATCTCTATGTTTAATAATAATCACATTTCCGGTTGTCGGAGTCCATTCTGCAAAAACAACCGTTCCGTTTGCAACAGATTTGATAGGTGTATCTTTTGCTAAAGCAATATCAACTGCGTAATGTTTTTTTGCAGCACTATATTTTTCGGTAATATGTCCACGAACCGGAGGAAACATTACTAAACTCACTTTTGACTGAGCTTTTTCGAAAAGATTGTATTTGTCTTCTAAAGCAACTTGTTCTCTCAAGGTTAATTCTTGATTTGTTGGTTGTAAATTCTGTTCCGATGCGTCATTGCTTTGAGCATTTAAAAGAGAATCCTTATTTAGTTTTGCATATTCTAAATCACCCGTTAATATTTTTTTAATGGATTGAAGATATAATTCATTTTTCTTCACTTCAAGTTCCAAAGAATCTGATTTAACCGCTAAAAGAGTAGCGTCTTTTTTTAATTTAGTGGATGCGTAACCGGGAATAAATTCACGTAAAGGAGTAAAAGCGATAATGTATGTAGTAATGGAAATCAATAAAATAGCAGAAATAGTTACCACCACAAATACATTCATCAGGTTTAATTTTAAAGAAAATTTTTCTTCAAATGTTTCTTCATTTAAAATGATTAACCTGCTTTTGGTAAATAACTTCTTTTTTAATTGTTGCCTTTTGAATCGCTTTTCAGACATTCTGGTAAATTTATTACAAATATAGAAATTTAGCCCGCTTGAAATACAATTATGCTATTCAACGCCTAAAATTTAACCTGATAAACGAATAAAAACGTTAAGAATTGTTTAGAAGCGAAACAAATACGATATTTTCTTTTTACCTTTGGGGCATCAATTTTAGAAATCATGAATTTTTTAGCAATATTTTTAGGCGTTATTGGTCCTTGGCAAATCGGATTAATTGTAGTGGTGGTTTTATTACTTTTTGGAGGTAAAAAAATTCCGGAATTAATGAAAGGTTTAGGTAGCGGTATCAAAGAATTTAAAAACGCTGCCAAAGACGACCAACCGGCCACTAAAAAAGAAGAAGAAAAAAAGGAGTAGTTTTTAATTCCTTTTATAAAAAATCCAAACACGAATTTAAAATTCGTGTTTGGATTTTTTTTTATAATACCATCGTCAACTGAATCCTTTTCCTAATTTCATCTACCTCAACAACTTTTACTTGTACATGTTGATGTAATTTCACCACTTCATTCACATCAGAAACAAATCCTGCTTTGAGTTGTGAAATATGAACCAAACCGCTTTCTTTTAATCCAATATCTACAAAACAACCAAAAGCAGTGATGTTGTTGACAATTCCGGGTAAAATCATGCCGGTTCGCAAATCAGACATTTTTTTGACATTTGGGTCAAATTCAAAAACTTTGGCTGATTTTCTTGGGTCAAGTCCGGGTTTTTCGAGTTCTTTTAAAATGTCTTTAATGCCTAAAATTCCAATAGTTTGGTTGGTATAATTTTCGGGTTTTATCAAGGCTATTTTTTCTTTATTTCCGATTAAATCAGATAGCGAAATTTTCAAATCTTTAGCCATTTTTTCGACAATTGCATAGGCTTCCGGATGAACAGCCGAATTGTCCAACGGATTTTTTCCGTTTTGAATTCGAATAAAAGCCGCAGCTTGTTGAAATGCTTTTTCGCCCAATCGCGGTACTTTTTTCAACTGTTTTCTATCTTCAAACGGTCCGTTTTCGGAACGAAAAGCCACAATGTTTTCGGCCATTTTTTCGCCAATTCCCGAAACATAACTCAACAACGATTTACTGGCGGTATTCAAATTTACTCCAACCGAATTCACACAACGAACGACAACCGTATCTAATTCTTCCTTCAACTTCGTTTGATCCACATCGTGTTGGTATTGCCCCACTCCGATGGATTTGGCATCAATTTTTACCAACTCAGCCAACGGGTCGGCCAATCGTCTTCCTATGGAAACTGAACCGCGAACAGTGACGTCATAATTCGGAAATTCATCCCGAGCAATTTTGGAAGCCGAATAAACGGATGCTCCGGCTTCCGAAACCACAAATACTTGAACAGGTTTATCGAATGCAATTTTTTTAATGAAAAATTCGGTTTCTCGGCTGGCTGTTCCGTTACCAATTGAAATCGCTTCAATATTGTAAGCATTCACCATTGAACGAATTTTTTTCATCGCCATGGCATGTTCGTTTTGGGGCGGATGCGGATAAATGGTTTCGTTGTAGAGCAAATCGCCTTTTTCATCCAAACAAACTACTTTACATCCGGTGCGATAGCCTGGGTCTATGGCCAGAATTCGCTTTTCTCCCAAAGGCGGAGCCAACAAAAGCTGACTCAAATTTTGGGCAAAAACATCAATGGCTTTTGCATCTGCTTTCGTTTTAAATTCTTGAAGTGTTTCGTTGGAAATAGCCGGTTCGAGCAATCGTTTATAACTGTCTTTTATGGCTAACTTCAGTTGATGTGCGGTTTCTTTGTTGTTTTTAATGGTATTATTTTCGATGAATTCCAATGCTTCTTCTCCCGAACCTTCGGGATCGATTTCGATATTCATTTTTACAAAACCTTCGGCTTCTGCACGCAGCATGGCCAATAATCTGTGCGATGGTGCTTTTGAAAGGGGTTCTGCCCAATCGAAATATTGATTAAATTTCTGGGCATTTTCATCATCTTTTTTTGATTTAACTACTTTAGTGGAAACAATAGCTTTTCGTTGAAATAATCGTCGAAGATTTTTACGAATAAACGTATTTTCATTAATCCATTCGGCAATAATATCTCTTGCTCCTTGCAAGGCTTCGTCTTCATTGGCAACTTGATCATTAAGATACTTGGAAGCAATAAATTCTATATCATCGCTGTTTTGTGCCATGATGATTTTGGCTAAAGGTTCCAACCCTTTTTCACGAGCTACATCGGCTTTGGTTTTTTTCTTCTTTTTGTATGGCAAGTAATAATCTTCAATCTCTTGTAAATCGAACGAATTTTCAATTTTCAACTTTAATTCCGCCGACAATTGTCCTTGCTCATCAATCGATTTTAAAATCGATTCTTTTCGTTTAACGATTTCGTCAAATTGTTTGTTGAGTTTGAAAATTTGTTCGATTTGTACTTCATCCAAATTTCCGGTTTGATCTTTTCGATAACGGGAAATGAAAGGAATAGTGCAGTCTTCATTTAACAGATTAATGGTGTTTTCAATTCCTTTAGTGGGAATTTGTGTGGCAGTTTGAATATATTGGATGTTGTTCATTTTATTTTTGGTACTTTTTAAGTAAACAAAAGTAAAATAAGAATGTTCATTAATTTACTTTTTCGCGAAAAAGTAAAATAAGAGTGTGTATTGATTTACATTTTTACGATAAATTCTAAATAATGTTTTATTTAGGAAATACAAAAAATGTAAATTCCGTCAGTCAATTGACGGAATTTAGATAAACTCAAAATTTGCTAAAATTAGCATTGTGTAAAACTTATTTAAAATTTGAATAAAATATATTCATTTTAAAAAATTGATAAATTTGTAAAAGATGAAAAAATATATCTACTTCTTTATGCTTTTATCCCTCACTTCCTGTAAAATAAATGGAAGTTTTCAAGGACTTTACAGTTACTATCATTCAACAAAAAAAGCGAAACCATCGTTAATTGAAAAATATGATGCGGCGAAAGAATGTCGATTTGAAAACCCAAAAAAAGTAATTGTTATCAATCATCAGGATATAAAAAATTGCTTGAAACAAAACCATAAGTCGCTAATATATATTTGGAAACCAAAATGTAAAAGTGAATTTTGTTATGCTTTGAATATTGTACAAAATAGATGTTTACAAAATAATATCGAATTATTTGTAGTAGCGGAATATTATGATGCTGCATTAATGGATGTTGATTATCTTCTAAAAAAACCACTATTTGGAATTGATGTTGAATTCTATGACACCAATCTAACAGAAAAATACTTGAATTTATTTGTTTCAGGGATAACGTCAAATCAACCAATAGAAGGAAGTTTTATCTATTTTATTGATGGGAAATATGAAAAATCGTTTAAAAAAATAAATGAAATAGACGAATTATAATCTAATCCTGCACAATAAAATCTTTCGGATCAACCTTCTGAAATTCCGGTTGAATATTCACGTGGTTGATGTTGAATTTTTCATAAAGCACTTCTTCAATTTCATGCAATAAATCGTTGAATTCACTCATTTTGATGTCGGCAGCACAATCCAGATGAGCTTCTAAATGCAGTTCTTCTTCGTTTAAATGCCAAACGTGAATGTGGTGCAACTTCCCTACTCCTTTGATTTGATGCACTTCGCGAACAATTTCTTTAATGTCGATGGTATCCGGTGTAAACAACATCAACATTTTAGTGGATTTAATAAACAAATCAAAACCAACCACAATGAGGTACAAAGCAATTAGTAAAGTCATCACACTATCCACCCAATAAATTTCATAATATTTCATCAACAAACCTCCGGTTAAAACCGCCACAGAGGCCATCATATCGGTTAACAAATGCAAATAAGCCGATTTCATATTCAAATTATGAGCCGCATCTTTACGAAGTAATAACACTGAAAATCCGTTAACAGCAATTCCTAAAAGTGCCAACCAAATCACTAGGTTAGATTCAATTGGTTCGGGCTGCATCAACTTTAAAATCGCGTGATAAATCAATATAAACGCCACAATAATTAAGGTGGAAGCATTGATAAACGCTGCAATTAATTCCGCTCTTTTGTATCCAAATGTGTGACTGATGGACGCTTTTCGTCGTGATAATTTGTGTGCCACCAAACTAAAAATCAGCGAAAGCACATCCGAAAAATTGTGCAACGCATCCGAAATTAAGGCCAAACTACCGGAAACAATGCCGCCAATTACCTGAGCAATCGTAATCAATGTGTTCAGTAAAATCGAATAAATTAAATTATTGCCTTTTACGTTGTGTTTGTGGATTTTTGGATTGGTGGACATTATGATTCTTTAATGTCATTAATAATGGCTAAAATTTGAAATTTTAACTTGGGTAAATCATGATGATAGGTATTCCAAACGGCATCATAATCAATTTTAAAATACTGATGAATCAAAAAATTTCGCATTCCTTTCGCTTCAAACCATGACACTTCAGGATATTTTAATTTTAACTCATCTTCTACATGTGCTATAGCTTCTCCAATAATTTCAATATTTCTAAGTAATGCATCTTGCTTAATCCAATCTTCTAAAAAATCACCATAAGACAAGTTTTTGGTAATTATCTCTATTTTTTCAATACATTCAATTACATGTTGAAGTCGAAATAAATTTCTTTCATTGTCCATAAATAATTTTTAAGTCATTAAAAATTGATTTTTTTAATAAAGGATGAACTGATTTTTCTGAAACCAAATCAATTTTTTTATTAAAAATGGATTGTAATTTTTGTTGAATTTGAACCAAACCAAAAAGCGAAATCGGTGAATTAAAACTATACATAATATCAATGTCACTCGAAGGTGTTTCCTCATTTCGAGCTACGGAACCAAACAATGCAATCCGTTTTGGATTATAAGGTTTAAGTGTTTCAATGATAATATCTATTTCTTTTTGACTTAACATAGTACAAATTTACAAAAATTGAACAATAAGATTTTGTTTTTTAAACCATTAAGGAATTAAGGTTCATTAAGCTTTAGTTTCTTAATGGTTTAAATTGTTATGAACAACTTATTTTATTCACTCTATTCTGATGTCTACCTCCTTCAAAATCGGTTTTCAAAAACGTATCTACCATTTCCACCGCTTGCGGAATCGAAGTAAATCGTGCCGGAATGCTAATAATATTCGCATCGTTATGTTGTCTGGCTAAAGCCGCAATTTCTTTGGTCCAACACAGAGCTGCTCTAATGCCTTGGTGTTTATTTACGGTCATGGCGATACCGTTTCCGCTGCCACAAATGACGATACCTAAATCGGCTTTTCCGTTTTCTACATCGGTGGCAACCGGATGACCAAAATCGGGATAATCCACACTATCAGTAGTATTGGTGCCGTGATTGATCACTTCATGACCGTTTTTTTCTAAATATTCAACAATGGCTTTTTTATAATCCGGTCCGGCGTGATCGTTTCCAATTGAGATTTTCATTTGTAGTTGTGTTGTTATTTTTATCTTTACAAAAATAATCAATTTCAATCAGGTTAGGATTAAATTTAACGGTCAGATTTGTTCATTTGATGATAATGCGTTGTATTGGGAATTACACATCCCGATTCCGCCCGAAGTTTTTGAAAAATTACTGAAAGAAGCCAAAGATAAGCGTGTGGTTTGCACGTTAAATGGAGATTTTTCTTTTCATTGTGCGATGTTGCCTAAAAGCACTTTTCATTATATTTTATTGAATAGAGAAATATCTAAAAAACTAAATTTACATTTGAATGATGATGTGGAAGTGGAATTAGTGAAAGACGAAAGCAAATATGGTATGCCACTTTCGGAAGAAATGGAAGAGGTTTTTTTCAGTGATCCCGAAGGAAGCGAGTTTTTTCATCAGTTAACTCCCGGAAAACAACGCAGCCTAATTCATGTAGTTAATAAATACAAAAGTTCACAATTGAGAATTGAAAAATCGTTTGTAATTTTAGAACATTTGAAAAACCGTAAAGGAATTTTGGATTTCAAAGGGTTGAATGAGGACTTTAAGAATTTTAAAAATAGATAACCTCCCCCCGACCCCCTCCAAAAGAGGGGGAGACGAAACGCTGAAAAACCTTCCTAATTTGAAGTTTTTTTAAACAAACTCAATCATAATAAGTAGCTTTGTGAAATTCAAAATCCGTGTTAATTCGTGAAATCCGTGTCAAATAAATACGATTACATTATTCTAGGCTCAGGTTTATCCGGTTTGCTCACCGCTTTTCGGATGGCGAATGATGCATGGTTTGATGATAAATCGATATTGATTATCGACAAAGAAATCAAAAACCAAAACGACCGAACCTGGTGTTTTTGGGAAGAACCGAATGGCGAATTTGATTCCATTTTATCTAAAAAGTGGGAAAAAGCATTTATAGGAAATCAGGACTTTCAACAATCATTTTCTATGTATCCTTATTTGTATAAAATGATTCGTAGTCGCGATTTTTACAAATTAGTATTCGATATAATTTCTTCAAAATCTAATTTTACTTTTGAAAAGGATGAAATTTTAAGTTGGAAAACGATTGAAGATTCGGTTGAAGTTCAAGGAAAAAATCAAGTTTATACTTCAAATTTTTTATTGAATAGTTTTTTTGATGTGGATCCTATTCTCAATCAAAAAAAGTATCCATACTTAAAACAACATTTTATTGGTTGGTTTATTAAAACCAAAACAGAAATTTTTGATGATTCAGAAGTAAAATTTATGGATTTTACGATTGAACAAAACAGAAATACTCGTTTTATGTATGTTTTACCAACTTCCAAAACCGCAGCTTTGTTTGAATATACGTTGTTTTCTGAAGATTTATTGGAAAAATCAGTTTACGAAAAAGCCATTCAAAACTATCTTCAAAATCTTGGAATAACAGATTATGAAATTGTAGAAAAAGAAGCCGGAAACATTCCGATGACATGTTATCCTTTTCATCAACAAAATTCGGAACGTATTTTATTCATTGGAATGTCAGGAGGTTGGACAAAAGCCAGCACAGGTTTTACATTTTTCAACAGTAAAAAACAATCTAAAAAATTGATAGCTTTTCTAAAAAGCAATCAAAATCTAACCCAATATCATCAAAAAAACCGCTATTGGTTGTATGACTTAATTCTGTTAGAAGTCTTACATCAAAATAATGAAATGGGAGCTCAACTTTTTGGAACGCTTTTTCAAAAAAATTCAATTCAAGATATCTTCCGATTTTTGAATGAAGAAGGCACAATTTTAAGTGATATAAAAATTATGCTGACGTTACCTCAATGGCTATTTATAAAAGCTACTTTTCGGGCTTTGAGGAAGTTGGTGTAACCGTTGTCATTTATCGGTTATCCGTTATCCGTTGTCTGTAAACAGTTGACTGATAACGGATAACCAACAACCGACAACAGTAATAAACGTTAAATCTTTCCATTGTTAACAGCATTTCATAATTGCTTGATATTCAGATAACATTAAATTAACATGGTTTGTTAATAAATTCGGATAGAATTTTAGAAGTATTTTAAAGAAGTAAAGAAATTTTTTCTAATCAAAAATTGGAATGAAAAAATCAACTTTAGTTTTGATTTTTTACTTTAAAATTATCAACTTTTTAAATTAGGTTGTCAACAGTTTTTCATAATAAACTTATTCAGAATTACAATTGAAAAATGAATGTTAACAACTGTTAATAAAAACTAAAAAAACGGTCATTTTCAAGTTTTTAAATTATCAAAAAGGTGTTGATAATTTTGTAAAACTAATTGAAACGTCATTTCAAATTATTTATCAAAAAAGTTTTTCTACAAATTAACACGCTATAATAACCATGATAAAATTAAAATTAATTTAAAAATCCTTTTTGTTGTTTTTAATAAATGTTGAAAACTATTCAATTTTTGGATGGAAGCAAAAAGTTAGAAGATGGAAGAAGTTTCAAGTTTTGAAGGATTTATTTTTTTATTTCTCAAATTTGACAAATCTGTGTTCTTTTTTATTTTTAAAAAGAGTAATTCTGTGCTTTCCTTGTTTTCTGTGAGAAACAACTATTCTACAATCCGAAGATGACTTTCTAAATTATCTAAGATACTCCGAACAAGTTCTTCATCATTGCGATGTACTTTTAATTTAATTCCGCCATATGCAATACTAGCAAAAGGATCGATCGAAACTATCGTTTCATTTTCAAAAAAATACGGAATACCTTCGTTTTCTAAAACGGATTTTAAAACTGAAATTTCAGAGGGCAAATTAAAAACAGCTACAGTAACAAAGTCTTTCATTTTACAAATTTGTATAAAGATACAAAAGTTATATTTTCAATAAATCTACTTTCTAATTCTATTTTCTCCTATCTTATTCGTAATTTTCAGCATTATTAGAAAAGAATTATGAGTAAGAAACCAAAAAAACTAGGTAAAAAGAACAAAGATTTTACCGCACAAATTTTTAAAATTTTATCAAAAGAACCCAATAAATCATTTAATTACAAACAAATAGCTGCTGTTTTAGAATTAACTGATACCAAAAGCAGAAATGAAATTATCCGTGACTTAAAAATTTTAAAAGCACAGGATAAAATTCATGAAACCGAAATTGGAAAGTATCAAATGGTTTCCAAAGCCGAATATTATGAAGGAACCATCGACATGACTTCCCGAAAAACTGGTTATTTTATTTGTGATGAATTGGAAGAAGATGTCTTTATTCCATTTATCAATTTGAATCATGCTTTGGATAACGATAAAGTTAAAGCCTATATTTATAACAGAAGAAGCTCACGTAGACCAGAAGCAGAAGTATTAGAAATTTTGGAACGAGCTAAAACGGAATTTGTGGGAGTGATTGATGTTCAGAAGAATTTTGCTTTTGTCACTACTGCCAATGCCAAAATGTACACCGATATTTTCATCCCAAAAAATAAAATGGGTGATGCGGAACACGGTGATGTAGTTTTAGTAAAAATGGAAGATTGGCCAAAAAAAGCCGATAGTCCGTTTGGTTCAGTAATTAAAGTGTTAGGAAAACCCGGTGAACACAATACCGAAATTCACGCCATTTTAGCTGAATATGGTTTGCCGTATGATTTTCCTATTGAAGTAGAAGCATACGCAAATAAAATTGATACTTCTATTACCGAACAAGAAATTGCTAAACGTCGCGATATGCGAAAAACATTAACGTTTACGATTGATCCAAAAGATGCAAAAGATTTTGATGATGCGTTATCGTTTGAAAAATTAGAGAATGGAAATTACGAAATAGGTATTCACATTGCTGATGTTTCCCATTATTTAGTAGAAGGAACGATTTTGGATGATGAAGCCTATAAACGAGCCACATCGGTTTATTTAGTCGATCGTGTGGTTCCAATGCTTCCGGAGGTGTTAAGCAACGACGCGTGTTCGCTGAATCCACACGAGGATAAATTTACGTTCTCAGCCGTTTTTGAAATTTCGCCAAAAACAGAGGTAATCAATCAATGGTTTGGAAGAACGGTGATTTATTCTGATCAACGTTTTTCGTATGAGGAAGCTCAACACATCATCGAAACCAAAAAAGATATTATTCCGGCTGAAATTTCGTTAACCGGAAAAGATTATAAAGTAGATGATAAAGTGGTGGAAGCTACTTTAAAATTGGATGAATTAGCTAAAATTCTTCGTCAAAAAAGAATGGCAAACGGAGCGATTTCATTTGATAAAGTAGAAGTAAAATTCAATTTGAATGAACAGGCAGAGCCGGTTGGTGTTTTCTTTAAAGTATCCAAAGATGCTAATCATTTAATTGAAGAATTCATGTTGTTAGCCAATCGAAAAGTGGCAGAATTCATCGGAAAGCAAAAGAAAACCTTTGTTTACCGAATTCACGATGAACCGAATGAAGATAAATTAATCAATTTACAAACGGTGATTTCAAAATTTGGTTATAAAATCAACTTCAAATCGAAACAAGATATTTCAAAATCATTGAATAATTTATTGAATGAAGTAAACGGAAAAAAAGAGCAAAATTTAGTCGATACATTAACCATACGAAGTATGAGTAAGGCAGTTTATTCTACTGAAAATATTGGTCATTACGGATTAGCGTTTGATTATTATTCGCATTTTACCTCGCCTATTCGTCGTTATCCTGATGTGATGGTGCATCGTTTGTTGCAGTATTATTTGGATGGAGGAAAATCGGTTTCGGCTGAAGTATACGAAGAAAAATGTGCTCATTCGTCTGATATGGAAAATTTAGCAGCTCAAGCCGAACGAGATAGCATCAAATACATGCAAGTAAAATACATGCAAGACCATAAAGATCAGGAATTTTTAGGAGTAATTTCCGGTGTAACCGAATGGGGAATTTATGTAGAAATCATCGAAAACAAATGTGAAGGAATGGTGCGAATCCGTGAAATTCGCGAAGATTACTATGTATTTGATGAAAAACAATATGCATTGGTAGGTGAAGTTTCTAAGAGTATTTTACAATTAGGCGACGAAGTTTACGTTAAAGTTAAAAATGCCGATTTAGTGAAGAAACAATTGGATTTTCATTTTATTAGAAGGAAAGAATAATTGTAGAGCTACAAAAAGCTGTAAATAATTGAACCATATAAGTCATTTAAGTTTCACATTCTAGAACTTAAATGACTTATATAGTTAATAAAATAGTTTTATTCTAACTACTTAAATCTGTAAAATGGTATTATTTTTAAGCTAATCAATCATCAAAATCATCCTCTCATGAAAAAAATCATCATCCTTTTCATTTTAGTTACTTCTCCTCTTCTTGCTCAAAATATAACTAAGAATCCAGGCGATTTTACAACGGTAAAAATATTTGACAGAATTTCAGCTCAACTCATTCCATCCAATGAAAATAAAGTAGAAATAAAAGGTTCCAGAGCGGCAGAAGTGGAAGTGGTGAATAACAATGGTGATTTAAAAATCAGAATGCCGTTTCCAAAACTTTTAAAAGGCGAAGAAATTGAAGTAACCGTTTATTATAAAAAATTAGAAGGTATTGAAGCCAGTGAAGGCTCCTATGTAAATGCAGAAAAGCTTATAAAAGCGATTAATTTTAGTTTAAACGTTAAAGAAGGAGCAGAAATCAGAATTGCTTTAGAAGTTAAAAAAGCAACGATAAAAGCTACTTCCGGAGGAAAATTAAGAATTACCGGAACCACTGACAATCAGGATATTATACTATCATCAGGTGCTGAATTAGAAGCAAGAAATTTTATTTCTGAACAAACTACTATTTCATTGAATGCCGGTGGAAATGCAGCTATTTTTGCTTCAGAATTTGTAGATGCCAAGGTTCGAGCCGGAGGTGATATTTATATTTATGGCAGTCCGAAACAAATCAATCAGAAAACGGTTTTAGGTGGTTCTATTAAAGAAATGAACTAAGAAATGTGTTCATTTGAATATTAAATTTTAAATTAGCATTTGTAAAGTTTGGGTTAAACTTGAAACCTGAAACTTGAAACCTGAAACATACAATTCATGCTTAACGACATTTTAGCTGCTATTCCGTGGGGAATTCTTTTGGCTTTTACCATTGGTCCTGTGTTTTTTGTACTGATAGAAACCAGTATTACCAAGGGTTTTAAAGCGGCTATGACGTTTGATTTAGGCGTTGTTTTTGGTGATTTGGTTTTTATTCTAATTGCTTATTTTAGTACCAATCAATTGTTAGAAAAATTAAAGGATGATCCAAGTTTATTCATCTTTGGCGGGATGATTATGTTTTTATTTGGCTTAATTTCTTTTATTAAAGAAAAAAGTAACAAAAAGAAGCATTTACAAACAGAAATAGAACCGGATATATTATCAAGAAATAATTATTTAGGATTGTTTTTCAAAGGTTTTTTATTGAATTTCATAAATATTGGAGTCTTGGGTTTTTGGGTAGGCATCATTATTGTTTTTGGTCCTAAAATGAATATGAATCCTAATCGAATTGTCCTTTTTATGTTGGTTATTCTCATAACTTACCTCATCACTGATATCATTAAAATCATTTTAGCCAAACAACTCAAAAATCGATTAACGCCTTATATCATTTATAAAATTAAACGTGTGATTAGTGTAATTCTAATGATTTTCGGGTTCTTTTTAATCATTCAAGGTTTTTTTCCAAAGGAAAAGGAAATGATTAAGGAGAAGATTGAGAAGATGAAGGAGTGACTTATTTTTAGAGTTTTTTAAACTGAGATTGTTATAAAGAAAGTTAAGTATTCAACTAGTAAAACATATATCAATACAATAACTCAATAAACAATCTCGTTTTCTATTTTCATTAACAACCATAACCATGAAAATTAAACTCTACTTACTCCCTTCTTTTTTTTCTATTTTTTCAGTAATTGCTCAGGAAAAAGAGTCTTCTAACGTTTATAAAATTCCTCTAAATAGAGTTGCTGATATAAAAATTGATAAATGGATTCAAAACAAGCCTAAAGACACATTGTTAAACGGTAAGTTTTTAGTAATCAATTTTTGGCGAACAAATTGCACAGTTTGCGATGAAGGAATGAAAGAAATTGAAAAGCTACAAAATGAATTCAAAGACGTTCCTAATCTTTATTTCATTAATCTAACGGATGAAAAAGCAACGAATGTGACCAATTATTTTAAACAACAAAATCTTTCTACTTCGTTGATTGTTGTTTCAGACAAGCGAAAAGTAACCAATTTAAGAAGTAATGGTGAAAAAGAAATTTTTTATCCCATGGCAGCTTTAATTGATAATTCAGGAACTATAATCTTTGTCCATTTTCCGAAGTATATTGAAAAAGAGATTATTCAAAAAATGTTGGATGGAAAGTTAGAATCTTTCAGTGCTTTTCAGTTTTAAACGATTTTTTCATGATAAAATTTCAACTTATACTCTCTTTGCTTTTCTGTCAATTTATTTTGGCACAAAATGATACTGCGTCAGTTTCAAAACCAAAGTTGGGAGTAATTTCTGTTGATAAATTGAATGTGGTTTATAGAGGGATTACAAATTCAATTTCGATTGCTGTTCCAAACGCAAAATCATTTACTGTTTCTGGATTAGGGGTAAAAGAAGAAAATGGTAAATATTTTATTGTTCCCGGACAAGGAAATGAAGTGGTTGTTACATTAGAAATAATTTTGGAAGATGATTCAAAAGTTATAGAAGAACATGTTTTTAGAATAAAAAATTTTCCACCAGTTTTAGGTAGAATAAATAATAGAAATTGTAAAGACTGTATAGTTTTGATGAAATTATCAGAATTGGAAAATGCTGAAATTACAGTTTATTTTGAAGATCTTATGACTGGTTTGAAATTAAATGTATCAAGTTTCAGTATTGAGTTTTCAAATAAAAAAAATATTGATGTTGATGGAAATCGAATTAATAATGATGTATTTAATCTAATTAAAATGCTTAAAACGAATAGTGAATTTAAAATTCATAATATAAATTATTATAAAGGTTTGAGCGGTTTCTTTAAAAGTGCTGGTGTGATAAATGTTAGAATTTCGGATTAATTATCTTAAAATTTAAAAACAAAAAAAAGAGCTACCAAATTGGTAACTCTTTCAGAGGCATCGCCCCCCCGATAGCAATCGGGAGAACCGGGGTACGCGGTTTTGCGTTATCTTTAATTAATTTTTTCTAAAAATTTAAAACAAAAAAAGCTTCTTGAAAAAGAAGCTTTAATTTTGAGGCATCGCCCGGATTCGAACCGGGGTACGCGGTTTTGCAGACCGATGCCTAGCCACTCGGCCACGACGCCTTATAATCGGATGGCAAATGTAATTAAAAAGTTTAAAGTTAAAAAACTAAACTTCAAAAAACTTTTGTAAAAGTATCCTGAAACCTGAAACTTGAAACCTGAAACAAAATCAACTCCTATACTCCTCCATCACCACCGTAACAGCTTCTACATCGCCACCAATAGGTGGATTCAATTTAGAAACCGAAACAATTGCTCTTGAAACAGCCGGTATTTCATCAAAAATGCGTTTGATAATACGATGAGCAACGTGTTCCAATAACTTGGAGCGAATGTCCATTTCTTCCACCACAATTTTATTCAAATGCACATAATCTACCGTATCGAACAAATCATCTGATTCAGCTGATTTTCGCATATCGGTTTTAATTTCTAAATCAACCGAATAATCGGACCCGATTTTACTCTCTTCCATTAAACATCCGTGAAACGAAAATGTTCGGATATTTTGTAATTTAATAGTTCCCATTTGTTGTTTTTAATAAGTACACGGACAATTGCTGATACCTTGAAAAACATCTAATCCAATTGTAACCATGTGTGTTCCGGAATTGTAATCAATCAATTTATTCAGTGTTACTTGATAAGAATAAGCGAAGTAAAAATTACTTCTTTTCAAACCCAACATTGGTCCAATATTCAATGGTTCTAGCATCTGATCATTCAAAAAACGATACGAAAGTCCTGCCCAATAATAATCTTCAAAGTTATAAAAACGAAGTTTCAAATTCAAATCAGTGGTTGATCTTTTATCACTTTCAAAATATTGAAAAAAAGCAGAAGGTTCAATTTCAACATCACTATTGGAACTACTTCTCCATTTATAACCGGTAAAAAACTGATAGTTTCTTAATTCTAACGGTTCAATATCATTAAAAACATCTAGGTTTTTATCTAATAAGTTGGCTACAGTAAAACTCCCATAAAATCCATTATTTCGGTAAAGAATACCAACTTCTGCATTATGATTGGTTAATCTTCTATCGTCAATTACTCCCATATCCTGACCATTAAAGTTTTCAATATCTATTCGAAATTGATTTAAATTATAAGAAATACCAAAAGATAAAAATTGATCGGCATATTTATCAATAACCAAATGATGGGCAAAACTAATTTTTGCTCCCGATTGTCTTGTATTTCCGTTTCTGTCGCTATATAAATAAACACCAATACCGGATTTATCGGCAATTCGCATATCCGCAGCTAACGACATATTTCGGGGTGCATCTTTAATGCCGACCCATTGGGTTAATCCATTGGCACGAATTTTAACATGGTCGCCAATACCGGCATATACAGGAGAAATCACGAACGGATTATCAGCCAAATATTGCGTAAAAGCAGGTAGGTTTAGTTCTTGTGCTTTTAGTTGAACAAAAGCAAGTAAAATGAAAAGTGGGGCTAATTTTTTCATGGTTGTAGGTTTTTGGGGTTAAACTCACTCCAAATTTGTGGCGATTTGGAGTGAGTTGTTTTTTTATTTTTATCGGTATAAGGTTACATTACCAACGTATTGTTTTCCTTCATAAAGTGTGATGGTGTACCAATAGTCTCCGGTAGGTAACAGAGCACCATTATATCGTCCATCCCATTCGCCTTTATCACCGAATTGGGTTATAATTCTTCCGTAACGATCGAATACTTCAATTTTTGCATTTGGAAAGCCGTCTAAATTGTCCGGAACCCAAGTATCATTTTCTCCGTCATCGTTTGGTGTAAAGAAATTTGGAATCTCAATATCAATAAATTCCATAGTTATTTGAGCTTCTGCAGTACATCCGTTCGCATCTTCAACCATTATGGTATAAACGCCACTTGCATAAATTTGAAATACTGATGTGCTTCCATAATTTATTCCATTAACATAATACGTATAATTACCGTTTCCTCCGGTTGCAAATGCTGTAATTTGATTCATGGCCGTTTCTGTCAATGTTAACGAAATCGGATTGTAATTTTCAATTGAAAATGATATTGTTTCAGAACACCCTAACTCGTGTAAAACGGTAACCGTATGATTTCCATCGGTTAAATTGGTAAACACATTTCCGGATTGAAAAGGACCACCGTCTAATGAATAACTTGTTTGTGAAGCAATTTGTTGAGCCACTTTGATTCGAACAGTATTGATTGTGGCACTTCCAAAACAATCATAATCAATCGTAATGCCAGGATTCAAGTCAATACCTCCTGTTACTGCAACTTCCAATGAAGTTTCACATCCATTCGCATCTCTTACAAAAATGGTATACGATTGTCCACCCGCCAAGTTTTCAAACAATACTTGGTTAACAACATAATTATTTTGATTGTTTAAACTCGTTGAATAAGGAGCAGTTCCACCCGTGATTCCAACTTCAATTGCTCCGGCATTGTCTCCCAAACATAAATCAGGGAACATGGTTACCAATGAAGCATTTAATACATCAGGTTGATTGATAGTAGTTGACAATGATAATGTACAACCAATTGCATCTCGAACAATTACTTGATAATTTCCGGCAGCCAAATTAGTATAAGAAGTATTGGTTGAGAAACTAGTCAAATTAGGTGAAATGGCATATTCTAATGTACCGTTTCCTCCTACAGCCGAAATTTGAAGACTTCCGTTTGTTAACCCATTACAAGTAACATTTGTTGTTGTTAAAGAGGCTTGAAGAGGAGTAAATGGATTGATAGTAAATTGAACTTGTTGTTCACAACCATTAGTATGTCTTACTGTGATGGTATGATTGCCAACAGAAACATTTATGAAAGTTGCTGATGTTTGGAAAGCTCCGCCATCAAGTGAATACGTTACATTATTCACCACCGCTGCATCTACAGTAACCGTTACGGTATTACCAACTACATTTCCGGTACAAACATACGCCACATCAACAGCTGGAGAAATTGTAACTGGTGCATCTAAGGTTACAGGAATAGAGGAAATACAACCATTGGCATCTCGAATGAAGATTGTATAAGTTTGTCCACCGGTTAAGTTAGCATACGTAAATTGATTCGGTACAAAATTATTTTGGTTGTTCAAACTTGTTGAATAAGGAGCAACTCCGCCGTTTACAGCAATTGTAATGCTTGCGTTACCATCGCCTGTACATAATTCTTGTACCAATGCAGAAACACTTGGATTCACAACGGTTGGTTCAGTAATGATTACTTGAAGCGGAACACTACATCCAATTCCATCTCGAACGATAATGTCATACGTTCCGGCAGCTAAATTTGTAAACATATTGTTTGCTGTAAATGTGGTTAAGTTCGGTGAAATAGCATATTCTATTGTACCGGTTCCTCCTGAAACAGAAACGGTTACACTTCCGGTAGAACCACCATTACACAAAACGTTTTGTACATTCGATAAAGAAGCATTTATCGATTGATTATCATCAATATTCAACTCAATAGTTTTAGTACAACCATTCGTATGTTGAACTGATATAATATGATTTCCGGCAGGTACATTTATAAATACATTTGAAGATTGATAGGTTCCGCCATCTAAGGCAAATTGAACATTTCCAATTGCACTTGCATTCACAGATATCGTCACAACATTACCCGGAACATTACCGGTACAGTTATAAACAACTGACTCAATAGCCGGAATTACTTCTACCGGTGCATCTAAAAAGATGTAAGCAATCGTTTCACAACCATTTGCATCTTTTACAAAAATGAAGTAATCGGTTCCTCCTGCTAATCCTGTGAAAGTAAGTTGACCTTCTACAAAAGCACTTGGATCTTGGTTGTTCAAACTGGTTGAATACGGAGCGGTTCCTCCGCTTATGGTAACGGTAAAAGAACCATCATTATCGCCTAAACATAAATTTTGAACTACCGATGTTAAATCTACATCAGCTACTAATGGAGCAGGTTCTGTGATTTGAATTGGCAACAGTATAAAACAACCGTTTTGATCTTGAATGATAATATCATAATTACCGGGGGCCAAATTATTGAATGTTCCGGTGTTGAAAAATTGATTTAAATTGGGTGATATAGCATATTGAACTGTTCCTGTTCCACCTGTCGTTTGGATGGAAACACTTCCGTTTGCACCACCATTACATAAAACATTGTTTACGGTTAAGTTGGAAATCATCAGTTCTTGCGGATCAGTAATTTGAATAACTCCTGAAACAGTGGTACAATCTACACTTACCACTGAAACCACATAGTTTCCAGAAGGTAAGTTGGTAAAAATTCCACTTGTCTGAGGACCGGCAATAACATTGTTTGAAGCATCTAATAATGAATAATTGTAATTTCCTAAACCTCCGGTTGCATTTGCAATAATGGTTGCAGTACTTTCACCGAAACAATTAATGTTGGCACTGCTTAAATTTAAATTCAAATTAAGAGCCGGAATTGCATTAATAGTAATTTGATTGGTTTGAACTACCGCACAATTATTAGCGTCTCTTACATAGAATTGATACGTTCCGGGACCAACATTGTAAACAGTTGTATTGGTAAAAGTAATTCCATCAGTACTATATTGATAAGGAGCAGTTCCGCCTGAAGCAGAAACAGTGATAACCGCATTATTTGTACACGTAAGAGAACTTGTTAAGCTTAATGTGGCTACAACTGATGAAGGTTCTGTGATGGTCACTAAATTGGTTGTAAAATCACAATTCCACCCGTCTGTGATGGTGATGCTGTAAATTCCGGCACCTAATCCATTAAACGTTGGACTGCTTTGACCACCTGAACTACTCACAATAGAAGTTCCTGAGGCGTTGTAAGTATTTAAAATGTATTGATAAATACCTTGACCACCCGTTACATTTGTTGCGGTTACCGAAGCATTTGTATCACCATTACAAAGTAAATTAGAATTAGTAACAGTAAGATTTGCTGAAATGAAACTCGGTTGAATCAAAATTAAAGTTGAACTAACCAAACATCCTCCGGCATCTTGCACAGAAACAGTATAATTTCCGGCCGCTAATCCCGTAAACAAGGAGTTAGTTCCGAATGGTTGAAGAGTTGTAGCAGTAGTATTGTTAACCAATTCAAATTGATACGTTCCCCATCCTCCGGTAGCATTGGCAAATATTTCACCTAAGTTATTAGTACATGTCACATTTGCCGTTTCATTTGCCGTTAATACCAATGGCTCACTTGGAGAAGCAATCACCATAAAGTTAGAGGTTGCAGAACAAAACGGTGATTGCGTTGCTGTTACAATTGCTTGATAACTTCCGCCTGATAATCCTGAAATCACAAATGGATTAACAGAAGTCGTTCCGTTACCGGATGCAACAGTGTTTCCTTGTATATCATTTACTACATACGAAATTGTACCGGAATAACCGGATACGTTCACGGTTATTGTGCCATTTGAATCACCAAAACAAGTTACCGCAGAAGAATTTAGAATATTAGCTTGTATGGTATTGAAAGGAGCAATAACATAAGGAGCACTAATAAAATAACATCCTGTTACATTATCGGTTACTTGGAAAGTGTATGAACCCGGAGTGGTTAATGTAAAGTTGGCACTAAAAACTCCACTACCAGGAGTTATTGTCGGTTGACTTCCTAAAGGTAATAATGCAAAAGTAAAATCACCCGAACCTCCGGTTACATTAATTTGAACAGTTCCATTGTTGGTACAGGTTAAATTAGTTATTGTTGTAGTAGTAACCGCTGTAATAGTTGGTAGCGGATTAATATTTACAACAGTTGTTGCTAAACAATTATTAGCATCGCGAACAGTCACAGTTATGTTTTGGACATTTCCATTATCTGCAATTGTAAAGGTGTTGGATGCAAAGAAATTTGTTCCATTAATGCTATAAACATAAGGAGCTGTTCCAAAAGAAGCTGTTGCAGTTATGGTTGAAGTTTGAACCACATTGGAAGCATTACAAGCGAAATCGGTAGCGGTTGCTATAACTGTTAATAAAGCAGGTTCAGTGATAACAACAACTTGTTGTAATGAACAATTTCTAGCTGAAGTAACCGTAATTGTATATGTTCCGGCTGATAATCCTGTGAAAACGCCATTGTTTTGAGAAATAGGAGCGTTTACGCCATCGGTTAAAACATAAGTATAAGCAGGATTATTATTAGTTGCCGGTAATGATACCGTAATATTTCCGTCATTTCCTCCAAAACAACTTATATTATTCTGGGTTGTGGTGAAAGTTACAGGCGTTGCAGGCTCTAATTCTATTGGAGCTTGAGCAGAACATCCTGTGATTGTGTCATTTATTACCACCACATAATTTCCGGAAGCCAATCCGTTGAATATCGGTGAAGCTTGAGCAGCTACAATTATGCTACCAACATTGTTTTGTAACTCGTAAGTAAAAGTTCCGCTTCCGCCGAAAGGAGTTACCGTAATAATTCCATCATTGTTAGCACAAGATGTTTGGGCTGTAATGGATGGAGTTAAATTCAATGGAGCAGGAATGGTAAGATTTACAGTTTGCGTACAGCCATTAAAATCTCTTACTCGAATAGAATAGTTTCCTGAATTTAAATTGGTATAAGTAAATGTTGGAACCGTTTGCGTTTGGAAAGTTCCACCATTTAAACTGAATGTGTAAGGAGCTATCCCCGCAGTTGTCAAGGTAACTTCAATAGTGAAATTTCCTTGTGAAGCGGTACATAAATTGGTTACCGATGCGGCAATTTGTGGCGCAGGATCGGTAGGAACAAAAACAGGTGCAGCTTGAATACAATTATTCGCATCTCTGATATAGACCACATAATTTCCACCTTCTACGTTGAAAACATTGGTAGCACTACCAACCCAAGTTCCCACCGTAGGGGCCGGATTTCCTGCCGGTACTAATTGGAATTGATAAGGAGCAGTTCCAAATTGACCCGTGGCTGTAATGCGTCCCCTGTTTGGATTACAGTTGTCGTTACGGGTAACATTGGCAGTCACTTGAAGCAAATTAGTAGATTGAGATATGGTAAATGTTGAAGATGCACTGCTGCAACCTGTTAAAGTTCCACCATTTTCGGTGAATAGGATATAATAAATTCCTGGAGCTAACGGACCTAAATTAGTCACTGAAATTGGGCCTCCTGTTGTTACAGAAGTTCCTGATATTCCGGTTGAAGTATTGGATTGTGAATTAAATACTTCATACGTAACACTTGTTGTGGACGCATCATAATTATTGAATGTAAAATTTACAAAGCCATCATTGTTTCCGGTACAACTAACGTTTCCAACTACATTTAAAACAGCTGTTAGATTAGAAGGCGTATTGATTGGTGTATCAGCTGTTTTAAAATAATAACAATCAGTTACTAAATCATGTACTACAAAAGTGTACGTAACACCCGGAACTAATCCCGTAAAAGTAGAAGTTTCAGGAGTGCCCGCATCTGCCGGTTGATAACTAGAAGAATAAGGTAGCGTATTGGTTTCCAAAATAGCAAATTCATATGAACCGCTACTAACGGCAGAAGTTACCGTAATTACGGCAGTTCCGCCATTCACACAATCCGCTGTTGAAGCTGAAACATCAATAATCAAATCGCTTGGTGGCGACGCGATGATAATGTTATCAATCATCAATAAACAACCGTTTGCATCAATTACTTCCACATTATATATACCAAAATTTAAAATTGGGAAGGAATGATTTTCATTTGCAACACTAGTATAAGATGCAATAAAACCAAAATTATTATTTAAAACATATGTATATGGAGCTGTTCCACCGGCTACACCTTGCACAATTATTTGACCATAAGAAGTACCACCCGGATTGTTACATGTTATATCAATTGTTGATATAGTAAATGTAATCGGATTGGGTTCTGTTAACGTTATAGAAGCTATATCAGTACACGAATTGGCATCTGTTAACGATATTTGATAAGTTCCGGCAGTTAAACCAGAAGTTTGAGTTCCGTAATTTACACCTGTAGTAGTATTGATTACTTCTAGAACAAAAGGAGCTAATCCAACCATGTTATTCGTGTTGATTTGAATTTCACCGTCATTCCCTCCATGACATAAAATTCCACTTACCTCAATAACAGAAATGATTTCAGGTAAAGTTAACGGATTAACCGTGATTGTTTGACTGTTAAATGTACAACCTTGAGCATCAGTTATCAAAAATTGATAATTTCCGGCATTGGCAGTTGAGTATGTAAAGTTGGTTCCGACCACATTTACAGCTGTTCCCAAAGCTCCGCCATTAAAAGAAACTTGATAAGTAAATGGGGCTAATCCACCAGAAATGGTAGCTGAGATTAAAGCATTTGGTGATGCTGTACAATCTAATCCTTTCGTTAATGCAACATCTCCTGTTAAGGTGGGTTGAATAGTTTGTGAAACAGTTGTAGAACATCCATTAGCATCTGTTACAAGCACAGTATAACTTCCGGGAGTTAAATTAGTAAACGTATTTGAATTTTGTGATGGGTTTCCGTTAATACTATATGTATAAGGAACTACACCACCCGTTACTGCAATTACTAATGTAGCCCCATTAGCGTCAAAACATAAATCGGATGACGATGCAATTACAGCAACAGGATTCGTGGGTGTAGTTAGGTTGAACGTGTTGCTCACAACACAACCACTGATATCGTTAACCGAAATAGAATACGTTCCGGTTTGAGTTAAATTTGTAAACGTGGCATTCGATTGAGGTCCAACCACTACCCCATTGGGTTGAGTAAGTTGGTATTGATAACTTCCCCATCCGCCGGCTGCTGTAATGATTACACTTCCATTTGCATTACAACTGATTGGATTGGCTACAAATGTAAATGATAACGCACTACTCGGAGCTTGAACAATTGCAGAAGCCGTATCGGTACAATTTGTGTTAGTGTCAGTCACAGTTATAGTATAGGTTGATGCGACTAATCCGGTTAAAGAAATTGTATTTAAAGTCGCATTATTTCCTGAAGCAACCACCACATTGGCACTATTTACAACTTGATAATTGTATGGATTAGTATGCGTTACTGCAAAAGAAATTACACCATTTGAAGATCCAAAGCACACTACGTTGCTGATTGTTTGACCAATTACATCAATTGTAGGTAATGGATTAATTGTATAGGTTTCTTGATACGAACAACCATTGCTATCGGTTACTTCAAACGTATATGTTCCGGCAGTTAGTCCCGCAAAAACAGGATTGTTTCCGTTGTTAACCGTTTGTCCTGTTGGAGCAATTATTTGATAGGTAAACGGAGCAGTTCCACCAACTGGTGTAACAGTTACAGTTGTATTTTGTGCCGGACAAGTTAAGGCAGTTGCACTAAAAGTTACATCCGTTATTTGATTAGGTGCTACAAGAGCAACACTATTGGTTTGGAAAACACAACCATTTGCATCTTGAATATAGATGGTATAATTTCCTGAAGCTAATCCTGAAAATTCAGAGGAAGAAACAAATGTCACACCATCAATACTAAATTGGTAGGGAGCAGTTCCTCCGGAAATACTACCCGGAGCGATGTTAATAGTTCCGGCATTAGTGATACAAGTATAATTTTGTGTTATTTGTGTTATTCCGGTTATTTGAGTGGGTTCAGTAATCGTGAATGAAGTCGAAAAATCACAAACGGTACTTCCTTGTGTTTGTATCAAAACAACGCTGTAGTTTCCTGCCGGTAAGTTGTTGAAAATACCCGAATTGTTTGTACTAATTACATTTCCATTGGCATCAATTAATTGATAAGTAATTTGATAACCGTTTGAATTGGTTATCGTATAACTGATAGATCCATTAGTTGCACCTTGGCAAAGAATATTTTGAATTGTTGTTGTAAAAGTCACATCTGGAGAAATAGAAATGGTTACCAGATTGGAAGTTGAACTACAATTATTTCCATCCACAACTATAAAAGTATACGTTCCGGGTGTTGAAATCGAAAAATCATTACCTGCTTGAAAATCAGTAGCTGTTGGATTTTGAGCAACACCATTTATAGAACCAATTGCATAAGAATATGGAGGATTTCCACCGTTAGCAACAACAGTTATGATTCCGGAATTACAACCAATATTTTGCGTAACTGTTGCAACAACGGCTAAATTGTTTTGATCTAAAATAGTTACTGTTCCGGTAAATGAACAACCATCTTCTGTAACAACTGAAACAGTGTAAGTTCCTGGATTTAAACCATTAAAGGTATAATCATTATCAACAACCCATCCGCTTGTAGCACTAATAGGACTTGTAATACTAAATTGATATTGCGGTTGAGCTCCGTTTGCCTGAACACGAATACTTCCAAACCCGTTACAATTCGTATTTTGAGGAATTAAGTTGACTTGAAAATTGTTTTGTTGAATTCCAATATTTGGTAATTCAAATACGCAACCATCTGTTACACCAATTTGTGTCACTAGAACCGTGTAAACTCCGGCAGTTGAAATTGAAAAAACCGGATTGTTTTGATAGGGAACTAAAACGCTACCCGTAATTTGATCAACCAACTGAAATTGATAATCAGAAGGAAGATTCGTTATCGTGATACTTCCCGGCGTGTTACAAAGAATGTTTGTAGATACATATTGAATATCCAATAAATTCGTGTAAACATTAAAGTAAAAACGCGTAAAACAGCCATCTTGATAGTTGATAGTCAAGCGATATTGTCCGGCGGTTGTTACATTAAAATTGGCACCTGTTCCTACTTGATTCCATTGACAAGAAGGATTATTGTTGGCACAATTCGCAATTCCTACAGCAGGACAACTAGCTTCATTTAATACTTCCCAAATAATACTCGTAGCATCACTAATTCCGGTTTGAATGAGTTGGCTATCATTCGTTCCGCATAAGAAAATATAAGGTAATTGTTCCCCATTATTTGGACAAGTTACTACTTGATTTGCAAACGGAATAACCGGATTGGTTTGAGTTGCTCCAAACAACAATATATTAAACGTTTGAGTAATACCAATACATGGTGGAGGTGCAGTATTCACAACCGTATAGGTTCCTACAGCAGAAACGGTAATGGATTGTGTATTTCCAATAACCGCACCGTTACTATTATACCAAGTATAAGTGTCATATCCATTAGCGGCAGTTAAAAGTAAACTTGTTCCACACAAATAAGCTTCTGTTGAAAATATACAATCGTCAATATCAACCAAGAAGTTTGCCGGACCGGGTTGACCAAATCCACAACTGTCTAGTCCGGCAAAACTTGGATCATTTGATATCCAATTGCTATTTAATACTCCTCTATAGGTTGTATAGGCTTGATTTTGAATTAAATTCGAACACGCATCTTCTAATTCACTACACGTTGTAGCTACTTGAACTCGTATGCGTATAGTATAAACAGGATCGCCTATTTCTACTAAATTATTGGGTATAGTAAATACCAATTCGTCTAATCCAGGATCATGAGTGAAGGTTACCCCGGGAGCTCCACTTAAATCAGCCGAAATAAAACTGGTGTTGATTGGTAAAATATCTCTTATTGTAGTATTTGTAGCATCATCATTTCCTACATTTTGAAAAGTTACTACATAATCTAAGAATTGCCCCAGGTTAACATCAGCCCCACCGATGTCGTTTCCTGCTAAATCTTCGACTGTTTTTACTAATTTAATATCCGGCTCTATGACTTCAATGTTAAAAGCATTGAAGAACATAAAGTAAGTATCTTGTGTTGAGGTAATTCGAAGTGTTGCCGCTGTTTCATTGTTCGGAATTACACTATTTAAAGGGTTGGCAACATTGATGATATCGCCATCATATCCAAGCGTATTTAAACTGTTTGGCACTCTGTTCAGAAAATCAACATTATCTAATGTTAATCTACTGTTGAAAAAATTATTTGTTGCATTTAGCGTGTTTCCTAAAGCAGTAAAAGTTGCATTCGAAGCCGCTCTAAATAAAAGTTGGTCACCGGTAATTCGGTTGTCGCCTTCCAAAGCAGCTGATGCAAGTTTAGCCCGAACAGGAAAAGGTGGTGGCAAAGTAGTAAAACCGGAATAGTTAATATCTGTTTGACCAATTGTAGCTCGCACTCCGGCAAATCCATCATAAGCGGTAATAAATTTTCCTGTCATGGTTGGATTTTCATACACAAAGAAAATGGTCCAACCACCCGAAACCCCTCCTCCATTAACAAATCCTTGTGTTGCACGTATGTTTGCTATGGTGTATTCTCCTTCCGGATTAGTTAAACCGGTAACTAAAGAAGTAATATCAGCATAGCAGGCATACGGACTATTAGCAATAAAATCAGGACTTGTAAATCCGTCGAAAATCAGTTGACCGGTAATGTCTTGATAAGTTCCTCCAGGTAATTTTAATTTAACTTGGTTAAAATCATTTTCGCGGATGTTGTCTCCATCTCCCGGAGAAGTTGAAAAACCATTGTTAAAACGATAGGTCGCCGACCAATATAAACCGGCATATACAATTTTATTACAACCGCTTGCAGGAAGCATTAAAGTTGCACTACTTGAACTAAAGGTAGAAGTATCTCCATCAATATCAATATATTGCATATTGAGATTATCATTGAACTCTGATGCATTTCCGGTATCATTATACGGAGTATTTGGACCGTTAGAATTGGTTTGTCTGTTTACAATTCCATTAGAAATAAGAGTCATATCTCCCTTTAAATTCCGTTGATACCGAACCGAAAAAGGAACAGCAACTTGGGCGAATGTAGCTAAGGAAGCAAGCATAAAACAACTGAGTAGGGCAATTGTTTTAAAGTGTGGTATTTGGGGCGTTTTCATTTTGGGGTGTTATTTGATGTTAATGTTCATTATCCAAATTTCTTCAAAGTAGGTGTCGTCCACATTCGTATAATAAGTGATTAGGGCTTCACTCCAATCCGAATGTTTTTTTAGATACACATACCTGAAATTGTTTTTTGGGTTAATAAAATAATGGGCGTCTATACCTTTTTTCTTTAGCTTTTGAATAAAATCATCAGCAAAAGCAGGTTCAGAAAAAACATTAGCAATAATGTAAAATCCGGGTTCTTGATTTTCTACTTGTAAAAAATTTCCTTTTTTGGCAGTAGCTCTTTTTTTCTCGGTCAGTCTGGAATAGTACTCTTTGATTTCTTCATCGGTTAAGGTAAATTTTGAGTTGGTATTTGTTTTTGGTTCTTCTTTTTTGAGTTGGGAAATTTTAGCTTCCAATTCATTTTGTTTTGAATTATTTTTTTGAGTTGACAATTTGATTTCTTCTCTTTTAGTAGAAGACTTCATATTAGATAATTTGTTTTCTAAATCACTTTTACTTTCTTTTTTGGCTGGGCTATTTTCGTTTTTTATAGTTGTTTTTGTGGTAGTTTCGATTGTTTTTTCCTCCGTAACAGTGGTTGATTTTGGTTCACAGTTACAATCTTTTTCAGCAATGGTTTTTTCTAAACGCTCAATGTATTGCATCATGTTGTCAATGCGTTTTTCAAAATCACCCTTTTTTAATTGTTCTTCAGCATCTTGTTTCAAAATGATTTCCAATAGTTTTAGATGTCTTTCATCCAACGTCATTTTTAATTTTTCAACTTCAATTTCTTTGTTGTACGTTTTTTTATCTTCATTTTCCTCATTTTCATTTTCCTCCTCTTCTTCCATTTTAACAATTGCTTTTGAAGGTTTTTTCTTTTTCAAAGCTGTTTTGTTTGACTTTGGAGCCGGTTCAATTACAATCGGTTCTTCAGCAATGTCTTCATATTCTTCTTCCACTTCATCCACTTCATCCTCTTCTTCTATAGGTTGTTTGATAGCTTTTGTTTTTTTTGCCATAACTGTAGTTTTCTTTTTTGGGAGAGCTTTTCTTTTTACATTTTCCTCATTTTCTTTTCCGGCAAATCGATAGGAAAGCGTAATTTCATGCGTTGGGCCAAAATTTACTAATCCATCGTTTATCACTCTTTCATACGCATAACCCAACGATAATTTTTTGGTAAAATGAGCTCCAACGCCAATATTTACGCCATAAAAATCATCAATCCCGGCTTGCACCCAACCTAAATTTGGGAAATTGGTTATCACCGAACCACCATACACAAAATCATCCGTTTGATTCATTTTTCCTCGGGCAATCAATCTAAAAAATCCTTTTTCAAACAAGCCTTCTTGGTTTTGCATATCATGATGATACATCACATGTCCGGTATAGGTTTTTTGCGAATAGTCTTGAACCATTTTGCTGGATTTAAAATCATAATCCACAAAATTTTCAGCATAAATTCCAAAATCAAAACTTCCCCAGGTTACATTTAAAGCGGGTTTTACTGATAATAGAGAATTATTCCGCAACGCCATAATAGCAGGATCAGGCTCGTTGGTTACAGCTCTGTTTCGATCCACACCACTATTGTAATAAGCGATGTTGAAACCTAGTGTTAACTTTATTTTTTCACGAATCGGAATTTGATAGGCATAGTTTCCTACACCACCAAAACTGGTAATAATTCCTAAATTTTGTTGATAAATTCCAATCCCCACTCCTGCTCTTTCTCCATATTTCCCTGAATAAGAAAGCATATATAATTCAGGTGAATCATCAAATTGAATCCATTGATTTCTGTGATAAAGTGTGAGGTAGGAATCATTTTCACGAACCACAGAAAATGTTGGATTCATCATGAATCGATTTAATAATAAAGTGTTTTGCGTTGGTATCGTAAACGTCAATACAGGAGCATCTTGTGCTTGCAAATTAGCAAACACAAATCCTGTAAATAGTAGTGCCAACTTTTTAAACATGTCTATTCGATTACGGTTATAGATCCTCTTTTAATAATTTCGTCATTTTCAGAAATGGTATAGTAAAATACCGGTTCTGTTTTGGCATATTCTAAAGTTGAATTAGGCCAGTTGTTTTGATAATTTCTCGCTCTGAAAACCACTTTTCCTTTAGGCGAATAAATAATTACTTCTACCTCTTCTTTGTTCACATATTCATTCGGAATTGACCAAAAATCATTGATTCCATCGCTATTTATTGTAATTACATTTGGTACAACAATGCTTGTATTTTCAACTACAATAACTGTAAATGTTTTGGTGAATTCGCAGTCGCCAATGGTTCCGATGATGGTATAAGTTCCGGCTTGTGAAACAGAAAATGTATTGCCGGTTGCAATGATTTCATTATCTAAATACCAGGTATAATTATCAACACCACTTGCAATTACTTCTCTTGAACCGCCTTGTATAATTGTTATCGCATCGGCTATGTTTAATGTAATTCCATTTGTTGTGATGACATCAACAGCAATAGTATTCGATGAATATGTACATCCATCATAATCAATCGTCATAAAATAATTGCCGGGTTCGGTTACGGTTATTGAATTTCCGGTACCGATTTCAGCGTTATTTTCAATAGAAAACCAGGTGAGAATATAATCCGGATTTGTAATATCAGATGATAAGGTTACGCTTCCTCCCGATTCGCATAAAACGCCTTCAGATGATAAACTAAAATCATCTGAAATACCCAACTTTATTTCTACAACATTTGAAATAACAGAACTAAAAACCGGAATGGAAACTCGTAATTCATATAAACCATTTTCTAAATAAGACGCAATGTTATAAGTTGTAGTAGAGGATGAAAGTACTAATTCTCCATCCTTAAACCATTCATATACATAACCATACGAATTGTTTAAAACGGATATTGTTTCGGATGCACTAACCGCATTAAAGGTTGTAATTGATAACGTTGCTTGTTCACTTTCACAAGGTGAATAACCAGCATTTGCTGCAATTGTTATGTTGAAAGAATCAGGATAAACCAATTCAGTGACCGCCTCTTGTGTTGCATTACAACCTGTTGTTTGTGTTACAATTACTTTGTAAATACCGTTTTGTGTTACATTGATTGATGAACTTGTTTGACCGGAAATTATAGCGTTATTTCTAAACCATTCAAAAGTTGGGTTTACAGCGTTAGTTGTTACTGTTATTGTTTTTGTTTCTCCCGGCATAATGATGGAAGTTGCAGGTAAATTCAACGTTGCATTTATACTATTTTGTTGTAAGTTCAAGGTGTTTGAAGTAGAAGAACAAGCTCCGATGGACACAATTAAATGATAATTCCCCGGTTGATTGGTAGTATAACTTGATTGAGTGGCACCAGTAATTAATGCATTATTTCTATACCATTTATAGGTATATACACTACTAGTTACGGTACTGTTAAGTTGTACTGAATTTGTTCCACATAATGTACCATTTGCAGAAATAACTGGCGTTGGAAGCTGTAAAGCAATTGAAACAGCATTGGATTCAATGTGTGTAAAGGTTGGAATGCTAACCCGAAGTTTGTAGGATCCGTTTTCTGTTGCATTATTAATGGTATGTGTTGTTCCGGTAGCTCCTACAATTGGTGCATTATTCAATAACCATTGGTAGGTGAGGTTTGAATTTGGTAATGTAACAGGAACATTTCCGCTAGCGGTTTGGGCTATGATAGAATTTAATGACAACGAAGAAGTAGTGACATTGCACGATTGATAATCACCGGAATTTTGAATAGTTACCGTAAAACCAATTGGATATTGTACCACAACCGTCAATTGTTCAGAAATCGTACAACCTTGTGTTTCTGTAACGGTTAGTTGATAAGTACCCGGTTGTGTTACAGTATAATTGGCCGTAGTTGCACCTGCTATAACTACGTTATCTTTTCTCCATTGATACGTAGGTGTTGTCGCATTATTAACAGAATTAATTTGAAGTTGTTCACCGGGAATCAATACTTCTGTTGTATCTACATTCCAGTCCACTTCTAATTGAATTAATTCTAAAAAGATAGCATTCGATTCAAAAACACAACCACCAAACGTAATTTTTAACTTGTAAGTTCCTTCTTGTGAAGCATTATACGTTGGTCCGGTTGCTCCTGAAATGGCAACATTATCTTTAAACCATTGGTAAACATATCCTGTGTTTTGATGTGAAGATGTTAAAAGACGTGGTGTTCCATCACATATATAATCGACATTTCCGGCGGATGAAATCGATAAATTGATTCCGGCAGTTACATTTACAGTAACAATATTGGAATAGGAATTCATCACACAACTTCCATAATCTACAATGGCATAATAATTTCCTGATTGGGTTACGGTTAGTGATGAACCGGTTGCTCCGGCAACTTCAGCAAAATTACGAAACCATTTATAGGATAAACCGGAATAGAATAATGGAGAAGCTGAAGTTCCTGTGTTATCAACTTGTAAGGTTGTATTTCCTCCTTCGCAAAATGAAACGGTACTTACATTATTATTAATTGAAAAGGGTTGATTGTGAATGGCATAATAAGCAGAAAATGCTACACTATTTGAACTTGTTACTGCCGGAGCTGTGCTTCTAACTCTAATTCTGTAGGCTTCTCCCGCCACCGTAGTGGGCATAGCAAAAGAAACATTTACCGGAGAAGTGGTACTGGTTGAAGTAGTTAATGTGGTTGGTGAGCTAAAACTTCCGGAAGAATTGGATAATTCAATAATAAATTGATTTCCGGCTTGAAGATTGGAAACCGGGAAAAATGTAAAACTAAGATTATACGAATTAAATCCTTGAGAGGCACAAGCTTGAGTAAAGCCTAGTGAAGGTGTTCCAAATACAATGGTTTGAGCATACCCTCCTCCATTGCTGTTGATAAGCAAGTAAAGCAAAGTAGTAAGAAAATAGCTTGCAGGGGTAATTTTCCAAACCATAAAACATTCTTCATGTTAGATTGCTCTTACCCCAAAAGCAATCGGTTGTTATTTTTTGTAATTTAAACAGTCACTACACTACATTTAATTACGAAAAAAACGATAAATGGTTTTTATTTTTTATCTTTTTTTGGATTTTGTTTTTCTAAAATTATATAAATATTTAGATAGCAAATCAAAATTAACATTAAAATCGATGAACGGTATTCAAGTTTCTGGGAAACCGTAAATGAGCGTATTGAAAACCGTAAACGCTAGTGTAGTTGGTCGATTATTTAGAAAAGCAATACCTTCTTGATGACATTTTTTATAAAATCATTTTTCTATTAATCGCTATTTTTTTACGTATTTTTGTGGCTCATTTTAAGGAATTATGTCAGAAGAAAAGTCGCTCAATTTTATTGAACAAATTATTGAAGAAGATTTAAAAAACGGTTTTCCAAAAGAAAAACTTCGTTTTCGTTTTCCGCCTGAACCAAACGGGTATCTTCACGTAGGTCACGCCAGTTCAATTTGTTTGAATTTCGGATTAGGAATTGATTATCAGTCGCCTGTGAATTTGCGTTTTGATGATACCAATCCTGCCAAAGAAGAACAAGAATACGTTGATGCAATAAAGCGTGATATTCAATGGCTTGGTTTTCAGTGGGCTGAAGAACGATATGCTTCTGATTATTTTCAAGAATTATATGATTGGGCGGTTGAATTTATCAAAAAAGATAAAGCCTATGTAGATAGCCAATCATCGGAAGAAATGGCTAAGCAAAAAGGTACACCAACTCAAGTAGGAACCAATAGTCCATTCAGAAATCGTTCGGTTGAAGAGAATCTTGACCTTTTTGAACGCATGAAAAACGGAGAATTTCCTGAAGGGACCCATGTTTTACGTGCCAAAATAGATATGGCTTCTACCAATATGTTAATGCGTGACCCGATCATGTATCGCATTTTGCATAAACATCACCACAGAACAGGTGATAAATGGTGCATTTATCCAATGTACGACTGGGCTCACGGTGAAAGCGATTATATCGAAGGCATTTCGCATTCCCTTTGTACATTAGAATTTTTACCACACAGAGAATTATACGATTGGTTTTTAGACCAAATTTATGATGCGAATAAAGTTCGTCCGAAACAAAGAGAATTTGCCAGAAGAAACCTTTCTCATACGGTTGTAAGTAAACGAAAATTACTGCAATTAGTGCAAGAAGGTCACGTAACAGCATGGGATGATCCAAGAATGAGTACCATTTCAGGGATGAGAAGAAGAGGTTATACACCGGCTTCTATCCGAAATTTTGCTAAAACCATCGGTATTGCTAAGCGTACAAATTTAATTGATGTTTCTCTTTTAGAGTTTTGCGTTCGGGAAGATTTGAATAAAACCGCTCCTCGTGTTATGGCCGTTTTAAATCCGGTTAAGTTGGTTATTACCAATTATCCGGACGGTCAAGAAGAATGGTTGGATGCAGAAAACAATCCCGAAGAGGAAATTTTGACGTATAGAAAAGTACCTTTTTCAAAAGAATTATACATTGAGAGAGAAGATTTTCAAGAAGAAGCCAATAAGAAGTTTTTCCGTTTAACGTTGGGAACAGAAGTTCGTTTGAAAAATGCTTATATTATTAAAGGTGAAAGTGTTGTAAAAGATTCTGATGGGAATATCACGGAAATTCACGCAACATATGATGTGGATTCTAGGTCGGGAAGCGGAACAGAGGCTAGTCAACGCAAAGTAAAAGGAACCATTCATTGGGTGTCGATTCCACTTGCTGTTGAGGCAGAAGTTCGCATTTACGACCGATTATTTACGCACGAAAATCCGGATGGTGACAAAGAAGTTGATTTTAAAAATTACATTAACCCTAATTCATTAGAAATAATTAGCGGATATGTTGAACCAAGTTTACAATCGGCTCAACCGGAAGATAAATTTCAATTTCAACGTTTGGGATATTTTTGTACCGACAAAGATTCTACTTCTGAAAAATTAGTTTTTAACAAAACGGTTGGCTTGAGAGATACGTGGGCAAAAATTGAAGCAAAGGAATAAATCTATATAATAAATAAAATCAATTAAAAGTTGCATGTGATTGCGGTTTTTCTTATTATTATAAAATATTATTGTTTTTTAAAATAAAATAGATAAAACCAATTAAAAACGACTTTTTTAGAAAGGTTTTAAGAAAACAAAAAAAAGAAGCAATATGATTTTATATTTTGTAATGTAAAAATGAATTTAAACGATTCTAATTCGTTTTTTGTACATTTTTACTTTCACAAAACGTAAAAATTTTAATTTCTGTGTTTTCCGTGTTTTCTGTGAGAAATTTTTTTTCATTTTTAGATTTCTCAAATTTTCAAAATCTGTGTTCAAAGAAGAAACAGAAAATTTAGTTCAAAAAAAAGAGACCCGAAGGCCTCTTTCAAAATTATGCATTATCTTCAGTCGTACCAAATTCGTCTTTTTTATTTTTTCCAATTCGAGTGGTGCTATTGGCTTTTTTCATCGCTTCACCCACTTGGTTACTAGCGGTAAAACTAGCGACCATATTGTTCAACATATCACTTCCGGCTTGCGGTGAGTTGGGTAATAAAATCAAGTTTGAATTGGTATCGGCTCCAATGGCTTGCAACGTATCATAATGTTGCGTAACCACAATCAACGCAGACGCTTCTTGCGAATTGATACCTACCTTATTCAAAACATCTACAGATTCTACCAAACCTCTAGCAATTTCTCTTCTTTGGTCGGCAATACCTTGACCTTGAAGCCTTTTACTTTCCGCTTCCGCTTTAGCCTTGGCTACAATTCTAATTCTTCCGGCTTCTGCTTCGTATTCGGCAGCGGTTTTTTCACGGTCGGCAGCGTTAATTCTATTCATCGCATTTTTTACTTGAATGTCTGGATCAATATCGGTAATTAACGTATTAATGATGTCGTATCCATAGGTGGTCATCGCTTCGTTTAATTCGCGTTTAACAGCAATTGCAATGTCATCTTTACGCTCAAAAACATCGTCTAATTTTAATTTTGGAACTTCGGCACGAACCACGTCAAACACATACGAAGTAATCTGATCATGAGGATATTCTAATTTGTAAAATGCTTCATACACCTTTTCTTGAATCACTTTAAACTGAACCGAAACTTTCATTTTAACGAATACGTTGTCTTTGGTTTTCGTTTCAATAATCACGTCTAATTGTTGAATTCGGAGGTTAATTTTCCCTGCAATTCGGTCAATTACCGGAATCTTTAATTGTAGACCGGATTGTCTAATACTGCTAAAACGACCAAATCGTTCAATTACCGCAGCCGTTTGTTGCTTCACGGTGAAAAAAGAAGCCAATAATAGAAAAACACCTAAAACAATAATAATGTAACCTGTCATAAAAAATAGTTTAATGAGTTATACGTAATGATACGAAATTTCTCGTACGTTTGTTACAATTTAATTCAATATTCATGAAAAGATATTTTTTGGCCATCGTTTTTATTATTACATCTTTATCTGTTAGTGCACAATATGGTAAAGGAGATTATAATCATATTGGAATAAGTTTGGGTATAAACCAAACCAATTTGTATACGGATAATTTTAATGTTAAACCCGCAATGAATTGGACGGCAGGTTTATCCATGCGTGGAAATTACTACAATAATTTTTCGATGATATATGGTATGAATTTTACTGAAAACAAATTTTCTATTGAAACTTTTTCAGGTTTTTCCCAAAGAGAAGTGGAATTAAAAATGATGGCTGTTCAAATTCATTTGTTGTTGTGTTACAAGATTGATGGAGGTCCGGTATCGTTAGATTTTGGTCCGGTGTTGCAAGTTAATAGTAAATTAAAATTCAACGATGCTGACGAAAATAATTTTATCGTGGGCAATGAATTGCTTCGTGTTCAAGACATTGAAGACATTACACCCATTAATTTTAATGTTTACGCCGGAATTTCCGGTGGTGTTGAAAATATTCGCTTGAGTTTGAGTTATCAATATGGTGTAACGAATATTCTAAATAACCTAAATAATCAAGAAGAAGTTAGGGCTTTAGCCGATGGAAAGCTAAAAGGGAACTTGGGTGTAATTGCCGGAAATATTATCTTTTATTTTTAAAAAAATAAGGCTCCAAATTTGGAGCCTTTTTTATAAAATTGTTATTGCTTTTTCAATCCGTTTAACCGCTTCCTCTTTTCCAATCAATTCAATAATATCAAACAAATGCGGCCCTTTTAAGGCTCCTACTAAACTTAATCGTAGCGGCTGCATTACTTTTCCCATGCCAATTTCATTGGTGGTCATCCAATCTTTTAATATTGTTTCGATGTTTAAAGAGGTAAAATCTTCAATCGTTTCCAAGATTTCTATCACTTGTCTCATCAAAGCAGGTGTTTCTTCTTTCCAATTTTTAGCTGCTTTTTCGTCGTATGAAATCGGTGCTTCAAAGAAATAATCCGCTAATTCCCAGAAATCGGAAACAAAATTTGCTCGTTCTTTTATGGAAGAAACGATTTTGATTAGTTTATTATTTTCAACAGAAACTCCTTTTTCGTTTAAAATAGAAGAAAAGATTTTTGCCAATTCTTCATCACTTTGCTTTTGCAAATATTGATGATTAAACCATTTGTTTTTCTCCGGATCAAATTTGGCTCCGGCTTTGTGCACTCGGTTCAAATCGAATTTTTCTACTAATTCTTCCAAAGAAAATAATTCTTGATCGGTGCCGTCATTCCATCCCAATAAAGCTAAAAAGTTAATAACCGATTCAGGAAAATAACCGGTTTCACGATAACCGGATGAAATGCCTTCTTCCGTTTTCCATTCCAACGGGAAAACCGGAAAGCCCATTTTATCCCCATCTCGTTTGGATAATTTTCCGTTTCCAATGGGTTTTAAAATCAATGGCAAATGTGCAAATTCAGGTGCTTCCCAACCAAAAGCCTTGTACAACAAATGATGAAGTGGGAGAGAAGGCAACCATTCTTCACCACGAATCACGTGGGATGTTTCCATCAAATGATCATCAACAATGTTGGCCAAATGATAGGTTGGCATTCCGTCACTTTTAAATAACACTTTGTCATCTAGCAAGTTCGTATCAAATTTAATATCACCACGAATGATGTCTTTCAATTCTAAAACTTCATTCACAGGTGTTTTGAAGCGAATCACAAAATCTTCGCCGGCAGCAATTCTTTTGTTCGTTTCTTCAATTGACAACACCAACGAAGTATCTAATTTTTCACGGTTATGCCAATTATAAATAAATATTTTTCCTTGTTCTTCGTGTTGTTTTCTATGCATATCCAAAGCTTCCGGAGTATCAAACGCATAATACGCCCAACCTGAATGAATCAATTGATCGGCATATTGTTTATATAAATGTTTACGTTCACTCTGACGATACGGACCAAATTTTTCGTTTTTTCCAACCGTTTCAGAAGGTGAGATTCCCAACCATTCCAACGCTTCAAAAATGTATTGTTCCGCTCCGGGAACAAAGCGATTTTGGTCAGTATCTTCAATACGCAGATAAAAAACGCCGTTATTTTTTTTCGCAAATAAATAATTGAACAAAGCGGTTCTCACTCCACCAATATGCAATGGTCCGGTTGGACTGGGTGCAAAACGAACGCGAACAGGTCTTGACATTTGTGTAAAAATTTTGGCAAAGATAAGATTTAGTTTGCTTTTTTATGTTGAATCAAGATAGTACAGAATAATTTATTTCATTTCTTCCGGAATTCTCTTGTTCATGATTGAATACCAAAGCGGAGGAATAAAAGACAAAACCATTGAAGAGGGATAGCCGAAAGGCAATTGTGGACTTTCCTCATGACATTCTAAAATTTGATATTCTTTCGTTGATTTGTAATGATGGTCACTATGCCTTGTTAGTTCATATAAAATGATTCTTCCTAAAATATGATTGGAATTCCATGAATGTTTTTCAGAAACGCGTTCATATCGTCCGGAAGGCATTTTTTTTCTTTTCAAACCATAATGTTCAATATAATTGATGGTTTCCAACAAAAGAAAACCTACAATGCCGGCGGAAATCCCCACAAATAAGACTTTTAAACCAAAGAAAGTATATAAGCTTATCAAATAGGTGATTTGGATAATTGTAAACCAAAACATGTCATTTTTTGGAGAGAAAAAAGAAATGGTATCGATTTTATTGATTTTTTTCTGAATTTTCCAGGCTTTTAAATATGTTCCGCTAACGGATTGCCACCAAAAAGAATACAAGCTTTGATTGTATTTTGCCGTAGAAGGATCATCCGGAGTAGAAACATCCAAATGATGACCGTGATTGTGTTCAATAAAAAAGTGAGTATAGAGACTTGGGATAAGTAATAGTTTACCCAGAATTCGTTCATAACGTTTTTTTCGATGTCCCAATTCGTGAGCAACATTTATTCCGTTTGAACCCAGAATAATTCCTAAACTGAGCACTATTCCTATTAGTTCATACAGTAGTAACGACTTTGTTTGAACGATTGTAAACGTAAAAAAGAGACTTCCATATACAATTAGAACGTTAAGGTACAATAACCAATCAAAAAGCTTATTTTTAAGTCTTTTTTCTTTTTCTTCGTCTGAATAATTAGAATGATCGAGCGGTAGAATATATTCAAGAATCGGTATTAAAATAAACACAAAAACCAATAAAAAATACGACCACAAACCTTGTTGAAATATACATAAAATTCCAACTAAAGGGATGCTGTATGCCCATAAGTATTTCATGATTCAAATTGTTTTTCTAAAATTATAAAATTCTTTTAAAAACTTTTAACTTTTGACTAAAAAATAAAATTGTACTTTTATCGGTTACAAGTAAAAGCCTTATTATTTTGGAAACAAAGTCGTTGATTTATCAAAAGTTAGAAGCATTTATAAAAAAATATTACACCAACGAATTACTCAAAGGAGTTATTTTGTTCGTTGGTTTTGGATTGTTGTATCTCTTTTTTACACTTTTTATTGAATATTTTCTTTGGTTAAAACCAACCGGAAGAACCATTCTTTTTTGGACTTTTGTGGGGGTTGAGCTTTATTTACTTTCTCGTTTTATTTTGTTTCCGCTTTTCAAATTATTTAAACTTCAAAAAGGAATTGATTACAAACAAGCGTCTCAAATTATTGGCAGTCATTTTTCTGAAGTAAACGATAAGTTAATCAATTTTCTTCAATTAGCCGAAAACAATCAGCCATCAGAATTGTTAATAGCTTCCATTGAACAAAAAGGGAAATCGTTGCAACCCATTCCGTTTAGTAATGCTATTAATTTTAAGAAAAACACCAAGTATTTGCCTTGGGCAATCATACCGTTATTATTTTTAGCTTTTTTTATACTTACCGGAAATAGTGATATTATTGCTGATAGCATGAACCGTGTCGTACGGTATAATGAAAAATTTTCGCCACCGGCACCTTTTTCTTTTGTGATTTTGAATGATAATTTACAAACAGAACAAGGATCAGATTTTATTCTTCAAGTGAAATCTGAAGGAAAGGTAGTTCCTGAAAATGCAATGGTTATTATTGGTGAGGAAAGTTATTACATGGAAAGTACGAAGCCGGGTGTTTTTGAATATCGTTTTACGAAACCGTCGAAAAATATCACTTTTCATGTGGAATCCAATTCGGTTTCTACACCAGATTTAGAACTTTCAGTAGTTGCTGTTCCAACGATTTCAAACTTTGAAATGGTTTTGCAGTTTCCATCTTATTTGAATCGAAAAGCTGAAACTATAAAAGGTTCCGGTAATGCCATTGTGCCGGAAGGAACGAAAGTAAGTTGGAAAGTATCAGCATTAGCGACCAATCAAATTCAATATTTTGAAGGAAGTGCGTATTCCTCTTTTATTGAGAAGGATAATTTGTTTTTTTTCACTAAATCAATTCTGCAAAATACAGAATATCAGATTCTTACTTCAAACAATAAAGTCAGACATTATGAGAAACTGAACTATCAAATTACGACTATAAAAGATCAATTTCCATCCATAAACGTAAACAATGCTCCTGATAGTTTAAGGGTTCAAAAAAACATATTAATTGGTCAAGTGTCTGATGATAATGGGTTACACAAGCTTCAGATTGTTTATTATCCTAAAAACAATGAACGAGCAGCGTTAAAATCTGTTATTCCGGTTAAAAAGGAATTGTTTGATCAATTTGTGTTTTCTTTTCCGGGTAATTTGCCAATTACAGAAGGTGTAGCATATGAATATTATTTTGAAGTATTTGATAACGATGCGATACACAATTTTAAAAGTACAAAATCTTCTGTTTTTTCAGACCGCATCAATACCGAAGAAGAGCGTCAGGAAGAGCAATTAAAACAGCAAAAAGATAACATCAATAGCTTAGAAAAATCGCTTAAAAATCAAGAAAAGCAATTATCTGAAATGGATAAATTGCAAAAAATGAGCAAGGAAAAAGAAAACCTTGAATTCAAAGACAAGCAGAAAATTAATGATTTCATCAAACGACAAAAGCAACAAGAAGAAATGATGAAAGAGTTTTCAAAAGAGTTAAAAAACAACCTGAATGAATTCAATAAAAACGATAAAGATCAAAAAAAAGAACAACTTGAGAAAAGGGCGGAAAATATTGAAAAGCAAACAGATGAAAATCAAAAATTATTAGATGAACTTCAAAAACTTACAGAAAAAATCCAAGATTTAGACGTTCAGGAAAAATTAGATAAAATCAAACAAAATGCTAAAAATCAAACGAAGAATCTTGAACAATTAGTTGAATTAACAAAAAAATATTACGTTGAAAAGAAGGCAGAACAGTTAATGAAGAAGCTTGACAAATTAGCCGAAAAACAAGAAAAATTATCAAAAGAAGATAAAGAAAACACTTCTGCTAAGCAAGAGGAATTAAACAAAGAGTTTGATAAATTGCAAGAAGAACTTCGTGAATTAGAAAAAGATAACAAAGAGTTAAAAAAGCCTTTGGATATTCCTTCAGACGAAAAACAAGAAAAGAGTATCGAAGAGGATATGGAAAAAGCATCGGATGAGTTACAGAAAGATCAAAAAGAGAAAGCTAAACCAAAACAAAAAAATGCTGCTCAAAAAATGAAACAAATGAGCCAAAAAATGGCTGAAAGTATGGCCGGCGGAGAAATGGAGCAATTAGAGGAAGACGTAAAAATGATGCGTCAAATTTTAGATAATTTATTAGCTTTTTCTTTCTCACAAGAAAATTTAATGAAACAATTTAAAGGTTTAAAAAAAGGAGCACCTTCCTACAATAAGTTTTTAAAGAATCAACAAGATTTAAAACAGCAATTTAAACATGTTGACGATAGTTTATTTGCGATGTCTTTGCGAAATGAAATGATTACAGAAAAAGTAACAGAGGAAATTGGAAATGTGCATTATAACGTAGATAAATCATTAGAAACGTTGGCTGAAGCTATGATTTCTAAAGGAGTATCACATCAACAATATACCGTTTCAGCAGCTAATCGTTTAGCTGATTTTCTGTCTGACATTATGAATAGTATGCAAATGTCCATGTCAGGAATGGGTTCGGGAGCCGGTAAACCAAAACCCGGACAGGGTCAAGGCGGAGCACAATTACCGGATATTATTCAAAAACAAAAAGGTTTGTCTGATAAAATGAAAGAAGGTATTGAAAAAGGCGATAAACCCGGCGATGGGAAAGAAGGCGACAAAGGTGACAAACCAGGCGGTAAAGAAGGCGAGAAAGGCGAGAAGGGTGAAAAAGGAAAAGGAAAAGGAAATCAAAAAGGCAATAAGCCCGGAGAGGGTAGTGGAGGTGGCCAAGGCAACAATGACGGTGAAGAAAACGCGAGAGAATTAATGGAAATTTTCCAAGAACAACGACGTTTGCGTCAACAATTAGAAGACCAATTGCGAAAGCAAGGATTGACACCAGGCGGACAAAAAGTGTTGGATCAAATGAAAGATGCAGAAAAACAAATTTTGAATAAAGGTTTCAAAAATGAAGTTTTACAACGCATGTTAAACATCAATTACGAAATGCTTAAATTGGAAAAGGCTGTTCAACAACAAGGTGAAGATTCTAAACGTCAATCTGAAACGAACAAACAAGAATTTAATAGTTCAGTTAAACCGCTTTCACCTGAATTGCAACAATATTTGAATAGTGTTGAGATTTTAAACAGACAAAGCTTACCTTTGCGGCCAAATTTTAACCAAAAGGTTCAAGAATACTTTAAAACAAATGATTAGTTTTAATTACGAGACAAATTTTGAACTCAGCAGCGAATCTGATTATGCTTCATGGATTCAAAACATTATTGCATCTGAAAACAAAGAGGAGGGATACATCAACTATGTTTTTTGTGACGATGAATATCTTCACAAAATCAATGTTGAATATCTCAATCATGATACACTGACCGATATTATTAGCTTTGACTACTGTGAAGGAAATTTTTTACACGGCGATATTTTTATTTCTATAGAAAGAGTTGCTGAAAACGCAAAAGAATTCAAAGTTTCCTTAGAAAACGAATTAAAAAGAGTAATGGCTCATGGCGTACTTCATTATTGTGGTTATAAAGACAAAAGCGAACAAGATGAATTGCTGATGCGTCAAAAAGAAGATGAAAAAATCAAAATGTTCCACGTGGAACATTAAATAACGATAAGCGTGAATTGTTTCACGTGGAACAAATAAAAAATATGTTTCAAGAGAAGTATGATGTTATTGTAGTGGGAGCAGGGCACGCAGGTTCAGAAGCTGCTGCAGCAGCCGCTAATATGGGTTGTAAAACGTTGTTGGTCACGATGAATTTGCAAACCATTGGACAAATGTCGTGTAATCCCGCTATGGGCGGAATTGCAAAAGGGCAAATTGTGCGTGAGATTGATGCGTTAGGTGGTTACTCGGGAATTGTTTCAGATAAAACGGCGATTCAATTTAAAATGTTGAATAAGTCAAAAGGTCCAGCTATGTGGTCGCCAAGAGTTCAAAGTGACCGAATGCGTTTTGCGGAAGAATGGCGTTTAATGTTGGAAAACACCCCTAATGTTGATTTTTATCAAGAAATGGTAGCCGGTTTGATTATTGAGAACAATGTGGTAAAAGGAATTAAAACTTCTTTAGGTATTGAAATCAAAGCCAAAACAGTTGTTTTGACCAACGGAACGTTTTTGAATGGATTAATTCATATCGGTGAAAAACAATTCGGTGGAGGAAGAGCCGGAGAAAGTGCTGCTTTTGGAATTACTGAAGATTTAGTGAAATTAGGTTTTCAAGCAGGAAGAATGAAAACAGGAACACCTCCAAGAGTAGATGGGCGTTCATTGGATTATTCAAAAATACGTGAAGAAAAAGGGGATGAAAAACCACATAAGTTTTCATATTTGGATTCAACTCAGCCATTGACGCATCAAAAATCGTGTTGGATGACGTACACATCAGAAACGGTTCATGATTTATTGCGTGAAGGATTTGATCGCTCACCAATGTTTAATGGCCGTATTAAGAGTACTGGTCCAAGATATTGTCCTTCGATTGAAGATAAAATCAATCGTTTTGCAGATAAAGACAGACATCAACTGTTTGTAGAACCGGAAGGATGGAATACAGTTGAAGTTTATGTAAATGGTTTTTCAACTTCCTTGCCGGAAGAAGTGCAATATAAAGCTCTTCGTTCTGTTGAAGGATTTGAAAATGTGAAGTTTTTCAGACCTGGTTATGCTATTGAATATGATTATTTTCCGCCAACACAATTAAAACATACGTTAGAAACCAAATTAGTTGATGGATTATTTTTTGCCGGACAAATAAACGGAACAACAGGATATGAAGAAGCGGCTTCACAAGGCTTAATGGCAGGAATTAATGCTGCTCTTAAAGTACAAGAACGCGAAGCGTTTATTTTGAAACGTGACGAGGCGTATATTGGTGTTTTAATTGATGATTTAATTACAAAAGGAACAGAAGAGCCATATAGAATGTTTACTTCGAGAGCGGAATACCGTACGTTGTTACGGCAAGATAATGCTGATGAGCGATTGACACCAAAAGGTCATGCACTTGGTTTGGCTTCTGATGAACGTTTAAAACGAATGGAGTATAAATTTGGTGAAGCGGAGAAAATGGTAACTTTTTTCAAAGAGACAAGTATATCACCCGAAGAAGCTAATCCGGTTTTAGAAGTAAAAGGTAGTTCATTGATGGTACAGTCTGATAAAATGTATAAAGTATTCTCTAGGCCACAAATTGAGTTATTTGACATTGTTTTATTTGATAAAGTAAAAGAATATATCGCATCAAATGATTTAGATGAAGAAACTATTGAACAAGCAGAAATTCAATTGAAATATAATGGTTATATTGAAAAAGAACGAAATAATGCGGATAAGCTAAAAAGGTTAGAAGATGTAAAAATACCGGAATCTTTTGATTTTGATAAAATCAAATCATTATCGTTTGAGGCTAGAGAAAAGTTTAAAAAAATTAGACCCGTTACCGTTTCGCAAGCTTCACGAATCAGTGGAGTTTCACCAAGTGATATTTCAATTTTATTAATTTACATGGGAAGATAATTTTGTTTGTTTTTTTATATTTTGGATGATTTTTTCATTTTGATTGAATAGAATGTTCCACGTGAAACGATTTTGTAAAGTCCAATAAACATAATAGCTAACAAAGGAAAAGTAAAATTTATTACATGAACTTTTTGAAAGAACCTTACAATAAAATAAAAGATTATTCTGTTACAGGAGAAGAATTTGAGTTGTTGATGGATGAAAACCTTCAATTGCTGAAAACACATCCGCAACCTAATAATGAAGAATTGCAGAAGTATTATCAAAGCGAAGATTATATTTCACATACAGATGCAAAAAGATCATGGTTTGAAAAAATTTATCATCTAGTAAAACAAAAAGCAGTTCGTGATAAAGTTAGTCTAATTGAATATTTTAATGGTTCAAAAGGGATTGTTTTAGATATTGGTTCTGGAACGGGAGATTTTTTAGCGGAAGCCAAAAAACAAAATTGGAAAACAGTAGGAATGGAACCAAGCGACAAAGCTAAATCAATTGCAAAGCAAAAAGGCGTTTGTTTGGTAGAATCGTATGAAGAATTAGAAAATCATTATTTTGATGTGATAACCATGTGGCATGTTTTAGAACATGTTCCTGATTTAGATTTTCAAATCAAGGAACTCAAAAGACTTTTAAAACCGGATGGAACAATTATCATTGCGGTACCAAATTATAAATCGTTTGATGCTCTTCATTATGGAAAATATTGGGCGGCTTTCGATGTACCAAGACATCTTTGGCATTTTTCTAAAAAGGCAATTCAGCATTTGTTTGCTGAGAAAAATTTAAAATTAGTTGATATTAAACCCATGTGGTTTGACAGTTTTTACGTAAGTTTATTGTCTGAAAAATACAAAACAGGAAAAATGAATGTTTTTTCTGCTTTTTGGATTGGGCTACAATCAAATCTTAAAGGGAAAAAATCAAAAGAGTTTTCATCCCACATTTATATTATTAAGAATAGTTAACTATTACCCGTTGGGTGTAATTATTTGAAGTAAAATAAATTGAATAAATGTTGGTCAAGATACTGAAAATCAGTATCTTGAAGTCGCAAAACAACCAACATTTATGACAAATATAGTTAAAAATTATTTTAGAGTATTAGAAGTTATAAGTTCTTTGAATTTTGAGTTAGATTTTAAATCAGGAATTGGCAGAAAGCAAAAAATGTCTGATATAGAAGTAGTTGCCTTGAGTTTGACAGCAGAATTTATGTCAATTGACAGTGAAAATTCACTTTTCAAACAGCTACTTCCAGGTGAAATCTCCAATTTAATTGAGCGAAGTCAGTTCAATAAAAGAAGAAGAAAATTGTTCTTATTTTCAGAAGAGGTCAGAACCAAGCTAGCTAGAGAATTTTTAGAATTTGAAGACTACTTTATTGTTGACAGTATGCCATTGGAAATTTGTAAATTCTCACGTCATCATAGAATTAAAATATGTAAAGACGAATTTGATACTGCTCCTTCAAAAGGTTTTTGTGCATCTCAAAATAGTTGGTTTTATGGCTATAAACTTCATGGTGTTTGTTCCGTATCAGGAGTTTTTCATTCTTTGGATATTACAAAAGCAGAAGTTCACGACGTTCATTTTTTGAAAAACATAAAACAGCAAATGTCTGATTGTGTGTTGCTTGGAGACAGAGGTTATTTATCAGATAGCATTCAATTAGATTTATTTCAATCAGTAAATGTAAAATTAGAAACCCCAATGAGAACTAATCAAAAGCAATATAAACCACAGCCATATATTTTTAGAAAATCAAGAAAAAGAATTGAAACTTTGTTTTCTCAGTTGTGTGACCAATTCATGATTAGAAGAAATTATGCCAAATCTTTTGAAGGTTTCAGAACCAGAATTTTAGCAAAAATAACATCTCTAACTTTAGTTCAATTTATCAATAAATTTATCTTTGACAGACCAATTAATAATATTAAAAACCAAATCATTTAATTACACCCAACGGGTTTGAATTTAATCAAGTTTTATCTATTCCTAATCCAATAAACCTGATGCGTTGTAACAATGGTTCAGCCTCGTATGTTTATAATTTAACTCAAAATAATTCTGTTGTAACTGCAGGAGTAACAGGACCTACGACCGTAACCTATCACGCAACAGAAGCAAATGCAATGAATGGAGTAAATCCGTTACCCAATAACTACACAAGTGCAGGCAATCAAACTCTTTATGTAAGAGTACAAAAAAACAACACTAGTTGTTTTGCGGTAAAAGCATTTCTGTTGTTGGTAATTCCTCCACCTGTTGCTCACCAACCTTCAACTTTGTTTGGTTGTGCTGTAATTGATTCACCAACTAGAAGTCGTTTTAGACTATCCCTTCAAAATGCTCAAATTCTGAATGGACAATCTACCGATTTGTATCAAGTTACATACCACACTACTTTTGAAAATTCTTCAAATGGAATATCCCCTTTAAATACAAATGTTTTTGTTTCAATTAATCGAGTTGTATTTGCAAGAGTCCAAAGCATTTCTGATCCAACATGTTTTAGCATTGTTTCGTTTAACATACAAGTTGTGCCTTTACCATTAGTTGATATTTTAGAAAATGTATTTGTTTGTGAATATTATGTTTTACCAAGTTTGGTAAACGGTAATTATTTTACCGGACCAAACGGAACCGGTACACCTTTATTTGCTGGCGATATTGTTGATGAAACACAACGAATATACATATATAGTGTTGGAACTGTAGAACCATTTTGTACTAATCAGTCGAGTTTTATGGTAACTATCATTAAACCAGAAGAATTTACTCCAACAAATACCGATTTTTGTGATTCTTACAGTATTCCTAATTCTCAAATTGGTGGATACTTTACAAGTCCAAATGGAACAGGTCAATTAGCACCAGGAACTTTATTAACCTCATCTCAGACCATTTATTTCTATTTTCAGTCTTTAGAGCCACCATTTTGTATCATCGATATTCCAATTAGTTTATCGATAGTTCCTTCACCATCGGTAGGAAACTTTCAAGATGTATTTGATTGTAACTCTTATACTTTACCTAACTTAACTAATGGTATGTATTTTGATGGTCCAAACGGGACTGGACAATCTATTGCACCGGGAACTGTAATTACAGAAACAACGACTATTTATGTGTATGCAATAAATAATTTCTGTGAAAGCCAAGCAAGTTTTACAGTATTCATTGGATTAGATGCTCCGACCTCTACTACTGAATGTGTGAGTTATACTTTACCGAACTTACCTATAGGAGGTTATTTTACAGGACCAAATGGAACGGGTCAACAAATACCGGCCGGTACTGTCATTTCATCCACTCAAACTATTTATGTTTATGCACAAAGCCAGTCTCAACCAAATTGTACGTCAAATCTAAATTTCACAGTATCCATTTCTTTAACGGCAGTGGAAACTCCAGAAGTTACAACGGGTTGTGCATCTTATATTTTACCTCAATTACCAGAAGGTAACTATTTTACAGGACCTAATGGTACCGGTACTGCTTTGTTTGCAGGAGATGTGATTTCTTCTTCTCAAACTTTACATGTGTACTTAAACAATGGGTCTGGTTGTCAAAATTCAGTAAGCTTTGATATTACCATTTCAACTCCACCTGTTATCGATTCACGTTCTGATATTGATGGATGTAACAGTTATATTTTAACTGATTTAGTAAACGGTAACTATTTCACAGGTCCAAATGGAACGGGTACTCAATTAAATGGAGGTCATGTGATTACATCATCACAAGTAATCTATATTTACCGAGAAGAAAATGGTTGTTCGAATGAAACTAGTTTTCAAGTTAACGTATTTGAAATTCAAGCGGACTCATTACCAAATGTTGTAGTGTGTGATAGTTATGTATTACCGGAATTGACTGAAGGCAATTTTTATTACACTGAACCAAATGGTCCAAATGGTTTCGGAACTTTACTTCCAGAGGGTACTGTGATTACAACCTCTCAAACAATTTACATTTATAAAGAAAATCAGATAAGACCGGCTTTTTCTTGTATTGATCAGACTTCTTTTACGGTAACAATCAATACTACACCGGTGATTCCGGCACTATTGAATGTTGATGTATGTAATTCATATACCTTACCGGCATTAACAGTTGGAAACTACTTTACCGAACCTAATGGGGGTGGAACACAATTATCAGAAGGTACCATTATTACAACTTCACAAACCCTTTATGTGTATGCTGAAACCGGTACAACTCCAAATTGCTTTAGTGAAAGGAGTTTTGATATTGAAATTTTTAATGTAGATGAAGTAGAAGATGTTACCACCTGTTCTAATTATGTTTTACCAGCTTTAACTGTTGGAAGATATTACAGAGGTCCAAACGGTAGTGGGGGTCAACTTCAAGCTGGTAGTGTAATTACTACAACTCAAACGATATATATATTTGCTAATTCAGGATTTACACCAAACTGTTCTGATGAAACGTCTTTTGAGGTAACTATTATCCCTACACCCGTTGCAAATACTGTACCAGCTCCTATGACAAGAATTTGTGATGAAGACGGAAACAATGATGGTATTTTCAATTTTGATTTCAACAACTTTAATAGTGTTGTATTAGGTTTACAAACCGGAACTGAATTTACCATAGATTATTACGCTACTATGGAGGATGCTATTAATCAAACGAATTCATTCACTAGTTCATCCTTAGTTATGGTTTATGCTCGCGTAAATAATACTTTAGCAACAGATTGTTATGCCATAGTTCCGATTCAAATGACAATTTTTAAATTGCCTGAGCCAACTCCTGAAGATGGAATTGTTTGTGTAGAAAGTGAAACTGGTGCTTTATTAAATCCATATACCATTTTCAGCGGTTTATCCTCTTCTACTCATACCTTTGAATGGTATTTAGAAACTTCCTTAATCGAAGGTGCCTTTGGAAGTTCTTTACAAGTAACTGTTCCGGGAGTATACAGTGTTATTGCGACCAATATTCAAACCGGTTGTTCCTCTGAACCAACAATGGTTGAAGTGTTAGCCTCTGAACCGGCAGCTATTACATTTACTGTAAGTATGGCCTTTAGCAGCACTAATTCAATTACGATTAATGCAAATGGTGTTGGAGGAAATTATGAATATTCATTAGATGGTGGTCCGTTTCAAGATAGTCCAACCTTTGATAATGTAACATCCGGCATTCACACTGTTACGGTAAGAGATAAAAATGGTTGTGGAAGCGTAACCGATACTGTATTAGTAGTTAATTATCCTAAATTCTTTACCCCAAATGGAGATGGATTTAATGATACATGGAACATTTCAGATTTAGATAACCAAGAAAATGCAGTGATCTATATTTATGACCGTTATGGAAAGTTAATTACACAACTATTCCCAAATCAAAACGGATGGGATGGAACTTATCATGGTACTCTAATGCCATCTACAGATTATTGGTTTACAGTAACGTATGAAGAAAATGCACAAACTAAAGAATTCAAATCTCACTTTTCATTAAAGAGATAGTTTATATTGTTTTGTTGTTTAGAAATGAAAGTCTTTCGGAAACGGAAGACTTTTTTTATTTATGGTTGTAACAAAAATTAGGTTTGAGAGTCTATTACGATTATCAATCAATCAATCAAAAAACATCAAAATGAACTTTAAACTAACGCTATTCGCCTTATTCATTTCATTCTTACAATTGCAAGCACAGAATTCCGGAACAATTTCCGGTAAAGTAGTAGAGAAATCTAACAATTCGCCCATTCCTTATGCCACTATTGTTTTAAGAAGCAATGATCAAATTGTTAATGGTGGAATAACAGATGACAAAGGAGAATTTTCCATATCAAAAATCCCCTATGGAAATTATCTATTAGAAATTCAATTTATTGGATTCAAAACCGTTCAACTTCCTGCAAATTTAACAACAAAAAATTTTCAAGTTAAAACAGTACAATTGGAAGAAGAAGCAACCTCTTTATCCGAAGTAGAAGTGGTTGGAGAACGTTCGAGTATAGAACAACGAATTGATCGAAAAGTGGTAAATGTAGGGGCTGATTTAGTGAATGCCGGACCTACAGCTTCAGATGTTTTAAATAACATCCCTTCAGTGAGTGTTGATGCACAAAACAATACCATTTCTTTGAGAGGTAATCCAAATGTTCAAATTTTCATTGATGGTAAACCTTCTCAAATGAGTGCTGCACAGGCCATTCAACAAATTCCATCTACCTCCATCAAACAAATTGAATTGATTACAAATCCTTCTGCAAAGTATAATCCGGAAGGAATGAGCGGAATCATCAATATTATTTTGAAAAAGAATTCAAATTTAGGATTCAACGGGAGTGTAAATGCGGGAGTAAATTTTGGTATCACTCCAAAAGGAAATGGTTCATTGGATTTGAATTACCGCATTAATAAATTCAATTTTTATACTACCTACTCTATCAATCACGGTCAAAGGATTAGTGAAGGTTATTTAAATACAGAAGACATTTCTGATGATAATTTCAGTAATCGTTCAGATTTTTTTATTAAAAATTTAAATACGAATAATTTCATCAAAGCCGGTGTTGATTTTTATTTAAATGAGAAGAATACTTTTTCATTTTTTACGAATCAAATTTTTAATACTACCGAAGGCTATTTCTCTAACGATGTGAACTATACTAACGGTGTTAATCCATCTATTAACCAATTGTTTATCTCTGAAAACAAAAGTAAAAACGATGTTTACAATTTGAGTTATAAGCATTTGTTTAAAAATCCGCAACAAACTTTAGATGTAGAATTGAATTACAATCGAAATTTCAGACCGGAAGACAGTCAGTTTTATGATGGAAATAATACCCTTTTGCAAACTAACCAAGTAGAAACATTGGGTCAAAATTTTATTGCGAATGTTGACTATGTTCATCCTTTGGATGATAAAACAAAATTAGAAGTGGGATTAGAAAGTAGATTTGATGCTACCGATAATACTTTTGATCAAAATTTCACTTATTTCTCTGATTTTGATTATGAACGTTCTATCTTGAGTGCTTATACCAATTATGGAAAGCAATTAAAAAAATGGAGTTATCAAATTGGTGCTCGTATCGAAAGTTTTGATGTTGAAGCAAATTTCAGAAGAGTTGAAACTTCGCCCGGTCAGTTTAAAGATTATATCTTTACGGTGTATCCATCTGCATTTTTCTCTTATACAGCAAGCGAAAAAAACACCTATAACTTGAGTTATTCAAGACGTGTAGACAGACCCAACTTGAATCAGGTTAATCCTATTCGTGAATGGAGTAGTCCTACAATTGATCAAGAAGGAAATCCTAATTTAACACCTCAATTTACCAATTCATTTGAATTAAATTACACTAGAGCAACAAAAATAGGTTCTATCACAACCGGTGTTTTCTTTAGATACATCAACGACCCTATTTCTCAGGTATTCATTCAAAGTCCGTATGACCCAAATAAAAAATTAATGACGTTTGACAACTTCGAAAACTCTACTCAATATGGTATTGAAACCTCAGGGAATCTTAGATTTAAAAAATGGTGGACTGCCAATTATGGTATAGACACCTATTTTAACAACATTCGTGGTTTTGTTGAAAATGCAGAAAATATACCAGTTGAAAAAGCGGTTTTGGCAATCCCGTTTAATGCGAGAATGAGTCATGATTTTAATGTGACGAAAAACTTTAAAATTACATGGTTTAGCATGTATAGAAGTGCGGTTAAAGACGTTCAATTCAGCAACAAAGATATGTGGCGAACAGATTTAGGAATCAGACAAAATCTGTTTGACAATCAAGGCTCAATTAGTATTCGATACAATGATGTTTTCAACAAAATGAGAGCTCGATTTGAAGGAGAAAATCCGGATAGAGTGGATGGTCAATTTCTTTGGGAAAGTAGAATGTTGAACATTACCTTTAATTATAAATTTGGATCCGGTAAAAACAGAGCATTACAACGTAAACAAAGAGATAAAAACGAAACACAAGGTGGAGGATTATTCTAAAAATTGGTTTGACTCCATTAAAAAACCCGAAGCCAAAACTTCGGGTTTCGTTTTTTTATTAATTTACCACCTGATTATGGCACTACCCCATGTAAAACCACTACCAAAAGCGGCTAATACTACTAAATCACCCGATTTAATTTTACCCTTTTCCCAAGCTTCCGTTAATGCTATCGGAATAGATGCTGCAGTAGTGTTCCCGTATTTTTGAATGTTGTTGTACACTTGATCATCTGCTAATTTGAATTTTTGCTGAATAAATTGTGAGATTCTCAAATTTGCTTGATGTGGTATTAACATGTTTATATCGGACACATTCAAATTATTGGCCATCAATCCTTCATGAATTACTTCGCTAAATCGGACAACTGCATTTTTGAACACAAATTGGCCATTCATATAAGGATAATAACTTTCATCATTAGGATCATTATCTTTAATAATATCAGTTACCCAACGTTTTCCCATTCCTGGTGCAATTAAAGACAATTCTTCTGCATGTTGCCCCTCAGAATGTAAATGAGTGGATAAAATTCCTTTGGTTAAATCGTCTTCTCGAGATATAATGGCAGCACCGGCTCCATCGCCAAAAATAACCGAAACTCCTCTTCCACGTGTAGTCATGTCTAAACCGTAAGAATGCAATTCAGACCCAATGATGAGTATATTTTTATACATTCCGGTTTTAATGTATTGATCAGCAATTGAAAGTGCATATACAAATCCTGAACATTGATTTCTGACATCCAATGCTCCTACCGTTCTTAGTCCGAGTTCTTTTTGTACCAAAACACCAGGACCCGGAAAATAATAATCTGGACTCAAGGTAGCAAAAATGATAAAATCAACTTCATCTTTACTTATACCGGAACGTTCAATAGCAATTTTGGCCGCCTTTACCCCCATAGTAGTGGTTGTATCACCATCACCTCTAACTACATGACGGCGTTCTTTGATGCCGGTTCGCTCTTGAATCCATTCATCATTGGTTTCCATTATTTTAGATAAATCATCGTTGGTTACCACATTTTCAGGAACATAAAATCCTAACCCGGCTATTTTTGAATGATACATATTATGCTATATTAATAAAATTAGGTTAACAAATTTAGCAATCTTTTAAAAACTGCTAGCATTTTTAACTCTCTTTTTTACACTCTTCAACATTTTATCTTTTTTTATTTGGCACTGTTATTGCAGAATTATTTTTCAATATTGGCAATTTATTAATAGGCTAATATACATATTATTGTATTTTTGGGGTATGAAAACTTATCTTTCCATTTTAGTCTTACTTTGTTTTTCCCTTTCGGGAAAAGCACAATTCGACTCCGGCAAAAAATCAATTACGCCGAGTGGAAATTTTGGTATTTCACCAAGTACTTCTAATTCTTCTATTTTTTCTCCAAAACCCAAAGAAGAAAAAAAATCAGATAATTATTATGCCCCGCTTCGTAAAGAAAAAGAAATTGATCTAACTCAAAATTATGGTTTTGTAAAACCTGAGTATAACGTTCAACCGAATTTAAATGGCGAAAATGAAATGTTGGAGGAATATAAACGAGGTAAATTTTTTGGAAGCTTTATTAGTAAATCAAAATTTGTAAAAGTATTATGCAGAGACCATCAAGCCATTGATGGTGACCGTGTAAGTATCATTTTAAACGACAAACTTGTTCAAGCAAACATCTACTTAGATGCTGAATTTTCTGTATTTTATATTGAATTAGCTCCCGGTTTCAACAATATTGAATTTGTTGCCTTAAATCAAGGCACATCCGGACCCAACACTGCACAATTTGCTGTTTTAGATGAATTTGATTCAGTTATCATGTCTAATATTTGGAATCTTGCAACGGGTGCTAAAGCCTCTATGAGTATTTTTAAGGAATAAACTACTTTAGAGCTCCTACCCTATTTTAACACATTTTTTAGAAGTTTGCGTTTTATTAGTCTTACTTTAGAGGGAATAATAAATCAATCTAAACTTTATGAAAATTAAGTTCCTTTTTATTTTATTTTTGAGTTATGTTGCTACTGCTCAAGAAAATTTATCCTATCAAAAACCACCAAAAGAAATTTTAGAATTAGCTGATTATGAAAGAGCTCCATCCGTTAATATGGATAGCAAAAAAGAGTACATGCTCTTGTCCTATCGAAGCACTTTCAAAACACTTGATGACTTGAACCAAGAAGAAATGCGTTTGGGAGGTCTTCGCATCAATCCCGTAACAAATATTTCCAGTACTGTAACGTATATTACGAACTTAAAAGTTAGAAAAGTAGCTGATAAAGTTGAAATGCAAGTAAAAGGTTTACCGGAAAATCCACGAATCAGTAATATAGGAATGTCTCCTGATGAGAAAAAAATATCTTTTTCGAATACAACTGCAAAAGGTGTTGAGCTTTGGGTGTTGGATTTAGCCTCTGCTCAGGCCACTAAACTAACGGATGCAACTGTGAATGCAAACATGGGTAATCCATTTAGTTGGTTTGCCGATAACCAGACGATATTGGTTAGAATGTTAGTGAAAAATCGTCCTCCATTGATTGACCAGAAAAAAGATTTGCCAACCGGACCAATCATTTCAACCGGTGATGGAAATGTTTCGCAAAACAGAACCTATCAAGATTTATTGAAAAATCCAATTGACGAACAAAATTTTGAAACCTTAATTACATCAGAATTATACAAAGTTACATTAGACGGTAAGGCTGAATTATTTAAAAAAGCCGATATGTATGCAGGTGAGAGCATTTCGCCGGATGGAAATTTTGTGATGGTTACAACAATACAAAAACCTTTTTCATACATCGTTCCCTTGAGCAGATTTCCACAAAAATCAGTAGTTTATGACAAATCCGGAAAAGAAGTAACGGTGGTAAATGAAGTTCCACTTACGGAAATTATGCCAAAAGGGTTTTCTTCGGTTAGAAAAGGAAAAAGAAGTATGGGTTGGAGAAATGATAAACCTGCCACTCTTTCCTTTGTAGAAGCCTTAGATGAAGGGAATCAAGCCAATAAAGCTGACTTTAGAGATGAAGTTTTCTTGTGGGATGCACCCTTTAAAAGCAATCCAACATCTTTAGTTAAAACACAACAACGTTTTGCCGGTATTACTTGGGGCAACGAAAGTGTAGCTATCGTGATGGATCAATGGTATGATACCCGTAACATGAAAACATATTTGATTAATCCATCCAATCCAAATCAGCAACCAAAAATTATTTCTGATAGAAACTATCAAGATATATACAGCGACCCCGGAAGTATGGAAATGAAGAAAAATCAATGGGGAAAAATGGTTTTGAATATTGAAAACAATACAGTTTATTTGGTTGGTGATGGTTTTACAAAAGAAGGACAATTTCCATTTATTGACGAATTGAATTTGACTACACTAAAAACCAAACGTTTGTATCAATCAACGTATAAAGATAAAAAAGAAGACATTTTATCGGTTGAAGATGTAAAAAAAGGCGAAGCATTAGTGATGATTCAATCTAAAAATGAATATCCAAACTATTATTTAAGAAATTTCAAATCGAAGGGGAAGTTAACACAATTGACCTTCTTTAAAAATCCTTTTGAAAGCATCAAAAATGTGCATAAAGAAGTGATTAAATACCAACGAAAAGACGGAGTGGAATTATCCGGAACACTTTATTTACCTGTTGGATATGATAAAATCAAAAAAGAGAAAAAACCACTTTTAATTTGGGCATATCCGGCAGAATTTAAAGATAAAAACTCGGCAGGACAAAGTGATAAAAACCCAAATGAATTTACTTTTCCAAATTATGGATCATTTGTTTATTGGGTAACCAGAGGATATGTAGTATTAGACGATGCATCTTTCCCAATAATTGGAGAAGGAACAACAGAACCTAACGATACCTTTATTGAACAATTGATTGCAAATGCAGAAGCAGCAATTGATGCTGTGGATAAATTAGGCTATGTAAACCGTTCAAAAGTAGCAGTAGGAGGTCATTCTTATGGAGCATTTATGACCGCTAATTTATTAACTCATTCTAATTTATTTGCTTGTGGAATTGCGAGAAGTGGTGCTTACAATAGAACTTTAACACCTTTTGGTTTTCAAAGCGAGCAACGTAATTATTGGGATGTCCCGGAAGTATATAACACGATGTCTCCATTTATGAATGCAAATAAAATGAAAACACCTTTGTTGTTAACACATGGTGAAGCTGACAATAATCCGGGAACATTTACTTTACAGACAGAACGTTATTTTCAAGCGTTGAAAAATTTGGGAGCACCGGTAAGAATGGTCATTTTACCAAAAGAAAGTCATGGGTATGTTGCGAAAGAAAACATCCTTCATTTACTTTGGGAGCAAGACCAATTTTTAGAGAAGTATTTGAAATAATTTTTAGAAAATAGAGAATAGAGAATAGAAATAGCCCTGAAGTTGAGAAATTTCGGGGTTTATTTTTTGTTTAAATACAGAACTGTTCCATTCTCAATTGCATCATGATGCTCAAAGAAAATTGTGTTTTCTTGGTTTTTCGTTTCAATTAAAAAATGACTTCCTCGGAAATAAGAGTGAACAACCTCAACTTTTAGAGTAGAATTTTCAACAATCTTTAATTGGTGAGGATAAAGAATACTATTTTCTATTTCATAAAAATACTCTCCGGAAATTTCATTTACCTCGCCAAATAAAGAAGCGGTATAAATTGAATTTGGATGTCTATAAAGTTCAGAAGGTTTTTCCTGAACAACTTTTTTACCATATCGTAAAACAACTACATCATCGGCAAAAGACAGCACATCTGTGCAATCATGAGTAGCAATAATAGTAGTTATATTTTTCTGTTTTAGATAGGAAAAAAGTTTACGTCTTAAACTGTTTTTTCTAAAATTATCAATATGACTGAACGGCTCATCCAACAATAAAACTTCAGGTTCTAGGGCTAAAACTCTTGCCAAAGCTACGCGTTGCATTTGTCCGCCACTTAAATTTTTTGCTTTTATATTGGCAAATTCAGTCATTTCAACTATTTCGAGTAATTCAGAAACTCTTTCTTTTTTTTCTTCAGGATAAAAATTGGAGAGGTATTTACCAACATTTTCGGCAACGGTTATGAATGGCATCAAATCAAAATCTTGAGCCAAATATTTCATAAATGACATTCCCGGTATCAAGTTAAACTTTGGGCCAAGTACTTCTTGTTCTTTCCAAAAAATTTGACCTATTTCTATATCATACAAACCATAAATCAATTTTAAAAGTGTACTTTTTCCACAACCACTTTCTCCAATAATGGCAAAAATATTTCCTTCACCAATAGTAAAAGATATTTCATTTAATACATTTTTATTATCATATTGGAATGAAATATTATTTACTTTTAACATAAGATAGGAAAATTTGGAAATCAATAAATCTATAGAAAAATAGGACAAATTTTTATCCATAAAATGAATCACAAAAATACAATTTTTAAATAGTATTTCTACAGCATAATTTGAACAAAACAATTATTTCATTATTAATACTACAATTATTTATAATGAAAAGAATAAGTCTTATATCCAAACTTTTACTTTATTATAAATTATATATTTTTTTAAAGCTTTTTTTTAATAATGTGAAATTTTAGATTAAAAAAATTACTAAATAAGTAAATACTTACGTAGAAACTTTACATTTTAATCTGAATTACCGCAACATTAACTCAACATCATTAAAAATAGAAAAAAATTTAGAAGGTAAAATCTGTAAATTATATTTCGCTAAAAAAACGGTAAACCCCTTTATAATTGGACTTTAATACATCAATTACAACTAAACATATGTTGTATAGTTTTTATACACTAGTCCGAAAACGTTTGAGTGAAATATAAATTTAAATTTGAATACCTACTACAAACAAATATTAACAACTATAACATTGAATGTTTATGAAGAAAATTTTATTATTATTTTTCCTAATGACTATTTCATTAGGATATTCTCAGGCTCTTTTATTGGGGTTTGAAACTACCGAAACAGGTGGGGTCAGTGGTGGTCCTTTCGGAGGTATGCCTGTTCCTGTACTTGGGACAGGCACGGGAACCAACACTAGCCGTGTTCTCAGAATTGACGGTAACACCGCAGGTGAACCATGGCAAGGGATAAACTTAAATTTGACAAATTCTGTAAATTTAACTGTAAACAAAACTCTTACTATGGATGTACTTTCTAGTACACCTGTTACGTTTTTGGTTAAAGTTACCACAGGTGGAGCTATAGCTGCAGCACCTGTTACTCATAACGGTGATGGTACTTGGCAGACGCTTTCTTTTACCTTCAACACATCACTAGATAATCAAGTAGCAAATCCATCAGGTACATATTCAGGTTTTGTTATTCATGCCTATTGGGAAGTAGGTAGAACACAATTTTTTACACCAACGGTTACTCCAAGACCAGTTAGAACCTTTTTTGTAGATAATATAAGAGATCCTAGTTCACTTCCGTTTCCAAATTTAGGGCCATTGACCGTTGCAAGTCCTCAAGTTATTGGTAGTGCTCCTTTCACCATTACAAACCCAACATCTGATAGTTCAGGAGCTTGGACTTACGCTAGTAATCCTTCCGGAGTAGTTACATTTAGTGGTAACACTGCAACTATTGTTGGTGTTGGTACTACTACAATAACAGCAACTCAAGCAGCAGTTCCTGGACAATTTGCTGCCGCAACTAGAACAGCTACACTAACAGTAACCCCTACAGCAGCACCAAATCCTCCTGCAAGAAATCCTTGGGATGTCATTTCTTTCTATAGTGAAGCTTATACTACTTTTTCTTCACCAACATGGGGTGGAACATCAAACAATGATGTTTTAATTGAAGGTAATACTACAAGAATTTTTAATAGTGGTTATACCAATGGTCAAATTGCTTTTGCAGCTACTAATTTGTCGCAAATGACACATGTTCATGTAGATGTGTATTCAGTAAATTTAACACCTATATGGTTGTTTCTTGGTTCAAAAAGAATTACAGTAAACACACCTGTTGGTGGCTGGACTAGTTTAGATATTCCTTTAACTGATTTTACATCAAGCCCAACTGGAGCAGCAATAAATCTAAGTAGCATTAATTTGTTTAGAACAGAAAACCCTGTTGGGGCAGCAGCACCTCCAAGAATTATTTACCTAGACAACATTTATTTTTACAGATCTGCAACTGACACACCTCCAACAATTGGTTCGTTAACATTGCCTAGTCCACAAGTATTAGGAAATAGTCCATTTACAATTACTAATCCTACATCAAATAGTGGAGGAGCATGGTCATATAGTGCCAGTCCCTCTGGAATAGTAAACATTAGTGGAAATACTGTTACTATTGTTGGTGTAGGTACTGCAACTATTACTGCAACTCAAGCAGCTGTTCCAGGTTCTTTCGGTCCGGCAATTACTTCAGCACAATTGGTTGTAAATTTTCCTGCACCAACAGTTGCGGCTCCAACACCAACTGTTCCTGCCGGTAATGTGATTTCAATATATAGTAATGCATATACACCAGTAACTGGGGTAACTTTAAATCCAAATTGGGGTCAACAAGGCTTTGGAACTGCTAATGTTTCCACTTTTACAGTTGCAGGAAATAATACCTTATTTTATCCAAATTTTAATTATCAAGGAAATCAATTTAGTGTACAAAATTTAAGTACTTTCAACAGTATGCACCTTGATATTTGGACACCAAACATGAATTTTTTAAGAATTTCTCTAATTAGAAGTGCTGGAGGTGGAGAAAGACCAGTAACCATTCCGGTTACACCAAATACGTGGAATAGTGTTGATATTCTTTTATCACAGTGGTCTTCGCAATCCGGTTTCAGTTTAGCAAATATTGCCGAAATTAAGTATGAATTTGTGTCGTCTTTAACTGCACCTTCATGGTCACCAGTTGGTGTACTTTATTTGGATAATATTTACTTTAGTAACGTAGTTGAACCTATAAATCCTATAGTTTCTAATTTTTCAATTCCAACAAAAGCTCCCGGTGATGCAACATTTACAATAACTCCACCAACATCAAATAGTCCTGGTGCTTGGAACTATTCAAGTAGCAATGATGCCATTGGAACAATTGTAAATGGTAATCAAATCCAAGTAGGTGTTGGTGGTTCAGCTACAATAACAGCTACACAAGCGGCTACAGCTAATTATAACAGTGCAACGATTACAGCAACATTTAATGTTCTAGTAACTCCCACTTTAGGAACTTTTACAGTTGACCCAAAAGTAACAGGTGATGCTCCATTTGCTTTGACTGCTCCAACCTCTGATAGTGCAGGTGCATTTACTTACTCAATAAGTCCGTCAGGTATTGCTACTATTTCAGGAAATATAGTTACTATTGTTGCTCCAGGTAGCGCAACAATTACAGCTACTCAAGCCGCTAATGGTTTATTTGCTTCAGCTACAACTACTGCATCTTTAGTAGTAAGTTTAGGAACTGCAGCACCTCAACCACCAGTAAGAAATCCATGGGATGTTATCTCTTTTTACAGTGAAGCCTATAACAATACTTCACCACCAAACTGGGCACAAGGATCTGATGTTTCTATAGGAGGAAATACTACACGCTTGTTGAGTAATTATTCACTTGGGGCCTTGAATTTCGCATCTGTCAATGTATCAACAATGACAACTCTTCATATTGATATTTACTCTGTTAATCAAAATCCAACTTGGATTAGAATTAATGGTATTCAGCAGTTTGTTGCTACTACACCAGTTAATGGTTGGACAAGTTTAGATATTCCATTATCAAGTTTTGCAGGTGCTAATTTAAATTCAGTAAGTAGTATTGTAATATTTAACCCAAGTGGAGCTGAGCTTCCTTTGAAAACGGCATATGTAGATAACGTATATTTTTACAGACCCGCAACAGATGAACCACCAACAATTGGTTCACTAACTGTACCAAGTACACAAGTAGTTGGCAATGAGCCTTTTACACTAACTAATCCAACTTCAAATAGTACAGGTGCTTGGACTTACAGTGCAAGTCCTGCAGGTATCGTAACTTTTGTAGGTAATACTGCAACAATAGTTGGAGCAGGTACAGCAACAATTACTGCCTCACAAGCAGCAGTTCCCGGAGTTTTTGGTCCAGGTATTGTAACAGCTTCATTAGTGGTTAATTTCCCTGAACCAGGACCTTCACCTATACCTCCGGCCAGGGATGCAAATAGAGTTATTTCACTTTATACAGGTGATCAATCTATTTACACAAATGTACCAAACTATAATTTTGGACAAGCATTTTGGTCTACAGGAGGTGGTAGAATTTTAACAGAAGTTCCAAACGGCACTAATACTGCTTTACGTATAGATGGTTTAGGTTTCATGGGATTAATTGATATAGGTAATCCTCCACCAACAAATAGAGAAAGACGTATAAACCTTGTTGGAACCGGTATGTCACATTTAAATATTGATATTTATTTAGATGCACCTAGACCCAATTTGTTCCTAGTTCTATTAGCTCCTGGTGATAGACTTCACAACACAGGTCCTTTAGCAGCTGGTTGGAACACCGTTAGAGTTCCTTTAACAGCATATCCGGGAGCATTAAATGATATTTACGGATTAAAAATAGAGCAAAATTATGCAGCACCTTTCCGTATATTTATTGATAATGTGTATTTCAGTAATGACTTATTCACTTTCTATGCAGATTCAGATGGCGATGGATTTGGTAATTTAGCTAATTCAGTATTAGCAGAAACTGCTCCAACCGGATTTGTTTCAAATAGTACTGATTGTGATGATAACAATAATTCCGTATGGAGAATTGGTGATTTTTATATTGATGTTGATGGTGATGGATATGGTTTAGATGCACCATTAACTACTTTATGTTATGGAGCTAGTTTTGATCCATTCTTAAGTTTAACTTCTTTAGGAATTGACTGCAATGACAACAACGCATCGATCAACCCAGGAGCGACAGAAATCTGCTACGATGGTATTGATCAGAACTGTAATGGTAGTACTACGGATGGATGTACGGTGATATTAGCCCGTTTACGTAACAACAATTGCGGAGCAACGTTAACGTCTATTAATGAAGTGTTACGTGGAGATTTATTATCTTCAAGTGTTCCAAATGGAGTTACTAGAAACGGCTACCGATTCAGAGTAACCAACTTAACTACTAATGCTGTACGAGTAGTAGATCGTCCAAACTTTATATTACAATTATCAACGTTGGATATTGCACAATATTCAACTGCCTACAGTGTAGAGGTTGCAGTATTGTTAAATACAGAGTGGATGCCTTATGGAGCGGTATGTAATGTAGTTACACCAGGAGTTCCAAGTACGGTATTGGCTGCGAGTTCATGTGGAAGTACATTGGCACAGATGAATAACATCATCAGAGCTGTAGTAGTTCCGGCAGCAACAAACTACGAATATGAAGTGTCGTTGATAGAAGGAGGAATTCCGGTAGCAACAACAACATTGATTAGACCTGGAGCAAGTTTCAACTTGTTACAATTGACCAACATTCCGATTAAGTTTGGAGCAGAATACCGCGTTAGAATGAAAGTAGAAGTACCAACGGTAACGGGCTTACAATGGTCAACTAACTACGGAGCACCATGTTCAGTGTTTACCCCATTAGCACCGGAGGCACAGATAGAAGGTTGTGGAAATGAAGCGGGAATCTTCCCTGCGTCATTTAATACGATAATCTATGCTACACCGGTAGGAGGAGCAACCCTATACCGTTTTACGTTAACCAACGGAAGTGGCTATAACCAAAGCTTTACAACTTCAACAAGATCTTTCAGATTGAGTAACTTCAATAGCTTTGCGGCTTTAACAACAGGCACAAGTTATTCGTTAACGGTAGAGGCACAGATTTATGGTTTCTTCTATGCCGGAAAAGATTGTAACATCAC
>CALRRY020000008.1:0-83643 GCA_943370635.1 Variovorax paradoxus
ACTTTATTTTCTCAATTATGTGACCAGTTTATGATCAGAAGAAATTATGCAAAGTCTTTCGAAGGTTTTAAAACTAGAATTTTAGCAAAGATTACAACATTAACAACAATTCAATATCTCAATAAATTTGTATTCAACAGAAATATTAAGACAACTTAAAAATTAATCTCGTTTAATAATGCACTACGGGTTAAAACAAGCAGCATTATTTTTCTGTTTTCATCAAACTGATGATTTGTTCCGCTAATTCTGTTCCAATTCGGTCTTGGGCTTCTAAAGTCGCAGCACCAATATGCGGAGTCAACGAAATCTTAGAATGCATCAACAATTGAATTTCCGGAGTGGGTTCTTTTTCAAAAACGTCTAAGCCGGCAAACAATACTTTTCCGTTATCCAACGCTTCTACTAAAGCCACTTCGTCAATTACACCACCACGAGCAGCATTGATGATACCCACATTATCTTTCATCATGTCTAATTCTTCTTTACCAATAACATAACCGTCTTGTGCCGGTACGTGTAAGGTGATAAAATCAGAGTGTTTCAATAAATCTTCCATCGGTTCGGTAATGATGTCAACATTGATGAATTGACCATTATAGAAATCCACACGAATCACTGCTTCCCCCACATACTTATCGGAAGCAATTACTTTCATTCCTAAACCTAAAGCCATTTTAGCTACTGCTTGACCAATTCTCCCAAAACCGATGATTCCTATGGTTTTACCACGTAACTCAATTCCATTGGCATACGCTTTTTTCAATCCTTCAAAATTAGATTCACCTTCTAATGGCATGTTTCTGTTGGCATCGTGTAAAAAACGAACACCTGAAAAAAGATGAGCAAAAACCAATTCGGCTACCGATTCTGAGGAAGAAGCCGGCGTATTGATAACATGAATACCTTTTTCACGGGCATACGTTACATCAATATTATCCATTCCCACGCCGCCACGACCTATAATTTTTAAACCGGGACAAGCATCAATAATATCTTTTCTCACTTTGGTAGCACTTCTTACCAAAATAACACTCACTTGGTTGGCGTTGATGTAATTGGCCACTTGTTCTTGAGCTACTTTGGTTGTAATTACTTCAAATCCGCCTTTTTCTAAGGCTTTTATTCCACTGGCAGAAATGCCGTCGTTTGCTAATATTTTCATTTTTTTTGATAAGGTTATAAGGTACTAAGGTTCTAAGGTACTAAGTTACTAAGTTACTGAGTTACTGAGTTGCTGAGGCTTTAACTTCTTAGAACTTTTATGTTATTAATTTGTCTATGTTCTATTCTCTATATTCTATTCTCCCAACTCCTAACTTCTTGCCTCCAACTCCTTCATCACCTCCACCAACACCTGCACACTTTCTATCGGAAGGGCATTGTACATCGAAGCTCTGTAACCCCCAACTGAACGATGACCCGGTAATCCGGAAATGCCGGCTTCTTTCCACATCGAATCAAATAAAGGTGTATGAGCCTCATCGTTTAATAAAAACGTGGCATTCATATTGCTTCTAAATTCCGGTACTGCTGTGCCTTTGAATAAAGGATTGCGATCTATTTCGGTGTATAATAAGTTGGCTTTTGCTTCATTTATTTTTTCAATCGCAGCAATTCCTCCTAAGTTTTTTAACCATTGTAAAGTGAGTAGAGAAGTATATACCGCAAAAACTGCAGGTGTATTATACATACTTTCTTTATCAATATGCTGTTTGTAATCCAACATGGCCGGAATAGTTCTTCCTGATTTTCCTAAGATTTCTTCTTTTACAACAACCAAAGTTGTTCCGGCTGGTCCCATGTTTTTCTGAGCTCCGGCATAAATCAAATCAAATTGTGAAAAATCCAGGGTTCTGGAAAAAATATCGGAACTCATGTCACACACCATCGGAATGTCCAACGATGGGAATTCTTTCATTTGTGTACCGAAAATGGTATTGTTTGACGTACAATGAAAATAATCAGCATCCGATGGAATACTGTATCCTTTCGGAATATGATTATAATTTTCCGGTTTTGAGGAAGCCACTACCACCGTTTCACCAAAAGCTTTCGCTTCTTTGATGGCTGAATTGGCCCACGTACCCGTATCGAGATAGGCGGCTTTTCCGTTTACTTTCATCAGGTTGTAGGGAACCATTAAAAATTCTAAACTGGCTCCACCTTGTAAAAACAAAGCTTGATAGCCTTTCCCTTGTAAACCTAAAAGTTCCAAAGCTAATGCTCTGGCTTCTTCCATCACAGCAACAAAATCTTTGCTACGGTGAGATATTTCTAAAATGGATAAACCGGATTGGTTAAAATTTAAAACGGCTTGAGCCGATTTTTCAAATACTTCTTGAGGCAAAATGCACGGACCGGCACTGTAATTGTGTTTTTTCATGTATTGTTTTGTTCAGAAACACTTTCGTGTTGTGGAGTTGTTTTGTTGTGGGTACAAATTTCAACATTTCTGATTTAAAAACATGTAAAATAAATATAGGTAACAACCGGTCGTTTATTAACGAAATCGATTTAGTTAAAAAGTTGATTATAAATGTACTAAAAAGTCAATCGTATCCACCCCATCCGCATAATCCCAAAGCTGTGGTTGTTGTGTTTGCCCGAAGGGAATACTATTTGCCGTTATTCCATTGGAAACAATGCATTGCAGTTGTTCATTATCTTCTTTTAATCGATTTTTCAAATTTTCAATATCGTCATAATATTCATAAAATAACGAAGAAATAGGTGAGGAGTAACTTTGGTCTTCTTTTAAGGTTAAGAATCCATTGTCTAATAATTTATAATTACTCATCAAAAAAACGGCCTTGTTGTAATCGTAATTGTTGGCATATTTTTCATAGTGAATGACGTCTTGGTAGTCAAAAATAGCATTGAAAAAAGTATCAAAATGGTATCCTTTTGGCACAAAAATTTTAGACACATTTCGGCATCCTAGTCCAAAATAACGAAAAATATCTTCTCCCAAACGGGTCAACTCTTCTTTTGATTCTGTCCCGGTTAACACGGCAACTGAGTTTCTGTTTTTACGGATAATGGAAGGTTTGTCTTTGAAATAATACTCAAAATAACGGGCCGTGTTGTTACTTCCTGTCGCAATAACGGCATCAAAGCCTTCTAATTTACCTTCTGTAAACGTAATGAAGTCATGTAATCCTTCTTCAACACTTGTTAAATAATTGGAGAGAAATTTAATCAAATGTTGGTCGTTGGAAGAAGTTTTCACTAACACTTTATGTCCGGAAATCAAAACACACAAAAAATCGTGAAAGCCTACCATCGGGATGTTTCCGGCTAAAATCAATCCAATTGTTTTGGGTTGCACGTTTGAAAAATCATACTTAGATAACCATTTAGATAGGTTTTCTTCCGTTAAGGCTTCCGCCCAAGATTGCACGGCAAAATAGACCTGTTCTTTTGTAAACCAACCATTGTGGGATTGCGATAAGGCCAATAAATCCTCAAATGAATGGAAAAAACGGTCATTCAAAAGTACGGACTCTTGCGGTTGATTTTTGTTGAAGGAAAATTGAGCTAAAAATTTTCCCAACTCCACAAAAGCGGTAATTTTTGATTTTTGTAACATTTGATACTTGTTTATAAGTAGTTAAGATTGTAATTTTGTGCAAAAATAAGCAATTGTATTTTGGCAATAGCCAATAGTTGAAAGTTTAACCGGATTTTTTGAATACCCCTTTTAAACTTTTAAACTCATAAACTTTTAAACAAAAGAAAAATGGCAATCATTATAACTGACGAATGTATCAACTGCGGGGCTTGTGAACCCGAGTGTCCGAATACGGCAATTTATGAAGGAGCCGATGACTGGCGTTACAAAGACGGAACCAAATTAAGAGGAAAAGTTATTTTACCCGACGGAACGGAAGTAGATGCAGAAGCACCGCAAACGCCAATTTCTGATGATATTTATTACATCGTACCCGGAAAATGTACCGAATGTAAAGGTTTTCACGAAGAGCCACAATGTGCGGCCGTTTGTCCTGTGGATTGTTGTGTGCCGGATGATAATCACGTAGAAAGCGATGAAACGCTATTGAACAGACAGGCGTTTTTGCATAACGAGTAGTCAATTACAAAAAGATTTTCAACATGAGAAAATCTGTACTTTTATTTTTCTTAATCTTCATTTCTTTACCGTCAATAGCTCAACAGCTTTCCGGTAAAGTTCTTGATGAAGAAAATCTTCCGCTATATGGTGCTACAGTATATTTTGACGGTACCACTATTGGCACCACTACCGATGAAAATGGTTACTTTGAATTGAATTTAAAAACCTTTCCTAATGGTAAATTAATCATTAGCCACGTTGGATATGAGACCGTTTATTTGGATGAATTTATTTCTCCTATTTCACTTTCTTTACAACCCACAGCCCTTGCCTTAAATGAAGTAATTTTAGAACCCATCCCATTTTCCAGAAAAGAATTGATCAAAGCCTTCAGAGAACAGTTTTTAGGAAAGAGTTCTTTTGCTAAAAAATGTCGAATAGTAAATGAGGAAGTCATTCAATTTGCATACCTCAATAAGAACTTTAAATTATCTGCTTTTGCCACGGATAAAATCAAAATCAGGAATGAAGAATTAGGGTATGAAATTGAAGTTGAATTGATAACCTTTGATGTGTTTTTTACGAAAAGAAAATTAAACGACAAGTATTTAAAAAGCAGCTATTTTGCTGTATACTCTTTTTTTAAAGAGTTGGAAGGCATCGATAAATCAATAGTGAAGAATAGAGAATCCGCTTATTTGGGTTCTTCCCGACAATTTTTCAGTAATTTGGTAAAGAACAAATGGGGCAGTGATGATTTTTTATTGGTAGAAGGTAGAAAAGCATTAGAACTCAAAAAACATTTTGAAATCAGTAAGCAAAATGAATGGCATTTGATTCGTCTCAAATTGGATAAAAGTGAAGAAGTAACTTTTGATGCAAAATCGTTTTTAAAGCGTTTCAATCTAGTATATCAAAAGAAATCGAAGTCGATTGTATATTTTAAAACGCCTGAATTTACGGTAGATTCTTTTGGAAATCATTCCCATCACGACCAAATCTATTTTTCCGGAGAACTTTCCAAGAAACGTTTTGGCGACATGCTTCCGTTGGATTACAGTTATCGGTCAAAAAAATAAGGTGCCTGTTTGTTGAAAAAAAATCAATATAAAAATACTATATTTGCACCCGTTTTTAAACTGTTATCTGTTGTCCGTTGTCTGTTGTCCGATAACCGTTAACTGACAACAGAAAACAGACAACAGACAACCGTTAACCGATAACCCAAAAAAATGAAAGCAGGAATTGTAGGATTACCCAATGTTGGAAAATCAACCCTTTTTAATTGTTTGTCTAATGCCAAAGCCCAGAGTGCGAACTTTCCGTTTTGCACAATTGAGCCGAATATTGGGGTAGTGAACGTTCCCGACCCGCGTATTGCCCGTTTGGAAGAATTGGTAAAACCGGAACGCGTACAAATGGCTACTGTGGACATTGTAGACATTGCCGGATTGGTAAAAGGAGCCAGCAAAGGAGAAGGATTAGGGAATCAGTTTTTGGGAAACATCAGAGAATGTAATGCCATTATTCACGTGTTGCGTTGTTTTGATAACGACAATATTGTGCATGTGGATGGTAGTGTAAATCCGATTCGGGATAAAGAAACGATTGATATTGAATTGCAATTAAAAGATTTGGAAACGGTTGAAAAACGCCTTGAAAAAGTGAACCGTGCTGCCAAAACCGGAAACAAAGAAGCACAAGTGGAGCAAGCTTTGTTGAACCGTATCAAAGATGCTTTATTACAAGCCAAATCGGCTCGTACGATAGTGCCAATGAACCAAGACGAAGAAGAATTGATGCAGGATTTTCAATTGATTACAGCCAAACCGGTATTGTATGTGTGCAATGTAGATGAAGCTTCTGCCGTGAATGGAAACAAATATGTGGACCAAGTTCGTGAATTGGTAAAAGACGAGCAAGCCGAAGTCATAGTTTTATCCGTAGGAGCTGAGGCCGATATTACGGAACTGGAAAGCTATGAAGAACGTCAGATGTTCTTGCAAGATATGGGATTAACGGAGCCGGGTTCGGCGGTGTTGATTCGTGCGGCGTATAAATTATTGAAGTTACAAACCTATTTTACGGCCGGCGTAAAAGAAGTTCGGGCGTGGACCATCAATATTGGCGATACCGCACCAAAAGCAGCCGGTGTGATTCACACTGACTTTGAAAAAGGCTTTATTCGTGCGGAAGTGATTGCCTTTGACGACTATTCCAACTACGGCTCTGAAGCCAAAGTAAAAGAAGCCGGAAAGCTGAGAGTAGAAGGAAAAGAATATGTGGTAAAAGATGGAGATGTGATGCATTTTAGGTTTAATGTGTAGGGAGAATAGAGAATATAGAAAATAGAGAATAGAGAATAGACTGTCCGATTTTGGGCAGTTTTTTTTTGATGTTTTTTTAGCTTTTTCAAATGAAAGGGTACCACAACCCAGGCGAAGGTATGCTTTATGTATGAAGTTGCTACCTATGATTAACGATTGATGAATAACGATTAGCGAATGTTGAACTTTAAGGCACACAATAACCAACTCACCCCACCGTTATTCCTAAAAATCGACTTTATGAAAAACGTGTCCATCGTGTGGAAAGGGCTGAAAAAAGCTGTGGTAGTTTTTGTATTGTTTTTGGTGGGATATACAGCGATGGCAATGGTTTGTTCGGTCATTCCCGTAAATAAATCCCAAGTAAAAGAGGAGCAAACGTATTCCATTTACCTCAAATCCAATGGCGTACATACTGATTTAGTATTGCCTATTCATACAGCCATCAAAGATTGGTCAGCACAAATAAAGTTTGAACACTTGCCTTCCAAAGACTCAACTCATCAATTCATTGCTTTTGGTTGGGGCGATAAAGGTTTCTACCTCGACACACCCGAATGGGCCGATTTGAAATTCAGTACTGCATTTAAAGCGGCTTTTCATTTGGGCACTTCTGCCATGCATACCACATTTTACAAACAAATGAAAGAGCATGAAAATTGTATTAAAGTCAACCTATCAGCCACTCAATATCAACAATTGGTGCATTACATTGAAGACAGTTTTCAGTATGATGCAACTGAACAACCCATTTTTATTCCTGCCACCACCTACGGACAAAACGATAGTTTTTATGAAGCACATCGCACGTATAATCTTTTTTATACCTGCAACACTTGGGCCAATCAAGGTCTAAAAGCGGCCGGTCTCAAAGCTGCGTTGTGGACACCGAGTGATAAAGGAATTTTTTATCATTATCGGGAGTGATTGAAACCCTCGAAGGGTTTGAAACCCTTCGAGGGTTAATTCGAAATAAATTAATCGTCAATGATACGAGTAATTTGAAAAATTTCTTTATCTTTGATTATACAAATTCAGTATTTTTCTCCTTTGTTTTCAATGCTACCCAATTGATAAGCAATAAGTTGTACAGTAATAAAAATACTTATTTCCCTCTAATTCCTATTTACAATATAACGACTTTATAGCGAGGTTATAAGGAGGTTATAGCGTGTTTATAGCGTATCATCCCCATATCATCTCCTGATATACAGTATGCATTCGTCATGTAAAAGGGTGCACAAAAGCATTTCAATAAGAAAAAACAGGTTTAATTCTCGAAACCCTTGAAGGGTTTCAAACCCTTCGAGGGTTAAACTTACCCAACAATCTCCTTTTTCAAATGCTCACTATCCCAAGCATGGTCTGCCACAGAAAAGTTGATGTGCATATCGTTTTTGAGCAATTGTTCCTGCATTTCAATTTCGTCTTTCACCGTGGCCAAATACGCCATTTTATCGTGACGTTTGGCGGCTAATTTGCGAATGGCAGCTTCATCGTATTTGATAAACCGTTGCCCCTGTCGCGTTGCCGAGTATTTACGGTGACCAAGTTGGGTTAAAGCATCAACGCCCAAATGTACCGCAGTATAGAGGGTTTCTCTATATATTTTCTCTACTCCATGATCAATTAATTCATAAGCATCCACCCGGTTACGAGCTCGCGTAAGGATATTGAGGTGTGGAAAATGCTTGCGTAAAATTTCTACTACACTCAGGTTTACTTCAGGGTTGTCAATAGCAGCGATAAATAGTTTTGCTTCTTCAGCCCCGGCGGCTTTTAATAATTCCAATCGGGTAGCATCTCCATAATAAACCTTGAATCCCATTTTTCGTAATAAATCTACGCGGTCGGAATCATGGTCTAAAATGGTTGCCTGAACGCCATTAGCTTTTAATAAACGTCCAATCGTGCTACCAAAATGCCCAAATCCGGCTATTATTACTTCGTTGTGTTCGTCAATTTTATCATGCGGTTTTTTTTGTTTTTCCTTTACACCAAAAAAAGGATCAATCCATTTTTCATTGATAAGTAATAAGAATGGGGTTGAAAACATACTTAATGCTATAATCGCCATCATTTGATTAGCTAAAATGGTCGGTAGAATATTCAACTGCATCGAGAAACTTAATATCACAAAACCAAATTCTCCAGCCTGACTTAAACCAAAGGAAAACATTAAGTTTTGGTCAGAACTCATTTTATATATTTTTCCAATACTAAATAAAACCAGGAACTTAACAACAGTTAGTATTGCTACAAAAAGCATAATAAACAAAGGATTTTCAATGATCAATTGAAAATTAATTGACGCTCCCACACCAATAAAAAATAAGCCTAACAGTAATCCTTTGAAAGGAGCAATGTCGCCTTCCAATTCATGGCGAAACTCTGAATTGGCTAATACTACTCCCGCCAAAAAAGCACCTAATGCCGGACTTAATCCCACCAATTGCATCAAATAAGAAACGGCCACCACTAACAAAAGAGCAGAAGCGGTAAACAATTCCTGTAGCCTGGTTTTAGCTACCATTCGCAGCATTGGAATAATGAGAAAGCGTCCACTGAAATATACCATCACAATGGTTCCTATTACAATAAGCGTTTGCAACCAACCGGCAAATTCGCTAATGTAAGAAGGGTGTGGGTTATCAGATGTAGCGATGGTTCCGGAAACCAATAATGGTATAATTGCCAAAATCGGAATTACTGCAATGTCCTGAAAGAGCAAAACAGCAAAAGAAGAACGACCCATTGAGGTTTGAGACAATCCTTTCTCTTTAAGGGTTTGCAAGACGATAGCTGTTGAAGAAAGCGACAAAGCTAAGGCAATCACTAAAGTAGTTTGCCAGCTCCAATCCAAAAAAAGTTGACATAGAATAATAATTAGTGCAGACGTCCCTAGCATTTGAAGAGAACCCATCCCTAGAATAAATTTACGCATCTTCCAAAACTTATACGGGTCTAATTCCAATCCGATTAAGAAGAGCATCATTACGACTCCAAATTCGGCAAAGTGCATGATGTCTTGTCCTTCCGCTCCAATAAAACCTAATACAAATGGTCCAATGATAATACCTGCAAACAAATAGCCTAAAATTGAACTGAGTCCCAATTTTTTAGCAATAGGAACACAAACAATAGCAGAAGTCAAATAAATAATTGCTTGAACAAAAAATCCGTTATCCATGGCTAGTAAGTTGTTTGGTTATCCATTGGTTGAGATAATGGAACGTATTGATTTCCTCTACATTCAATTCATTTTTACTCAGGTGAGTTAACAATTGGGCATACAGTTTTGCTATTTCTTCAATATCGTTTCCTTTCATTTGATGTGTTCCATGCACTACAAAAGGAGGCAAATAGTTCATTTTACATACCTTAGCCGATTGAATAAAAGGCTGTAACAATTCCGGAATCGTATAGCGGTCTTTTCCGGTCGCACAATAGTTTTCTTGAGCACCTCCGGTGGTAATGACTTGAAAAATTGTTTTTCCGGCTAAAGCATTTCCGTTTTTACCATAGGCCCAGCCATGTTCTAAAACCATGTCAATCCATTGTTTTAATAGGGGCGGACAACTGTACCAATACAACGGGTGTTGCCAAATGATAATATCGTGTTGTTCTAACAGTTTTTTTTCACGGTTTACGTCGATATCAAATTCAGGATACTCTTCATATAAATCGTGAAAGGTTAGGTTTTCCAAATTTGGAATATGTTGAATCAATGCCTGATTGGCATATGATTTTTCCAACAATGGATGGGCAAATAAAACTAAAATTTTGTGTTTATGCATGCCTTAAAAATACGGCTTTTTTTTGGAAACACAAAAGTATTTATCCAATACTAACGTCTTATATGCCTAGATAATTAGATGGAGTAATTTGTAATAATTCCTCTTTTACTTCTTCATTCACGTCTAAACTTTTTATAAATACATGAATGGAAGCTTGGTTTATTGCTTCGTTTGTGCGGGTTAAGCCTTTCAACGCTTCATACGGATTTGGATACCCTTCTCTACGTAGAATAGTTTGAATAGCTTCCGCTACAACTGCCCAATTTTGTTCCAAGTCAGCGGCTAGTTTTGAAGGATTCAATAATAATTTGTCTAGTCCTTTTAATGTGGCCTCAAAACCAATTAAGGTATGACCGATGGGTACGCCAATATTACGTAAAACGGTGCTGTCAGTTAAATCACGTTGCAAACGAGAAAGTGGAAGTTTTGCAGCTAAATGTTCAAAGAGAGCATTGGCAATTCCTAGATTTCCTTCAGAGTTTTCAAAATCGATAGGGTTTACTTTATGTGGCATGGCAGAAGAACCAATTTCACCGGCTTTAATTTTTTGTTTGAAATAGTCCATAGAAACATACGTCCACACATCGCGGTCTAAATCAATCAAAATGGTATTGATGCGTTTTAAACAATCAAAAAAAGCAGCCATGTGGTCATAATGTTCAATCTGTGTGGTTGGAAACGAATGATGTAATCCAAGTGTTTCTTCCACAAAAGCAGTACCGAATTTTCTCCAATCAAATGATGGATACGCCACATGATGAGCATTATAATTACCGGTTGCACCCCCAAATTTGGCTGCAAAAGGGATATTGAACAACAAACGCATTTGTTCTTCTAATCGTTCCACAAAAACGCCAAATTCTTTCCCTAATCGGGTAGGAGAAGCGGGTTGACCGTGGGTTCTGGCCAACATAGGAACGTCTTTCCATTCTTGGCTCAAGTCTTTTAACTTGGCAATTACATTCACCAGTAAAGGTAAATATACGTTTTCAAACGATTCTTTTAACGAAAGCGGAATAGCAGTATTGTTGATATCTTGTGAGGTTAATCCAAAGTGAATGAACTCTTTATAGGCTTGTAAACCCAATTGGTCAAACGCATTTTTAATGAAATATTCCACCGCTTTCACATCGTGATTGGTCGTTTTTTCAATTTCTTTGATGGAAAGAGCATTTGCTGTAGAAAAGTTTTTATATAAATCACGAAGTTTTTCAAAAACAGAAGAATCAACCGATTGCAATTGTGGTAAAGGCAGTTGACAAAGAGCAAAAAAATATTCAATTTCCACTAAAACCCTATATTTGATAAGTGCTTCTTCAGAAAAATATTTGGCTAATGCAATGGTTTTATTGCGGTATCTACCATCAATGGGTGAAATGGCTGTTAATTCGTTTAAAGTCGTCATGTGTTGTGTTGTTGAGTGGTTCCGAATCGTTTCGAAAATAAGGTGCAAATATACGCCTTAAACGTGAATTGAAAAATAAAACAAATAGTTCTATTTCAAAATAAACTTGATTTACCCGTCCAACAAAAAGGATTTTAATTTATCACGAACAATTTTCATTCCCTCCGAACCGGAATAAGGAATAATTTCCAATGGATTAGCCAATTCAACTACTGTTGCCGGCTTTGGGTCAATGTAAAATACAGGCACATGAGGTTGCGTATAATGCATAATTCCGGCTGCGGGATACACTTGAAGTGAAGTACCGATGACTAAAAATATATCTGCTTCTTCGGCTTGCACTATTGCCAATTCGATAGCCGGCACATCTTCTCCAAACCAAACAATATGCGGTCGCATTCGGAAGCCATTTGGGTCTTTGTGTTCTGAAGTTAAATCGTCCATCCATTCTAAAATATACGAAGGATTTTGAGTGCTTCTCACTTTATTGAGTTCACCATGCAAGTGAAGAACATTTGTACTACCGGCTCTTTCGTGTAAATTATCCACGTTTTGAGTGATGATATGTACATCAAAATCGGCTTCCAATTCCGCTAAGATATGATGAGCTTCATTAGGATGTACTTCTTTAAGTTGTCTTCTGCGTTGGTTGTAAAAGTCAAGCACCAATTCAGGATTTTTATGCCATCCTATTGGTGAAGCCACTTCCATGATATCATGACCTTCCCAAAGTCCGTCAGCATCTCGGAAGGTTTTAATTCCACTTTCGGCACTTATTCCGGCACCACTTAATACTACTAGTTTTTTCTTCATATTAAAAAACAAACCCTCTCAAACGAAAGGGTTTACTAAATTATACTTTACCTAAGGTATATAATTGTTCTAATGTTGGTGTGGCACTTCCTCCGGCGGGTTCAAGCGTAATTCCGAATGCTTCGGCTTCTACTACATTGTCAACCGCAAAAATACGTTTGTTATCACCGGTAAAATCGTCTAATAAACCAATACTCAAAGGAGTTAACGGATTTAATTTCAATGCCCATACTTGGTACACATATCCTTCCGGTGGCTCCGGTAATCCGGCACCATCTACATAAACCGTATGTGTTTCCTGATTCCAATACACTTTTGCAAAGGAAGTTGGTGACACCTCTTGTCCGGCAAGTGGAACGATAGTGTTTTTAGGATTGCGAAGAAAAGCCAATGTTTCTTCATCTGCTTTTAACTGCAATTCTAAATCCAATTTATTTTGTTTCAGTTTTGCATTTTCTGTTTCAATGTTCACGATGGTTTGTTTACCGGTATTCCATTGTTGGAATAGGTACCCGCCACCGGCAAAGAAAATTAAAGCAGCTGCCCAGCCCACATAACCTAGCCATCCTGATTTTGGTTTGGTTTCCGGTTGTAATTCGATTACTTTCGGTTCATTACCAAATATATTTTGTTTGATGGTTTCATAATTTTTTCCGGAAAGGCGAGGAGCAACACTTCCTGAAAGGTAAATCATTGCTTTTTCAATTTCAATGATTTCTTTTTTGATTTCTTCTTGTTGAACGGCCATTTTATAGACTTCTTCCATTTCAGAATCGTTTAACTTGCCGTAAACATACAGTTCCAGTATTCCTGACTCAATGTATTCTTGTGTACTCATGATACTTGTAATAAGTTTCTTAATTCGTTAATACAATTTCTGTTTTGTGTTTTAACGGTTCCTAACGGAATTTCCAATTCTTCTGAAGCTTCTTGTTGTGTATATCCTTTAAAGAAAAGTAAATCAATTATTTTGATGCATTTCGGTTTGAGTTTTTTTACAAATTCTCTTATACCGATGCTATCGATTTTATTGGTTAATCGTGTGTTGTCGTCTAACAGATGTACGAAATTATCAGCCGAAAGGTTTTTTTGACTGTTATTATATCCTTTAGAACGCAATTTATCAATGGATGTGTTACGAGTAATATTTACCATCCAAGTATATAAACGTCCTTTTTCTTCATTGTAAGAATCAATATTTTTCCAAATTTTTACAAAAACGTCTTGTAAAACATCTTCAGCTTCCTCTTGGTCTTTGATTAAATTGCTAATCACACCAAACAGACTTTTTGAATACATATCGTACAAAAGGGTAAAAGCCCTTTCATCTTTTTTGTATATTAGTGGCAATAATTCTTCTTGTGTCATACCTAGATTTTGAGTAGCCAAGATAGGAAGTTCAGCGTTAATATACAATTTGTATGGATGAAATGTCAAAACATATCGACTTATTACATTATTTAGAATCTTTTATTACGCAGGAACGAAAAGATAAATTCAATTCGGTTTTAAAAAACAGAACGTATCATTTTACAATTGCCATTGAAGATGTATATCAAATGCACAATACAAGTGCGGTGATGAGGAGTTGTGATGTTTTTGGTATTCAAGATGTACATGTTATTGAACAAAAGTTTGCCAAAACCATTGATGGTGAAATTGCTCTTGGTGCTCAAAAATGGGTAGATGTTCATCGGTATTCTTCTTCAAAAACATGTTTACAATCGTTAAAAGAAAAAGGCTATAAAATCATTGCAACTAGTCCGCATGAAGGTTCTTGTACGTTGGATGACTTTGATACTTCTTCCAAATCTGTATTTTGTTTTGGGACAGAAAAAGAAGGACTTTCAACTACTATTTTGGAAAAAGCTGATGGCTTTTTAAAAATTCCAATGGTTGGATTTTCTGAGAGTTTAAATATTTCAGTTGCTGCGGCAATTATTATGCAACAACTCACACAACGTTTGCGAAGTTCTCAAATCAAGTGGCAATTAACGGAGGAGGAAAAGTGTAAAAAGCGATTGGACTGGACCAGAAAATCGGTTAGAGATATTAATCGAGTTGAAGAACGATGGTGGTTGGAAAGAAATAAGTTTTAATTTTTTCGTTTCAAAATACGATATTCTTCATAACAATCGTTGATAGCATCTAAAACCTGCAAGTCATTTGCGGTTTTTATGAATGATTCAGAATAGTTGCATCGCTCCAAAATTTCAGGAATTTCTTTTTTGTCCACCCCAAGCATAATGGCAATCATTTCTCGGTCAAACTTTTGTTCAAGAATGTTTCTTACAGTATCATCTTTTTTCATTTCCCTCAGTTTTCTGAGTTCCTGAGGTTTTTTCCCAAAAAAGTTATACAGCATATCGGTTGGGTTAAAGATAGACCCCAACACTCTATTGAATGCATTTGGAGAATATTCACCTGCTTCATAACCGTACGTTAAACCGGAAATACCATAGCGATAATTTTCCTTAACAGGAATGTGTTTTGCGTCAATTTGAAGATAACCGGTAAGGTTATAAGGTGTTACAACTACCTCTTCTAGGGCGATTGCTTTTTCCGTTAAACGGATTTGTGTATTTTTTGATTTAATCCAGTCATTAGTAACTTTCACACGAAGTGATTGAAATCCAACTATTGATAAGTAAAGTGTATCATTGACCCTAACATCAATTTCAAAGTAGCCTTTATCGTTTGTAGTGGCACCTCTAACGGAGTTTAAATTCAGAATATTTACGTTGGAAAGTGGTTTAGAATCATTATCGTTTAAAACTGTAGCCGAAACTTTATCTGTTCTAACTGTTGTTTGTGCAAAAGTGTGAAGCGAAAGGAAAAACAAAAAAACTACAAAATATTTCATAAATTAATTTAACGGATTAAAAGTAATAAATCACACGAATATATTTTGTAGTTTCTGTATAATTATAAGAAAATTAACAAATTTGATTAACTTCTTCTAGGACGTCTGCTTTTAGCGGCTTCAAAAGAACGGCTTGCAGGTCGGTCACCTTCTGAACGTCTTGGTCTTTCCGATGAACCGCCTTCTCTTCGTGGTCTAAAGCCACCTTCTTTGCGGTCGCTCCTTGGTGCTCCGCTACCTTCCTTTCGTGGACCAAAACCACCACTACGAGAACCGGATCTTTCTCCTCTGAATCCGCCACCACCGGAGCTTCTTCCGTTATGGTCTCGTCTTCCGCCACCGTCATTTTTAGAAATTTCAACATTGATACGTCTTCCTTCTAATTCCATTCCGTTAAGAATATCCATCACTTTATCGGTATGTTCCACGTCAGTGTTAAAAAAAGAGAACCCTTCTTTTACATCCACTTTATAAACGTCTTCGCGACCTAATTCTAATGTATCACGCAAGAAATCTTTCAATTGCATCCAATCAAAATTATCTCTGGAACCGATATTAACAAAGAATCGAGTTGCTCCTGAAGTATTTTCTCTCGCACCTCTTTCCTCTCTACGGTCTGAACCGGAACTTTGAGAAGATAAATCTTTATTCTTTTTATAGTAATTGATGAATCGGTTAAATTCTACCGAGACCATTTTTTTGATTAATTCTTCTTTTGATAAACCTTCTAAAACTTCATTAATTGCAGGAAGATAATTATCAATTTCGTGATCAACTTCTGTATCTTTAATTTTAGTAGCTAAATGTAACAATTGAATTTCGCAGATTTCGATACCGGAAGGAATCGTTTTTTCTTCAAATTTTTGTTTGATGATTTTTTCGATAGACGAAATTTTTCGCAATTCACTTTTGGTAACAATTACGATTGACGTACCCAGTTTTCCTGCACGACCCGTTCTACCGGAACGGTGGTTGTAGGTTTCAATTTCATCCGGTAATTGATAATTAACAACGTGTGTGATGTTGTCCACGTCAATTCCACGAGCAGCTACATCAGTTGCTACTAACATTTGAATTTGACGACCACGGAATGATTTCATTACGCTATCACGTTGAGCTTGAGATAAATCACCGTGCAAAGCAGCAGCATTATAGCCATCTTCAATTAATTTTTCCGCAATTTGTTGAGTGTCTCTTTTGGTACGACAAAAAATAACGGAAAATATATCCGGATTAGCATCTGCCAAACGTTTTAATGCTTCATAACGGTCTCTGGCATTAACCAAATAAAATTCATGAGAAACTGTTGCCGAACCTGAGTTTTTGGTACCCACCGTAATTTCTTCCGGTTCAACCATGAATTTTTTAGCAATTCTTGCCACTTCAGCAGGCATGGTAGCAGAAAATAGCCAAGTGTTTTTTTCATCCGGAGTGGTAGAAAGGATGCTTACTATGTCTTCATAGAATCCCATGTTTAACATTTCATCCGCTTCATCCAAGATACAATAATTAATTTGAGAAATATTTACATATCCACGATTAATCATGTCTTGCATTCTTCCGGGAGTAGCCACAATAATTTGGGCACCTCTTTTTACTTCTCTTGCTTGTTCGGAAATGCTGGCACCACCATAAACGGCTACCACATTAATTCCTTTTTCGTATTTGGAATACAATTTTAACTCGTTCGTAATTTGCAAACAAAGTTCACGCGTTGGGGATAAAATTAAGGCTTGCGTATTTCTGTTTTCGGCTTCTATTTTTTGAATCAGCGGGAAACCAAATGCCGCTGTTTTTCCTGTTCCTGTTTGTGCAAGGGCAACTAAGTCTGTTTCGTTTTCTAATAAAACCGGAATCGCTTTTTGCTGTACTTCAGATGGATTTTCAAATCCAAGGTCTTTAATCGCGAGCAGTAGCGATTCTTTAAGACCTAATTGTTCAAATTTATTCATATATTCTTTTAAATTGGGTGCAAAGGTAGGTTTTAAAAACCATAATAACTAATTTTTAAGTTATTGATAAACAATTATTTATATTTTTGTAATGAATATAACAAACAGAAATGTAGTTAATTTTGTAAAAAGTAGAATCATAATGATTTAGTTTTCTCTAGAAATAGTAAGTTTTAGATGAAAAAGTGAAGTGTAAAAATTTTAAAAGATAAACCTCTATAAAAGCCTGAAAAATAGTTTTGTAAATAGAAATATTGTTTGTAATTTTGCACACCTTTTGGCGGAGAAGAGTTTCCATTGGGTATAAACCATTTATGTAAAACAACTTCTGCTGTTTTCTATCGCATTAAGAAACTCGAGAGAACACAGAATACAAATTTTTATCAGCATGTCTGAATTATTAAAAGAACAAGAAGCGTTTTTAGCAAACTTTAACTGGCATAACTTCCAAGAAGGAATTGATGCAGTAGATGAGAAAAACTTAAGAGAATTTGAAGAATTAGTTGCTAAGACCTTCATTTCAACGGACAGCGACGAGGTAGTAATGGGAACTGTAGTTCGTATTACGGATCGTGATGCTATCGTTGACATTAACGCGAAATCGGAAGGAGTTATTTCTTTAAATGAGTTCCGTTACAATCCACACTTAAAAGTGGGAGATAAAGTAGAAGTATTAATAGACGTTCGTGAAGACAGAACAGGTCAATTAGTATTATCTCACAGAAAAGCAAGAACAATAAAAGCATGGGATCGCGTTATTGCTGCTAACGAAAGTGGTGAAATCGTAAACGGTTTTGTAAAATGCAGAACAAAAGGTGGTATGATTGTAGATGTTTTCGGTATTGAAGCATTCTTACCAGGTTCTCAAATTGATGTAAAACCAATCCGTGACTACGATCAATATGTGAACAAAATGATGGAGTTTAAAGTGGTAAAAATCAATCACGAATTCAAAAACGTGGTCGTTTCACACAAAGCTCTTATCGAAGCTGATATTGAAGTTCAGAAAAAAGAAATCATTGGTCAATTAGAAAAAGGACAAGTGTTAGAAGGTGTGGTGAAAAACATTACTTCTTATGGTGTGTTCATTGATTTAGGTGGTGTTGATGGATTAATCCACATAACAGACCTTTCTTGGTCAAGAATCAATCACCCAAGCGAAGTGCTTGAATTAGACCAAAAATTAAATGTGGTAATTCTTGATTTTGATGATGAGAAAACAAGAATTCAACTTGGTTTAAAACAATTAAACGCTCACCCATGGGATGCTTTAGATGCTAAATTACAAGTTGGTGATAAAGTAAAAGGTAAAGTAGTTGTAATTGCTGATTACGGTGCTTTCATCGAAGTAGCTGAAGGTGTTGAAGGTTTAATCCACGTTTCAGAAATGTCTTGGTCAACGCATTTACGTTCAGCTCAAGATTTCATGAAAATTGGTGATGAAGTAGAAGCTGTTATCTTGACTTTAGACAGAGACGAAAGAAAAATGTCGTTAGGTATCAAACAAATGACGCAAGATCCATGGACTGATATCACTGCAAAATATCCGGTTGGTTCCAAACATACCGGAATTGTTAGAAACTTTACCAACTTTGGTATTTTCGTTGAATTAGAAGAAGGAATTGATGGTTTAATTTATATCTCAGACTTATCTTGGACGAAAAAAATCAAACATCCATCTGAATTCATTAATGTTGGTGAGAAGTTAGATGTGGTAGTATTAGAGTTAGATGTTGAAGGACGTAAATTATCATTAGGTCACAAACAAACAACTGATAACCCATGGGATAAACATGAAGATGCTTATGCTGTTGGAACTATCCATAACGGAACTATCGCTGAAATTGTTGACAAAGGTGCAACTGTTGATTTTGGTGATGATGTTGTAGCGTTTGTTCCTGCACGTCATTTAGAAAAAGAAGACGGTAAAAAATTGAAAAAAGGTGACGCAGCCGACTTTAAAGTAATTGAATTTAACAAAGAATTCAAAAGAGTAGTTGCTTCACATACCGCTATCTTCAGAGAAGAGGAGGAGAAAAATGTAAAAGCTGCTGCAGAGACTGTTGCTGCTAATAACAATACAAATGCTCCGGCTCAAACACTAGGTGAAAACAATCAAATTTTAGCGGACTTAAAAGCTAAAATGGAAAAAGGAGAAAAATAATAACTCTCTTTTTATAAATTAAAAATCCCTCTACGAAAGTAGAGGGATTTTTTTTCGGTCTATAGTTACAATTACTAATCACTAATTATAATACTTACTTAACCAAATATCTTCATTAAAACTTTTTCCTTGCCATAAACAATAGTATAGAGCAATTCCCATTACAGATTTTAGCATAAAAAGGAAAGTTACTAAGCTCATAACGCTTTGACTGGTTTTTCCGAAAATATTTTGGGGCAAAAGGGCGGTTAATAAAAGGCTGACTACAACTAATAGTACAATGAAATTTCCCATTGATTTGAATGGCTTCATGGCTATTTTTCGCAACGGATGAATATCATTTCCCCATTTATGAATTAAGTAATAATAGCCATTACCAACGGGAACAAATAACAGAGGATCATCATAATTTTCTAACTTGAATAATTTTGATGGAGCCATGATTCTAAAGCCTTCTAACTTGGTGGCATGTTCTTTTTCTAATAGATGAATAATTGAAATGGCTTCTTCCGGGATAGTTCCTTTAAATAAATGACTATCTAAAAAACGCAATCGATAATCAATACATAGACTTTTGATTTGCGATAAATGAAAAATTTTATCCGTTTCCAATTTATCAAAGATAAAAGCATTATGATTTGTTGAAGATTTGGCAGAAAGCGAGGATTTTATTTCTTCTCGTTTTGCTTCATTTTCAGTTAAAATCTGCTTAACCTCCGCTAGAAGGTCATCTTCTGAAACAGATTTTTGGGTTAATTCAGTTAACTCGGTTAGTAGATTCTTTCTATTTAAAAGCATTTTTAAATGGATTAAGTTGTTTACAAGCAATTTTTCAATTTTATCTAAAGTACTGAATTATATACAATTGTCAAAAAATATAAGAACTTTTTTAATTGTATTCAAATGATAAATAATTGTTAAATTTTCTACTTCCAAAACTGTACTGAACTTTTCCTCGTAATTCCATTCATATAACATTAAAAAAAAAAAAATATGAAAACGAAAAGAAATGTAACAAGTGTAGTAATGATTTTTGTCTTACTGTTTAGTGTAACTGTGTTATCACAAAGCAAAGAAAAAACAGTTCAGGTTGGTGGAGCCCCGATGTATCCCAGCAAAAACATTGTTGAAAATGCCGTCAATTCCAAAGATCATACTACATTGGTTGCTGCCGTGAAAGCCGCCGGTTTAGTAGTAAAGGACCTTTTACCGTTTTTGCCCCAACCAATGCAGCATTTGATAAATTGCCAAAAGGAACAGTTGAAACCTTACTAAAACCGGAAAGCCTTAAAACCTTACAAACGATTTTAACCTATCATGTTTTGGCCGGAAAGTTTAGTTCAGTTGATATTGTTGAAGCAATTAAAGCTGGAAAGGGTAAAGCAGAATTTAAAACCGTAAGCGGTGGAAAATTAACGGCTATGCTAGAAGGAAAAGATGTAATTCTTACCGATGAAAACGGCGGGAAATCAAAAGTGACCATTGTTGATGTAAACCAATCTAATGGTGTGATTCATGTGGTTGATGCTGTTATTACTCCAAAATCATAAACTTTACATTCGAATTTTGACAAAAAAAAGACCACGATTTTAAAATTGTGGTCTTTTTTAAGTTTATCTCAATATAGCTCCAACTTCTTTTTCGAAATGCTGCTGTAGCTTATTCATAATTTTATCAATTTGTTCGTCTGTCAGTGTTTTGGTCGTATCTTGAAGGATAAAACTCAAGGCATACGATTTTTTACCTTCCGGAAGATTTTTACCTTCATAAACATCAAACAATTGAATGTCTTTTAAAAGATTTTTTTCTGATGAACGTGCGATGGCATAGAGTTCATCAAATGAAATGTTTTTATCCAATAACAAGGATAAATCTCTTCTAACCTCAGGATATTTAGGAATATCTAGGTATTTGATTTTAATGGAAATTAATTTCAAAATTAAATTCCAATTGAAATCAGCGTAAAAAACCTCTTGCTTGATGTCGAAATATTTTAGGATGGATTTTTTAACGGTACCCATTTCTACCAAAACATCATTTCCTATTGCTATGGCAATTCCTTCATTAAATACATCGTTCGTTACCGGAATAGTTTGTGTTTTGGTCAGTGAAAGGCGAGTGAGAATCGATTGAACATAGCCTTTAAACAAAAAGAAATCACTTGTTTTTTGCGGTGTTGTCCAATTTTCTGCCTGTCTATTTCCGGTCACAAACAATGATAAATGCTTATTTTCTTCATAACCGGAAGGCATTTTGTGATAACTTTTTCCAAATTCAAATAATTTTAAATCTGCATTTCTTCGGTTAATATTATAGGAAACAGCTTCTAAACCGGAGAACAATAATGACTGTCTCATAGCTGATAAATCATTACTCAACGGATTTAACATCATAACATTAAAATCCTCCTTTAACTTTTCGGATAATTTTACATATTCCGGAGTGGTTAAAGAATTCGCCATCATTTCATGGAATCCTAATGAATTCAATTGAGCGGCAATACTATTCTGAACTTTATAATCTTCTGTACGGGAAGAATTGGAAACAGTAGCATTTAATTTTTTTGAAAATTGAACGTTATTGTATCCATATACGCGGAGAATTTCTTCAATTACATCAATTTCACGTTGCACATCTACACGATATGCCGGAATTATTAATCCCAAACCGGCATCAGAAACGCTGTTGACTTTAATATCTAATGAAACCAAAATCTTTTTGATGGTTTCTTTAGGAATTTCCTGACCAATTAATTTATTAACTTTATTAAAGTTCAAAAGAACGGTAAAATCTTCAATTTTTTTTGGATAAATATCAATCAAATCAGAAGTAATTTCACCACCGGCAATCTCTTTAATTAGAATGGCTGCTCTTTTAAGAGCATATTCCGTTATGGTTGGATCGATTCCTCTTTCAAAACGGAAAGAAGCATCGGTACTTAATCCATGTCTTTTGGCCGTTTTACGTATAGAAACCGGATTAAAATAAGCACTCTCTAAAAAGATATTCGTAGTGTTTTCAGAAACTCCGGATTCTTTTCCGCCAAAAACACCGGCTATACAAAGCGGACCTTTTTCATCACAAATCATTAAATCTTCTTCATTAAGAATACGTTCTATATCATCCAATGTTTTGAATTTTGTTCCGGCTTCAAGAGTTTTTACAATAATTTTACCGTGAATTTTTGAAGCGTCAAAAGCGTGTAAAGGTTGTCCTAATTCATGCAAAACATAATTGGTAGCATCAACAATATTGTTTTTTGGAGTTAGTCCAATTGCTTTTAATCGATTCTGCAACCAATCAGGAGAAGGTTTTACATTTACTCCGGAAATGGTTAACCCGCAATAGCGAGGAGCAAGCTTTGCATCTTTTACTTCAGCATCAATTTTTAACGTACGTTTATCTACTCTAAAACTGGATACGGAGGGTGTAATCAACTCCGGTTGCATATTTTGTTGCACCAATCCGGCTCTCAAATCACGGGCTACACCCATGTGCGACATGGCATCAGCTCGGTTAGGGGTTAAACCTATTTCAAAAACTTCATCATTTTCTACATTCAAGACTTTTGCTAGAGGCGTTCCAATTTTGATAGTATTGTCTAAAATCAAAATGCCATCATGATTGTCGCCCAAGCCTAATTCATCTTCGGCACAAATCATACCGTGGCTTTCTTGTCCGCGAATTTTCCCTTTTTTAATTTGAAATTCGTTTCCTTCCTTATCATATAGTGTTGTTCCAATTGTTGCAACCGGTACCTTTTGGCCTACTGCTACGTTGGGTGCACCACACACAATTTGTATCGGATTTTCCTCACCTAAATCAACTGTTGTAACTTTTAATCGGTCTGCATCAGGATGTTGTGCACACGTTTTAACTTCGCCAACAACGATTCCTTGCAAACCGCCTTTTACAGTTTGAAATTTTTCAACTACTTCCACTTCTAACCCTAAATCGGTTAGTAAAGCAGCGGTTTCTTCAGAAGGTAAATCTAATTTGATAAATTGTTTGAGCCAGTTATAGGAAATACGCATTTTTATTCGGTGTTTAAAGCTCGCAAAGATAAGTAATGAAATACTTTTTGCATAATTTTACCATAAAAAAAGGTTACATTTTTGAGATGTAACCTATTAATTTTTATTTATTTTTTACTTCACACAATATAAAAAATGGTGTTTTTTAGTATCACCCGGTAACAGTTGAGTAGTTATGAAAGCAACTTCTGTTATTTGCTTTTCAGTATCTTCAATTTCAAAAAGAGTATAGATGTAAATACAACCATTTTCATCAAAATTTAATACTGCTTGACTAAAGGTAAAAAAAGAACTTGAAATTGCGGTTTCAAATTCATGCAATTGATTAAACGATTCCTTTGTAGAGCTTTTTTTTAATTTAGGGATTTGTTTGTAATCACCTAAAAACAATCCGGCCTTTTTAAATTTTTTGGAAGGATTCAATTGGCAATCTACATATATAGAAGTAGCATCATGATAGACTTCAATTTCGCCTACTTGTTCTGCTTTTGAATTGATTAATGGATATTTTACCAATCCGTTATTTAAATTTTTTAACGGATTAACTTGAATTATAACGCTACTTTCCTCTGAAAGGGAAGCATCATCCTTACTACATCTTAGAGATAACAAGGCTATAAAAACTACAAATGTAATTTTTTTCATCACGGTTAGTTTGTCGGTTAGACTTGGGTTTATTACGAATTTAAAACTTGGGCAAATTTTAAATTCAATGCTAACTTAGCAGATGTTTTGTGTGAGAAAAAAATTAATCGTTTAATAACGCAAATACTCGATTATTTGACTCTTTTCTTAATAATTTGAATAATTTTAAAGGATTTCTTCTACGTGTTTTTTAATGTTGGAAGCAATTTTTTCGGTAGGGAGATCATTTGCATCATACCCAAACGGATCTTCAATTTCCTCTGCAATCAGCTCCAAACTTGCTAATACATAAAAAATAAAAATAACTACCGGAATAGAATAATAGCCCAAACTAAAAACATATCCAAAAGGTAAAGTCATTACGTAAAAGAAAATGAATTTTTTAATGAAGGCACTGTAGGAGTAAGGAATGGGTGTGTTTTTAATTCGTTCACAAGCTCCACAAATTTCAGCAAAAGATTTTAATTCATCATTCAGCACAATTAATTGGTCTCCCGTTATCTTTTTTTGCAGATATAAATCGTTCACTTTTTGAAAAAGTATTTTTGCAATTTGATTGGGTTTGTGCTTGTGATGGTCAATATCCAAGTCAACATCATCAAACAATTGTTTTCCGGTATCTTCTTTACTCAAATGTTTATTCAAAATAGACGCATAAGCGGGAATCATTTTACGAAAATATTGTCTATCTGATTCATCATGCAACATTGCACTGATTTTGATGGCTAAATTTCGGCTATTGTTTACTAATGCTCCCCATAATTTTCTTCCTTCCCACCAACGATCATAAGCGGTATTGGTTCTGAACACTAAGAGTAACGAAATCACAAAACCCAACATGCTGTGCATGATATTAATGTTGCTCAAATAACTTTTTTCTGATAATTTCCAATGCACAATTTCCAAATAACCCACGCCATACGTATATAGTCCAATGAAAATCATCATCGGAATCAATTTCCGAAACGTATCCGATTTGTGAAATCTGAAAATAAAAGCAATCCAGTCTTTTGGGTTGTATTGAACCATTTTGGTGATTAGTGATTAGTGAATAGTAATTAATATAAAATTTTTTTAAACCTGAAACCTGAAACTTGAAACTTGAAACTTCAACTAATATAATTCCAAATATTCTTCTTCTTGCTCATTTCCATAAAAATCATTCGCAATGTTTGGTGTTCCGGTAAGGCCATCGAAGGGTCTTTTTTCAAAAGTTTTATCGCTTCATGTCGTGCTAATTGTAAAATATCACGGTCGCGAACCAAATCGGCGATTTGTAAATTCAACACACCACTTTGTTGCGTTCCCATAATATCACCTGGTCCACGAAGTTTCAAATCGACTTCGGCAATTTCAAATCCGTCATTAGTTTTACACATGGTTTCCAGTCGTATTTTAGAATCATTACTCAGTTTGTGCCCGGTCATCAAAATACAATAACTTTGCTCGGCACCACGACCCACTCGTCCTCTTAGCTGGTGCAATTGCGACAAGCCGAATCGTTCTGCACTTTCAATGACCATCACACTTGCGTTCGGTACATTCACGCCCACTTCAATCACCGTAGTCGCCACCATGATATTGGTTTTTCCGGCAGCGAAACGTCGCATTTCTTCGTCTTTTTCAGCCGGTTTCATCTGTCCGTGAACAATGGAAACGCTGTACTGTGGCAACGGAAAATCTCTGGAAATACTTTCGTAACCGTCCATCAAATCTTTGTAATCCATTTTTTCACTTTCGTTGATTAAGGGATAAACAATATAAATTTGTCGCCCTTTCGCAATTTCGTCTTTCAAAAATTTCCAAACTTTCAACCTATTCGAGTCATATCGATGCACGGTTTGTATGGGTTTTCGTCCCGGTGGCAATTCGTCAATTACCGAAATATCCAAATCGCCATACATACTCATCGCCAATGTTCTAGGAATGGGAGTCGCTGTCATGACCAAAACATGTGGCGGAATGTCATTCTTCTTCCATAATTTAGAACGTTGTTCCACACCAAATCGATGTTGTTCGTCAATAATCGCCAAGCCTAAATTGTGAAATTGTACTTTGTCTTCCAACAAAGCATGGGTACCGATTAAAATATGCAATTCTCCTTTTTCCAAAGCCTCATGAATGATTTTTCGTTCGGAAGTTTTAGTTGAACCCGTAAGCAATTTGATATTGATATTCAAATCTTTAGCCAATTCCGATAAACCGTTAAAATGTTGCGTAGCCAAAATTTCCGTTGGAGCCATCAAACAACTTTGGAAACCGTTGTCTAATGCCATGAGCATGCACAATAACGCCACAATGGTTTTACCGGAACCTACATCACCCTGCAACAAACGATTCATTTGGGCATTACTGCCTAAGTCATTTCGAATTTCTTTAATCACTCTTTTTTGGGCATTGGTCAATTCAAACGGCAAATGATGTTGATAAAAGGTATTAAAATGTTCACCCACTTTTTCAAACGGATGTCCTTTGATTTTGTGTTTTCGAATGAGGTTTTTGGTGATGAGTTGGAGTTGAATAAAGAACAATTCTTCAAATTTTAATCGGAATTGGGCTTTCGCCAATAACTCCTGACTTTTCGGAAAATGAATGTTGAACAACGCTGCATTTTTGGGAATCAACTTCAATTCCTCCATTAAATTTGGCGGTAATGATTCTGTAAATCGAGCTTGCGTTTCCACAAACAATTGCTGCATCATTTTGTTGATGGTTCTATTGGAAATGCCCTTTTGTGTCAGTTTTTCCGTTGAAGGATACACCGGTTGCATGGCCGATCGCAGACTTTGTTTGTGTTCTTCCAATAATTCCAATTCGGGATGAGCCATGTTAAACTGACCGGAAAAGGGTGTGACTTTTCCAAACGCCACATACGGGGTGTTAAGTTTTAAACTTTCACGAATCCATTTTTGAGCTTGAAACCAAACCAATTCCATTTCGCCGGTTTCATCTACAAAGGTGGCAACCAAGCGACCTCTGCCTTTACTTTGTTCGATGGTTTTGAAGTGAATGATTTTGCCCACAATTTGCACTTCGGTATTGCCGGCTTGCAATTCGTTGATTTTGTAATACCGCGTTCGATCGATATACCTATTGGGAAACAACGTCAACAAGTCACCATAGCGGTGGATGTTGAGTTCCTTTCGCAGCATTTCGCCACGACTCGGACCCACGCCTTTGAGGTATTCGATTGGTGTTTGTAGGATATCGTTCATTTTGAATGGCAATTGCAATATCAATTTCAAAAATCAATGGCAATTCTTTAACAAAGCGAAGATAGTTTTTTGAGTTGTAACAAAAAATCGAAACGATTATATTTTTTGAACCATTAAGAAGTTAAGGTTCATTAAGATTTTTTCATCACTTTGAAATGCAAAAAACGTTAAATCAATTTTCGGTTGACAGTCTTATTTACACTTAGTAAGCGTTCCAAACTTTGTTTATATTTGTATACGATTATGTAACTTTGTGTAACAACCATGCGATATATTTTCCTTTTCCTTTTTTCCATTTCCTTCGCTCAACAATTCCAAAAAGTGGATTTCAAAACGGTGCATGCAAACGTAGCACCTAATCCTATTGAAAAATCCATTTCCGGAGAAGTGAAGTATGAATTTCAGGTATTAGCATCAATTGATACTATCGCTATAGATGCCATCAAAATGGAGTTTACCAACGTAAAAATCAATGGTAAAGCTGTGAATTTTAAAAATTCAGGCAAAGCATTGCAACTATTTGAAGGATTTAAAAAAGGGAAAAACAAACTGACATTCACCTACAAAGCTTTCCCTAAACAAACACTTTATTTTATTGGTGAAGGCAAAAATCTCCAAATATGGACGCAAGGGCAGGGCAAATACACCAGTCATTGGTTGCCCAGTTTTGATGATGTCAATGAAAAAGTGATTTTTAATTTGTCGGTTTCTTTTGATTCAGATTTTACAGTTATATCAAACGGAAAATTGAAAAATAACAATTTCATTAGCAATAACAAAAGCAATGACAAAACGTGGCACTATCAAATGAACCAACCCATGTCGTCTTATTTGGTGATGATGGCCATTGGAAAATTTACAAAACAAACCGCCAAAACGAAATCCGGCACACCCTTGGAATTTTATTTGGACGAAAAAGATGTCGATAAATTTGAAACGACTTATCGCTACACAACCCAAATTTTCGATTTTTTTGAACGGGAAATAGGGGTGAAGTACCCTTGGGAAATTTATCGTCAAGTACCTGTTAGGGATTTTTTGTATTCCGGAATGGAGAATACGACTTCGACTATTTTTGCTCAAGATTTTGTAGTTGACAAAATCGGGTTCAACGACAAAACGTATATCAATGTCAATGCTCATGAATTGGCTCACCAATGGTTTGGTAATCTCATTACGGCAAAATCCGGCAAACACCATTGGTTGCAAGAAGGTTTTGCTACCTATTATGCTTTGTTAGCTGAAAAAGAACTTTTTGGCGACGACCATTTTAACTGGGAACTTTACGAAATGGCTGAGCGTTTACAAAAAGCTTCCAAATCTGATACGATTCCGTTGCTGCATGAAAAAGCGAGTTCACTCACCTTTTACCAAAAAGGAGCATGGGCGTTGCATTTTCTTCGTGAACAAATTGGTCCGGAAAAATTTCAAAAAGCAGTAGCAACGTATTTGAAAAAATACCGTTTTAAAAGCGTCAATACGGATGATTTTTTAAACGAAGTAAAAGCTGTTTCTACTTTTGATACCGAAAATTTCAAACGCATTTGGTTGGAAAAATCCGGTTTTGAAGTCGCACAAGCATTGGCTTTGCTACGTAAAAATACATTTATGCAATCGTATCTCGAATTGGTTGAAAAGCAATCACAGCCTTTTGAAATCAAAAAGGATTTGTTTGCTACACTTCTAAATAGCACTGCTTTTTATCCTTTGAAAGAAGAAGTCGTGTATCAGTTGGCCGAAGTTCCAAAGGAAGAAAAAGAAAGTTTATTGCGACAAGCTTTTGCTACTCAACAAATAAAAGTACGTCAAGCATTAGCCCGCATTATGGTTGAGATTCCAGCATCCTTGCAACCGGAATACGAATCACTTTTGTTAGATGAATCGTTTATTACCAAAGAGATCGCTTTAGCTACTTTATGGAAATTATTTCCCGAAAAACAACCTGTTTATTTGAATCAATCCAAAGATTGGGTGGGATTCAACGATAAAAATTTGCGAATACTTTGGCTGACTTTAGCCTTGATGACCGAAAATTACGAGAACGCCAACAAAGTCAATTTTTATGATGAATTGTTAGCCTACAGTACTCCAAATTATGAAAGTGGGGTGCGGCAAAATGCGTTAACTAATTTGTTGTTTTTGAACCCCAATGATCAAAATATTCTCAAAAACTTGGTGAATGCCACCACGCATCACAAATGGCAATTTACGCTTTTTGCCCGCAATCAAATTAGAGAATTACTCAAAACGGAACGGCACAAAAAGTACTTTCAGGAACTTTTACCGAGTTTAAATGCGGCGGAGCAAATTCAATTGAGAAGGTTGCTAGAAAACTAACCCATCATCGAAATCACCTCCGATTTCAAATAACTAATGGCCACTAAACTCGGCGATTGTTTGTCTAATAAATCGCTTAAAATTGTTTCACGAAGTTTATGGGAAGAATCAATTTTATCGCTCATCGCTGTTTTACGAATATTTTGAATAATCGTGTTTTTGGCAGTTGTTATCACGGTCCAACAGTCTTCTGTTAAGTAAATTTGTTGCGTCAAATTGTGCTCAAATTCCTGTTCGATTTGATTGATTAAGAAATTTTCATAATCGGTTTTATCGTCCGAAAACGGAGCTATTCGAATTAATAATTTTGAAGGATTCACGCGTTCCAAAAACAAAACCATGCGTTCATAGGCTTGCAATCGCAAGGGCAAAGCTTCTTTTTTGGTTTCTTTCATCAATAAAAACCGACGTCTGTTTTCTTCGTTTTTGGTGTGCGTTTGAAAAAAATAAAAAGCCACACCACCTGTAATTAGGGCTGGTAAAGTGTAGGCTAAAAGTTCAATTATTTTGTTGGTTTCCATAGTTTTATTATTTTTTTTAGGAGCTTTTTCCCGCTTTACGTTCCAAAATTTTTCCGCAACATCTTTTTTTCTAAAGGCAAAAAAAGAGCTTCTATGGTCGCTTTTTTTTACCAAGAAAAAATAGAAGTTGCAAAAAAATGTTTTCCACTTCAATCGGGGCTAGAACGTTTAGTGCAAAAATAGAATTTTAGTTGATAGATTGTAATATTATTTTTTAGGAATTACTATTTAAACCTGACAGGTTTTTTTTGAAACCTGTCAGGTTTACTAACCAATCAGATTTACTTGTCGTACAATCAAAAATTAGTTGATAAATCGTAATAATTTTAATTGTAATAAATCATAAGTAAACTTATTTTTGGACTTTGCTAAAAACAACTATGATACAAGAATATATCAATCAACTCAACGAAGCTCAACGTGCTCCAGTGCTCCAAAAAGACGGCCCTATGATTGTCATTGCCGGTGCCGGCTCCGGAAAAACGCGAGTGTTAACGATGCGAATTGCTTATTTGATGAGTTTGGGTGTAGATGCGTTTAACATTTTATCGCTCACGTTTACTAATAAAGCCGCTCGTGAAATGAAAAAACGTATTGCGGATATTGTCGGTAACAGTGAAGCCAAAAACCTTTGGATGGGAACGTTTCACTCCGTTTTTGCCAAAATTCTTCGCATTGAAGCGGATAAATTAGGCTATCCAAGTAATTTCACCATTTATGATACCCAAGACAGTGTGCGGTTGATTGGTGCCATCATCAAAGAAATGCAACTTGACAAAGATATTTACAAGCCTAAACAAGTGTTGGGCAGAATTTCCTCCTATAAAAACTCGCTAATCACGGTAAAAGCCTATTTCAACAATCCTGAATTGCAAGAGGCCGATGCCATGAGTAAAAAACCACGTTTGGGTGAAATATATCACAATTATGTTGAACGTTGTTTCAAATCGGGAGCGATGGATTTTGACGATTTGTTACTTAAAACCAATGAATTATTGAGCCGTTTTCCGGAAGTGTTGGCCAAATACCAAGACCGTTTTCGCTATATTTTGGTGGATGAGTACCAAGATACCAACCATTCTCAGTATTTGATTGTGCGGGCGTTGTCTGATCGTTTTCAAAACATTTGTGTGGTGGGTGATGATGCTCAAAGTATTTATGCGTTTCGGGGTGCGAATATCAACAACATTCTGAATTTCCAAAAAGATTATGCCGATGTGCAAACGTTTCGACTGGAACAAAATTACCGTTCCACTAAAAACATTGTAGAAGCAGCCAATTCCATCATCGATAAAAACAAAACCAAACTCGACAAAGTGGTTTGGACACACAACCAAGACGGACCCAAAATAAAAGTCAATCGCAGCATTACCGATGGGGAAGAAGGACGTTTTGTGGCTTCCACCATCTTTGAAGAAAAGATGCGAAACCAAATGAAAAATGGGGAATTCGCTATTTTGTATCGCACCAATGCTCAATCCCGTGCGATGGAAGATGCCTTGCGAAAACGTGACATTCCTTACCGAATTTATGGCGGATTATCGTTTTACCAACGCAAAGAAATCAAAGATGTATTGAGTTATTTGCGATTAATTATCAACCCAAAAGACGAAGAAGCATTGGTTCGGGTCATCAATTATCCCGCACGTGGAATCGGTGACTCAACCATTGAAAAATTAACGGTGGCGGCCAATCATTACAAGCGTTCCATTTTTGAAGTGATGGAAAACATTGATAAGATTGACCTCAAACTCAACTCCGGAACCAAGCAAAAATTAGAAGATTTTGTGATGATGATCAAAAGTTTTCAGGTCATCAACGAAAATCAAGATGCGTTTTATTTGGCTGATCATGTGACGAAAAAAACCGGATTGATTCAGGAATTGAAAAAAGACGGTACCCCCGAAGGCATTCAACGCATTGAAAATATTGAAGAATTGCTCAACGGTATCAAAGACTTTATCGAAGGGCAAAAAGAAATAGACGGTGCCCGTGGTGCCTTATCAGAGTTTTTAGAAGATGTAGCTTTAGCAACCGATTTAGATAAGGACACCGGCGACGACGACCGTGTGGCATTAATGACCATTCACCTAGCGAAAGGATTGGAATTTCCAACCGTTTTTATTGTGGGAATGGAAGAAGATTTGTTCCCAAGTGCGATGAGTTTGAACACCCGAAGCGAATTGGAAGAAGAACGCCGTTTGTTTTATGTTGCCTTGACCCGTGCGGAACATCAAGCGTATTTAACCTACGCACAATCCCGTTACCGTTGGGGGAAATTAATGGATAGTGAACCTTCACGTTTTATTGAAGAAATTGACGACCGATTTCTGGAATACGTGAGTCCCGTTGAAACAGGTTATCGTTACAAACCGATGATTGACACCGACATTTTTGGTGATGTCGATAAATCAAAATTGCGTCTAGCCAAACCAACCAACGGTACTCCACCAAAACGATATGGTGAAGAACCTTCGTCAACAATTAGAAAATTAAAACCCGTTTCCGGCAACGCACCATCGGGAAATAATTTGTTTGATTCCGGTTTAGTTCCCGGCAACATCGTCATGCACGAACGTTTTGGAAAAGGACAAGTGTTAAACCTCGAAGGAGTAGGAGCCGATAAAAAAGCAGAAATTAAATTTGAAGTGGGAGGGATTAAGAAGTTGTTGCTGAGGTTTGCGAAACTAGATGTGATTGGATAGATTTAGTTTTCAGTCGCAGTCGCAGTCTCAGTTTTCAGTCTCAGTTTTCAGTGGATTGGTTATAAAGAAAATGATCGTTAGAAATGTAAAGTTAGTTATAATTTAACCGCAATAGATGCCGCAAACTTGTCATCCCGACGCAGGAGGGATCTCATAAAATTATGAAAAATTAAAAATAACTCAGATTCTCAGTTTTTCAGCAACTCAGAATCTCAGCGACTCAACAACTCAGAAAAAATGAAATACACCAGACTAACCAAAGAACAATTCGAAGCCCTACACCAAGAATTCGCTAACTTTTTAGCCACTCAATCCATTGATAAAAAAGAATGGGATGAAATAAAAACCAACAAACCCGAGATTGCTGAGCAAGAACTCGATGTGTTTTCGGATTTGATTTGGGAAGGTGTTTTGGCACAAACGAATTATGTAGAACATTTTTCAAAAAATCATATCTTCCTATTCCATTGTTTGGAAACCGAAGTAAAATCGATTGTGTTGAAAACCTTAGAACCCGAAGTTGATTTTATGACTTCCAAAGGTTTGGAATGGATGGTCAATAATTTATTTACCGATGCCATTGACATTCATGTGGGACGAAAAGAATACCAAGGCGAACGAAATGCCGCCATTTTTGACATCATCCAACAAGGTGCAATTTTAAGTGATGGCCAATTGTACCAACAAATTGATAACATCGTAAACGCAAAGTAACCTCAGTACCTTAGCCACTTAGAACCTTAGCACCTATAAAAAATGAACGTCCAAAACAAAATTCAATCCCTTCGTGAAACTCTTAACCAACACAATTACAACTATTATGTGATGGATAAACCCACCATTTCCGATTTTGAATTTGATCAGTTATTGAAAGAATTGCAAGATTTGGAAAACCAACATCCTGAGTTTTTTGATGAAAATTCGCCAACGCAACGCGTAGGTGGGAGCATCACCAAAAATTTCAATACGGTGGTACACGAACATCGGATGTATTCGTTGGATAATTCTTATTCTATGGAAGATTTGATGGACTGGGAAGTTCGAATTCAAAAGATTTTGGGCAATGTGGAATTGGAATATACGTGTGAATTAAAATACGACGGAGCTTCTATCAGCATCACCTATGAAGACGGAAAATTGAAAAAAGCGGTCACGCGAGGCGATGGATTTCAAGGCGATGAAGTGACCAACAACATCAAAACCATTCGTTCGATTCCTTTGCAATTAAAAGGAAATTATCCGCCGAAGTTCGATATTCGGGGAGAAATCATTTTGCCTTTTGCCGGATTTGAAAAAATGAATCAGGAATTGATTGAAATAGGTGAAACACCTTATTCCAATCCCAGAAATACCGCTTCCGGAAGTTTAAAATTGCAAGATAGTGCTGAAGTAGCTAGACGTCCATTAGAATGTTTGTTGTATTTTATTGTGGGGAATAATTTGCCGTTTCAAACACAATTTGAAGGCTTACAAGCCGCACGGGATTGGGGATTCAAAGTTCCTTCTCAATCCAAATTGGCCAAAAATATGCAAGAAGTATTGGATTATATTGCCTATTGGGATGTTCACCGTCACGATTTACCCTATGAAACCGATGGAGTGGTGATTAAAGTCAATAGTTTGCAATACCAAGACGAGTTGGGTTATACGGCCAAATCACCTCGTTGGGCTATGGCCTATAAATTTAAGTCGGAGCAAGTTTCTACGCGACTAAATTCCATTTCCTATCAAGTGGGAAGAACGGGAGCGATAACTCCGGTGGCGAATTTAGAACCGGTACAATTAGCAGGAACAATTGTCAAAAGAGCTTCGTTGCACAATGCCGACCAAATTGAAAAATTAGACATTCGCATTGGTGATAAAGTTTTTGTAGAAAAAGGGGGTGAAATTATTCCGAAAATTATTGCGGTAGCCGAGCGTGGCAATGAAACTGAACCTACGCACTACATCACGCATTGTCCTGAATGTCAAACGACTTTAGAACGAAAAGAAGGCGAGGCCAATCATTATTGTCCGAATTTTTATGGTTGTCCGCCACAGATTATTGGTCGTATTCAGCATTACATCACCCGAAAAGCGATGGATATTGAAGGATTGGGAGGCGAAACGGTGGCATTGCTTTATCAAAATGGTTTAGTGAAAAATTATGCCGATTTATATGATTTAAAAATCGAACAAATTCTTCCGTTGGAGCGAATGGCTCAAAAAAGTGCGGAGAATTTGATTAACGGAATTGAAAAATCCAAAGAAGTTCCGTTTGAACGGGTTTTATATGCGTTAGGTATTCGGTATGTGGGTGAAACCGTTGCTAAAAAATTAGCCAAACATTACAAAAATATTGATGCCATTGCCACCGCCAGTTTAATGGATTTGATTTTGGTGGATGAAATTGGAGATAAAATTGCTCAGAGCGTTATCGAGTTTTTTGAAAACCAGGACAATTGCGACACGATTGACCGATTGAAAACAGCCGGTGTACAAATGGCTATTGACGAATCGAAATCTACGGTGGTGAGTGCCATTTTGGAGGGAAAAACCTTTGTGGTATCAGGAGTTTTTGAAAAATTTTCCCGTGATGATTTAAAGAAAGCTATCGAAGACAACGGCGGAAAAGTAGGAAGTTCCATTTCAGCTAAAACCGATTATGTAGTTGCCGGTGCGAATATGGGACCAGCCAAATTGGAAAAAGCCAATCAATTGAAAATTCCGATTATTAGTGAGGAGGATTTTTTGGGGATGATTGGGAGTTAGCAATAAATGAATTTTAAATTAAAATTAAAATTAAAATGGTTTAAATCGATGAGAAACAATTTCTTAATTTGTAAATAAATTAAAAATGTTGTTTGCATTTGATGGTATTTCATAGCAAACTATAATTTTAGATTTACAAAAAACACGAAACTTTTTTTGATTGTTACCAAATTTTGGTAACTTTACGAAAAATAATAAAATTATGGGACGTAATACATCTGTTTCACTTGGAAACTATTTTGAAAATTTTGTCGATAGCAGAGTTTCCGAAGGTAGATTCAAAAATGCAAGCGAAGTCATTCGAGCCGGATTAAGATTATTGGAAGAAGAAGAAAATAAAATTAGTGCTCTGAAAAAAGCTATAAACGAAGGAATTGAAAGCGGAATAGCAAAAGATTTTGATCCTAAAAAACATCTTGAATCTCTAAAAGCCAAAAAAAGAAATGGCTAAATATGTTATTACCAATAAAGCTGTTGACGATTTAACCAAGATTTGGGATTACACATTTGAAGTTTGGTCCGAAAATCAAGCTGACAAATATTATCATGAACTACTAGAAGCTTGTCAAACATTAGCTGAGAATCAAGACTATGGAAAAAACTATAATGAGATAAGTTTAGAAATTTTTGGTTATAAATCTGGTCAACATATAATTTTTTACAGAAAGTTGAGCGAGAAAGAAATTGAAATTACGAGATTTTTGCATTCGTGTATGGATTTGAAAAATAGAATTCAAGAATAAATAACAGAGCTGAAAAATGTTTTATAAAATTGAGGGTTCAAGGATTAATTAAAGTTAGTTTTTTCTTAAAAGCTAAATCTGCCAAATTAGAAAAAGCCAATCAATTGAAAATTCTGATTATTAGTGAAGATGATTTTTTGGGGATGATTAATGGTTAGTTAAATTCAGAATTTCAAAAGTTTGTCAATTATTTTATCTAATGAAACGAATACATGAGCCAATTGAATTAATTACTCCGGACAAAGCAAAAGTGGTACTTTGGAAAATTGCCAATCAAACTAACGAGAAGAATGTTTTTTTGACTCACGGAACTTTTTCGGATAAAAAAATAGTTATAGGATTGGCTGATTTTTTAGTAGAAAACGGATACAATTGCTGGGTTTTAGAATGGCGAAGTCATGGAAATAGTTCAAAATCGACTACTCAATTTGATTTTGAAACCATCGCTTTAAATGATATTTACAGTTCATTTGACTATTTAGTCCATAAGTTGAAATTTACTAAATTGAGTTGCATAACCCACAGCGGTGGAGGAATTTGCTTGACGATGTTCTTGTTGCAGTATACAAATTTTCAAAAATATGTTGATTCAATCGTGCTGTTTTCTTGTCAAGCATTTAGTATAAGCTATTCAAAATTAAATTATACCAAGCTTGTAGTGGCTAAGTATTCGTGTAGTTTATTAGGAATTGTTCCGGGCAAAATTTTAAAAATTGGAAATCATAATGAAACATATTTTACTATGCGGCAATGGTTTAATTGGAATTTAAAAAGTAATTTTAAAGGAAAAGACATTGATTATTTTCCCAAAATGAAAACCCTAAGAATGCCAATCTATTCCATTTGTTCAATAAATGATAAATTTATTTCTCCTCCAAAAGCATGCGAAACTTTTTTAAACGCATTTGAAAATGGAAAAAATGTTTTTGAATGTTGTAGCTTATCGAACGGAAATCTTGAAGATTACAATCATTCACGCATAATTTTATCGAAAAATTCTAAAATAGAAATATATCCAAAAGTTATCAATTGGCTGATTAGTAACGAATGATATTTTTCTAAGATTGGAAAAATGTTTTTTTACTGCACAATTCCCTAGCCCGTATTGCAGCAAAAATCTTTGTGCCGTTGCGGTTTAGTTTTTCTTAAAATGGGGAAGCGACCACCGGAAGCTCTCCCGATTTTTGTAGAAAAACAAACCGGAACAAACAAAATTGTAGCGGAAAGACGGAAAAGCTAATAAACAATAAACGAATGAAAAATTTTTCTACATTTGGGGCATGAATAACGTAAAGCCTTCCATTTTTTTATATTTTGCCTCCAGTATCATTGTACTGTTATCCGTTATTTTTAAATGGGAACAATTGGAATTTTATGTAAAACCGATGGTGGTTCCTTCCATAATGTTTTACTATTTACAGTACCGTTTCAGGAGGGTGAATAATTGGTTGATCATTTCACTTATTGCCTGTTTTGTGGGCGATATGATGTTGTTGATTAATGATAATATCCCCATTTATTATGCCTTGGTTTGTTTCTTTATATGCTATGTGATTTTAATTTTTTATGGTATAAAAGACAGAATTCCTCAGCAATTTTCATTGATTTCTCTATTTCAAATCATTATTGGAATAGGTGCTTTGGTGTATGTTTTGTATTCCATCATCGATTTGATTGAACCCAACGGAATAATCAGTTATGGGATGTTCGTAATATATGGACTTTCCCTGTTGTTGTTGACCGAAATTGCCTTGTACAACTTTTTCTCGGAAGCATCAAAACAAGCGTTGTATTTTTCAATTATAGCGTTAAGCATTGTAATTTCGGATGTTTTTTATGCATTTTACCATTTTATTGAACCGATTGAAATGTTTCATTACATCAATGTCTTTTTTCAATTGGCTACCTATTATTGCATTGTTTCCTACTTTTTGGTACGAAACGACCGTCCATCTAAATTTAGTAGAGTAGAAGAATAAATCATTCGTGTTTTTTCGTATATTTGCACGCAATTTAACTACAAATTGCAACATGAACGCACACACCACTAAAATCATCGGTGAAGGATTAACCTACGATGATGTTCTGCTGATTCCTAATTATTCTGAAGTTTTGCCCCGCGAGGTTAGTATTCAATCTAAATTTTCGAGAAATATTACGCTAAATGTTCCTATTGTTTCGGCTGCGATGGATACGGTGACCGAGAGTTCGATGGCCATTGCAATGGCTCAAGAAGGCGGAATTGGCGTTTTGCACAAAAACATGACGATTGAACAACAAGCCACCAAAGTCAGAAAAGTGAAACGTGCTGAAGCCGGAATGATACTTGATCCGGTAACGTTACCTTTGACGGCAACCGTAGGCGATGCCAAATCGGCCATGCGTGAGTTTAGTATTGGCGGTATTCCCGTGGTGGATGAAAATGGCATTTTGAAAGGGATTGTGACGAATCGTGATTTGCGTTTTGAGAAAATTAATTCGCGTTCGATTTTGGAAGTGATGACGTCTGAACATCTGGTTACTGCTGCCGAAGGAACTACCTTGCAAGAAGCAGAAGGCATTTTGCAGCAAAATAAAATTGAAAAATTACCCGTAGTCGATAACCAATTCAAGCTAATAGGTTTGATTACGTTTCGAGATATTACGAAGCTGAATCAAAAACCGATTGCGAATAAAGATAAATTTGGTCGTTTGCGAGTAGCAGCTGCACTTGGTGTAACGGCAGATGCGTTGGAACGTGCTACTGCTTTGGTAAATGCCGGTGTAGATGCGGTAATTATCGATACGGCTCACGGACATACACAAGGTGTTGTGACCGTTTTAAAACAAGTGAAAGCGAAATTCCCGGATTTGGATGTAGTAGTTGGAAATATTGCTACTCCTGAAGCGGCAAAATATTTGGTTGAAAACGGTGCAGATGCGGTGAAAGTAGGTATCGGACCGGGTTCTATTTGTACGACGCGAGTGGTGGCAGGTGTTGGATTTCCACAGTTTTCTGCGGTGTTGGAAGTGGCAGCGGCGATAAAAGGCAGCGGCGTTCCCGTGATTGCGGATGGTGGAATTCGGTATACGGGTGATATTCCTAAAGCGATTGCTGCCGGTGCAGATTGTGTAATGTTGGGTTCATTATTAGCCGGAACCAAAGAATCTCCGGGTGAAACCATTATTTTTGAAGGAAGAAAATTCAAATCATATCGTGGAATGGGTTCGATGGAAGCGATGCAGGAAGGGTCAAAAGACCGTTACTTTCAAGATGTGGAAGACGATGTGAAGAAATTAGTACCGGAAGGTATTGTAGGCCGCGTACCGTATAAAGGTGAGTTAAACGAAAGCATGCAACAATTCATTGGCGGATTGCGTGCCGGAATGGGGTATTGCGGAGCAAAAGACATCCCAACTTTACAAGCCACCGGAAAATTTATACGAATCACTACAAGCGGAATAGGCGAAAGCCACCCACACAATGTAACGATTACAAAAGAAGCTCCGAATTATTCGAGGTAGAAAGATTTTGTTTTATAAAAAAATGCCTCGCTGACTTGGTTTGGCGGGCATTTTGTATATTTATATTTAAAGTAAAGTATTTTTTTAGTTTTACAAAGGGAAACTTTGTGCAATCATTTTTTACATCAAATTATAAAATTTTAAAATTACAATTTTGCAATAAAATTTATTCCTTTCTATTCGAACTTTCAGTTTATTTTTGAAATTCTGTACTAAATATTTTCAAATAATGATTAAATTTCATTATTTATTAATAATTTCAATTTCAACTTCAAGACATCATTTCCAACTATAATTTTTTGTTCTAATTTACACTACCAATTCCTAAGACTGACTGACCTGCATTGTGAACAACTTGTAAATTACTACCAGTAATATCACAAGAATAAATAACAAAATCACCTGAACTCATGTTAAAAGTTACAAAGAAAATTGTTTGACCATCTGGAGATAATCTTGGATAGGCATTTCCATTTGTTCCATTAAAAGTAACATCTGGAGGAAGTAATATAGGAATCTGTGTTAAATTTGTCCCATCATAATTACATATCCAAATTGTTTGATTGAATCCTGCTCCTTTAGTGAAAATTATTTTGTTCAATTGAGTAGAATTAGCTGAACTGTTAGTTTGATTTTCATTTGAACAGCTAATTTGAAAAATTATGCCACCAATAACGAAAGCAAAAATTAATAATGTTGTTTTGAAAAAGTTTTTCATGATTAGAAAATTTTTTAATTTATATATTTGATTTTTAGTTTGAAAAGCATAAATTAAATGAATAATAAATTTAAATCTCTCAAACAAATATACTAAAATCTTTAAAAGAAAACAGATAAAAGCTATTGAATATCAAAACAATTCATAGGCGGATTGCGTGCCGGAATGGGGTATTGCGTTGCCAAAGACATCCCAACTTTACAAGCCTCCGGAAAATTTATACGAATCACCACGAGTGGAATAGGGGAAAGCCTCCCACACAATGTAACGATTAAAAAAGAAGCTCCGAATTATTCGAGGTAGAAATATTGTTTATGAAAAAGCCTCGCTGATTTGGAATGGTGGTTTTTTTTGTGAGATAATAATTTGACACAAGCCATCTTATTTTCTCTCTATCGATTCCAATTCCGCTTTATCAGGATAGTTGAGAATTGAAAGCACAATCGGTTCTTGTTTCATGGTTTTTCCTTCGATGCGGTAGCGTTTGGCATTGCCCACTTTTACATTACTTTGACTGAAATCTACTTCGCCGTGGGTCAGCGTATTTTTGATATCGATGGTGTCAATCCATGTTTCAGCCAATACGAGCGATGCTTTTTCGGAATAGTGAAAAGGCTTGGTTCGAATGTCTTTCAACACACGGCAATTGGGCAAATAACAAAACGCAACCCCTCTGGATTCGGCTTTTGCACCCAAAAAATACACCAAAAAAATGACGCCAATCAATAAACCAAATAGAAAAAAAGCAAGCCGTTGATAGAATTTCATGATACTAAATTAAGCCACAAAAATACGCACAAATTCCTTAAAATACAATCAAATTAATGTCGCTGTTGGGTAAATCAAACCAATCGCCAATCGCTTTGTTGGTTAGAATACCATGGTAAAAGTAGAGTCCGTTTTTCAAGCCACGGTTACAACGAATGGCACTTTCCACACCGCCGTCTTCCGCAATCTGAATCAAATAAGGGGTCAAAATATTACTGATGGAAAGCGAAGCCGTTTTGGAATACCGCGACGGAATATTTGGCACACAATAATGTATCACGTTGTTTTTGATAAACGTAGGTTTTTCGTGCGTAGTGATTTCAGAGGTTTCAAAACAACCGCCGGTATCAATGCTCACATCGACAATTACGGCTCCTTTTTTCATGTGTTCTACCATGGTTTCGGTCACCACCACAGGTGTGCGGTTTTGTCCTCGCATGGCACCAATCGCTACATCACAACGGCGTAACGCTTTTAGCAAACCTTTCGGTTGAATGGTAGAAGTAAAAATCGGATGTTTTAAATTGTTTTGTAAACGACGCAATTTAGTAATGGAGTTGTCAAATACTTTGACATTAGCTCCCAAACCAAGTGCGGTTTTTGCGGCAAATTCGCCAACGGTTCCGGCACCAATAATAACGACATCAGTAGGAGCAACGCCGGTGATGTTGCCAAAAAGTAAGCCTTTTCCAAATTGGTTGTTAATCATCAATTCGGCAGCGATTAAGATGGAAGCGGTTCCTGCAATTTCGCTGAGTGATTTTACGGCAGGGTAGGAGCCATCATCGTCTTTGATGAATTCAAAAGCAAAGGCAGTAATTTTTTTCTTGGCTAATTTTTCAAAATATTCTTTTTTTCTCGTTTTCAGCTGAATCGCCGAAATGATAATTGTATTGGGATTGATGATTTCAATTTCTGCAGAAGTAGGCGGTTCTACTTTCAAAATCATGGGGCAACCGAAAACTTTTTTCGGATCTTGGGTAATTTCTGCCCCGGCATCACTGTATTCTTTGTCGGAATAACTCGCACTTTCTCCGGCTCCTGACTCCATCAATACACGATGTCCGTGCGACACTAAAGAATTGACGGCATCGGGTGTCAAACAAATTCTGCGTTCCTGATAGGACGTTTCTTTTGGAATTCCGATGAACAATTCGCTTTTGTGTCGTGCGACTTCCAATTTTTCCTCCTGAGGAAGCAATTGTTGTTTTGAAAAAGGAGTAAGCGGCATAAACGATGCTAAAAAAATTAGTGTCTAAGTTAGGAATTATTTTGGAAATAGAAAGTGGAATAGTTTAAACATTTATTTTTTGAGATTTTTTTTAAACCATTAAGGCATTAAGATTCATTAAGGAGGTTGAAAATAATTACATTAAAGTTAATATTCTATTTCCATTTTCTAAAATTTCAATCGTAATCACACTATGTTTTTCTGGAATGAGGTTTGGAATTTTTTCCGCCCACTCAATAAAACACCAATGTCCGGAATAAAGATAATCATCTATACCAAAATCAAGTGCTTCTGTTTCATTTTTGAGGCGATATACATCAAAATGATAGACCAAACCATTTGGGATTTCGTATTCATTTACCAACGAAAAAGTAGGGCTGGAGGTGGCGTTTTGCACACCAAGTGCTTTGGATAACGCTTTGATAAAAGTGGTTTTTCCGGCACCCATTTGTCCGTTAAAAAGGATAACTTTTTCCGGATGTTGGTGGAGTACTTCTTGAGCGACTTTGTCTATTTCGTGGAGCTGAAATTGGTACTGCATTTTAGTTTTTCACGTTTAGTTGAACATACAATTTTATTCAAATAGCAAACTTAGTGAATTTTATCGGTTTCAGTTTTCCTCTTTTTTTTTAGAGCGGTGATAATACCACAAAGCCCCGATAGTTATCTGGACGGATTGTATAGATTTTAATAGCTTCGCTGTAGCGAGATTAAAGCAGATTCAAATTTACTAAATTAGCATTGTTAAACTCCCAACTGTAAACTCCCAACTGCGACTGTCAACTGCGACTGCAACTCCCAACTACCTCGGATTAAACACCAAAAACGGCACAATCATTTCTTCCAATGAAATTCCTCCGTGTTGATATGAATTTCGATAGTAGCTCACGTAATGGTTGTAATTGTTTACATAAGCTAGAAACAAATCATTTTTAGCAAAGATAAACGAGCTGCTCATGTTGATAGCGGGCAAACCGATTTTTTTGGGGTCTTTAACGGCATACACATCTTTGTCTTCGAAGGTTAAACTACGACCGGTTTTATAACGAAGGTTGAGACTGGTGTTCTTATCACCAATTACTTTGGATGGATTTTTTACGTTGATGGTGCCATGGTCGGTTGTAATTATGAGTTTAAAACCCATTTGTTGACCTAGTTGAATCATTTCCAGCAGTGGAGAATTTTTAAACCAACTCAAGGTTAAGGATCGGTAGGCTTTGTCATTAGAGGCGAGTTCTTTTACTACTTCCATTTCGGTTTTGGCATGAGAAAGCATGTCCACAAAATTATAGACAACGGTAGTTAAGTCGTTGTTTTTTAATCCTTTGAAATTCTCTACTAACTTTTTACCGTCTTTGAAGTTGGTGATTTTGTAGTATTCGCTCTTAATTTTTAGACCTAAACGTTTTAATTGAGCTTCTAAAAATTCACCTTCGTAAAGGTTTTTTCCTCCTTCTTCAACATCATTTTTCCAGTATTGCGGAAATTGTTTTTCCATTTCTAAAGGAGTTAATCCTGAAAAAATAGCATTTCTGGCATATTGAGTAGCGGTGGGCAGCATCGCAAAATAGGCCATTTCTTTTTCGGGTTTGTAATGGTTGTTGACTACGTTTTCAAACGCTTTCCATTGGTCGTAACGCAAATTATCAATGACCACAAAAAGAATAGGTTTATCTTTTTTAACAATTTCCGGTACCACATATTCTCTGAATAATTTATGTGATAAAACCGGTTTGTCTGCTTTGTCTTCAAACCATTTTTCGTAGTTTTTCTCTATGAATTTTCCAAATTGGCTGTTGGCTTCCGTTTTTTGTGATTCAAGAATGGAAATTAAGCCTTGGTCTTCAATATTTTCCAATTCAATTTCCCAGAACAGTAATTTTTTATACAATTCCACCCAATCTTCATAAGAATTAACCATAGCTAAATCCATCGCAATTTTTCGAAACTCTTTTTGGTAATCCAGTGTGGTTTTCTCAGTTACCAAACGAGAATGGTCGAGGTTTTTTTTCAACGCCAATAAAATCTGATTCGGATTTACGGGTTTTATGAGGTAATCGGCAATTTTTGAACCAATGGCTTCTTCCATGATATGTTCCTCTTCACTTTTTGTAATCATGATAACCGGAATGGAAGATTTTTTTTCTTTCATTTCAGAAAGGGTTTCCAAACCGCTCATACCGGGCATGTTTTCATCTAAAAAGACGATATCAAACTGGTTTTCTTCAAAGATTTCAATGGCATCTCTACCATTATTACAAGTCGTTACATCATAATTTTTGTTTTCTAAAAAGAGAATATGTGGTTTTAACAAATCAATTTCATCGTCTACCCAAAGGATTTTTATTTTTGTCATGTGTGATGTTTTTACTATATTTCGTAGGTAATGTTTAAGATTATTTTGCAATCTGAATTTGGTGCAATTTAACAATTATCGAACGTAAGAAGTACTAAAGTTATTGTAAAAAATCAGTGATTATTTCCATTTTAAAAATCAGTATATTTGTTGCCCAATTAAAATGTTGTGAGTTACACCAATAAATTAAAAATTTTCAACGACCCTATATATGGTTTTATCACCATTCCCGACGAATTGGTTTTTGATTTAATTCAACATCCTTATTTTCAACGTTTACGAAGAATTTCACAAATGGGATTATCTTATTTGGTGTACCCCGGTGCTCATCATACTCGTTTTCATCATGCGTTAGGAGCGATGCATCTTATGCAAAAAGCTGTAGAAGTTTTGCGATACAAAGGAGTTACCATCAGTAAAGAAGAAGAAACAGCTTTGTATGTTGCCATTTTGTTACATGATGTGGGACACGGTCCCTTTTCCCATGCTTTAGAGCAAAGTATTGTTGAAAATGTGCATCATGAAGAGATTTCATTGTTGATGATGAACCGATTAAATGATTTTTTTGAAGGGAAATTAACGTTGGCTATTCAGATTTTTAAAGGAGAATACCATCGAAAATTCATGTTGCAATTGATTTCCAGTCAGCTCGATATGGATCGATTGGATTATTTGAAAAGAGATAGTTTTTATTCCGGTGTGGCAGAAGGAAACATTAATTCGGACCGATTAATTCAAATGCTACAAGTTGAAAAAGATGAATTAGTGGTAGAAGAAAAAGCAATTTATTCCGTTGAAAAATTTTTAATGGCCAGACGATTAATGTATTGGCAAGCCTATTTGCACAAAACGAGTTTGGTAGCAGAATTAATCTTGACCAAAGTATTAAAAAGAGCCAAAGAATTAACGCAAAAAGGAATTGAATTAGAAGCTTCAAAACCATTACACTTTTTTTTAAGTCACAAAATTGAATTGGAAGATTTCAATGAAGATGTGGTGATAAAATTTTCGCAATTAGATGATTTTGACATTATGAGTGCTTTGAAAAGTTGGCAGTTTCATGATGATTTTATCTTAAGTTCTTTAAGTAAAATGATTATTCATCGTGACTTGTTGAAAATTTCGTTAGACAAAGAAAAATTCAGTAAGGAAAAACTTGATTATCTTAAAGAAAAACTAACTGCAATTTATCCTATAAATAATTCAGAATCAGATTACTTTGTGTTTAAAGGGAAAGTAAAAACGTTGGGGTATAATAAAGAAGATCAACCTATAAAAATAGTAAAGAAAGACCGAACAGTTGAAGAAGTTGTTTTGTCTTCGGATCAATTAAATTCGAGAGCGTTCTCAAAACCTGTTACGAAATATTATATTTGTTATCCAAAAGTACTAAAAGAATTTAACAAATTTTAGGTACTTTTTTATATTTTTGTCGGAATGAAATTTACTGCAATACAAATAGCATCCATATTAGAAGGCGAAGTAGTTGGAAATCCAAATATTGAAGTCTTTAAATTGTCTAAAATTGAAGAAGGTTCTGAAGGTTCTCTTACTTTTTTAGCAAATCCAAAATACCTCAATTTTATTTACAGCACAAAGGCCTCAGTTGCTATTGTAAATAAATCTTTTGAGCCGGAATTTGAAGTATCGGCAACGCTGATTAAAGTGGATGATGCCTATAAATCTTTTTCAAAATTATTGGAATATTACAATCAAGTTAAATTGATGAAATCCGGAATTGAGCAACCCTCTGTTGTATCAGAAGGGGTTTCATATGGAGAAGGTTTGTATTTAGGTAGTTTTTGTTACATTGGTAAAAATGTAAAAATTGGCGATAATGTAAAGATTTATCCCAATAGTTTTATCGGTGATAATGTGGTGATTGGTGATAATTGTGTCTTTTTTGCGGGAGCAAGAGTCTATTCTGAAACTGAGATTGGAAAAAATTGTACCATACATTCAGGAACAATAATAGGTTCCGATGGTTTTGGATTTGCTCCAAATGAAGATGGCACGTACAACAAAGTTCCACAAATTGGCAATGTTATCATTGAAGATAATGTGGAAATAGGAGCGTGTTCAACAATAGATAGAGCCACATTAGGTTCGACCATCATTCGAAGAGGAGTGAAATTAGATAACCAAATTCAGGTTGCACACAATGTTGAGATTGGTGAAAATACCGTTATAGCCGCACAAACCGGAATTGCCGGTTCAACTAAAATCGGGAAGAATTGTATCATTGGCGGACAAGTGGGAATTGCCGGTCATTTGACACTAGGTGATGGTGTTCGCATCCAAGCTCAATCCGGTATTGGTAAAAATTTAAAAGATGGCGAAACGGTTCAAGGATCACCATCTTTCAACTATGGAGATTACAATAAGTCGTATGTTCATTTTAAAAACCTACCAAAAATTGTAAATGATATCAATGAAATTAAAAAATCAATAACTAAAGAATAATGTCACAATTGGTAAAGCAAAAAACCATTAAAAATGAAATAACCCTTACCGGAGTGGGTTTGCATACCGGTCAGGAAGTAACAATGACTTTTAAACCGGCACCGGTTAACAATGGTTTTACTTTTGTACGCGTAGATTTAGAAGGTCATCCTATAATTGAGGCTGATGCTCAATATGTGGTGAATACTCAACGCGGAACGAATCTTGAAAAAAACGCTGTAAAAATTCAAACCTCTGAACACGTATTAGCGGCTTGTGTAGGATGTGATTTAGATAATCTGATTATTGAATTAAATGCTTCTGAACCGCCAATTATGGACGGTTCTTCGAAATTTTTTGTTGAAGCCATTGAACAAGCCGATATCATTGAACAAGATGCCCATCGAAAAGTGTATGTTGTAAAAGAGGTAATTTCTTATACGGATGAAACAACCGGAAGTGAGATTTTAGTTATGCCTTGTGAAACGTATCAAGTTACCACTATGGTTGATTTTGGTACGAAAGTATTAGGTACACAAAATGCCACTTTAAAATCCATTCATGAATTTAAAACTGAAATTGCTGATGCAAGAACGTTTAGCTTTTTACATGAATTAGAATCACTATTGAATAATGGTTTGATTAAAGGTGGCGATTTGAATAATGCGATTGTATACGTTGATAAAGAGATTTCAGTCGAAACAATGCATAATCTTCGCAAAGCTTTTGGAAAAGATAATATTTCAGTTAAGCCTAATGGAATTTTAGACAACTTAACTTTGCATTATCCTAATGAAGCGGCTCGTCATAAATTATTAGATGTAGTTGGTGATTTAGCTTTGATTGGAACTCGAATTCAAGGAAAAGTGATTGCTAATAAACCCGGTCATTTTGTAAATACACAGTTTGCAAAAAAACTTGCAAAAATTATTAAAATTGAACAACGAAATCAAGTTCCTTGTTATGATTTAAATCAGGAGCCCTTGATGGATATACATAAAATCATGGCCATGTTGCCTCATAGACCGCCTTTTTTGTTGGTAGATAAAATTTTTGAATTGACTGAACAACATGTTGTTGGTTTAAAAAATGTTACTATGAACGAGCCCTTTTTTGTGGGGCATTTTCCTGATGCTCCGGTGATGCCGGGTGTTTTGATTGTAGAAGCGATGGCTCAAACCGGAGGAATTTTAGTCCTAAGTACTGTTCCCGATCCCGAAAATTACCTTACTTATTTTATGAAAATAGACAATGTAAAGTTCAAACACAAAGTGTTGCCGGGAGATACATTGATTTTTAAATGTGATTTGATTTCTCCCATCAGAAGAGGAATTTGTCATATGCAAGCCAATGCCTATGCCAACGGAAAATTGGTCGCAGAAGCTGAACTAATGGCTCAAATTGCAAAAAAGAACTAACAATTTAACTATGAATCAACCTTTAGCATACGTACACCCCGGAGCAAAAATTGCACGAAATGTGGTAATTGATCCGTTTACAACCATTCATAATAATGTAGTGATCGGTGAAGGTACTTGGATAGGCTCTAATGTAACCATCATGGAAGGAGCCAGAATCGGTAAAAACTGCAATATTTTTCCGGGAGCTGTCATTTCAGCCGTCCCTCAGGATTTAAAATTTGGAGGTGAAGATTCCTTGGCGATAATCGGGGATAATTCTACCATTCGTGAGTGTGTAACCATTAACCGTGGAACCATCGCTTCCGGACAAACTACTATAGGAAAGAATTGTCTAATTATGGCAACTGCTCACGTGGCTCATGACTGTCATATTGGAGATAATGCCATTATTGTAAATGGAGTGGCGTTGGCCGGACATGTTACAGTTGGTAATTTTGCTATCATTGGTGGATTAGCTGCTGTGCATCAATTTATTAATATCGGTGATCACGCTATGATTTCCGGAGGCTCGTTGGTTAGAAAAGATGTTCCGCCTTTTACAAAAGCTGCAAAAGAACCGCTTTCGTATGTGGGAATTAACTCTGTTGGATTGAGAAGAAGAGGATTTACTTCTGAAAAGATTAGAGAGATTCAAGAAATATACCGCATATTATACCAAAAAAATTACAACACTTCACAAGCGGTGAGTATCATTGAAGCCGAAATGGCTGCTTCACCGGAAAGAGATGAAATTCTTCAATTTATCAGAAACTCATCGCGTGGTGTGATGAAAGGATATACCGGAGTTTATTAAAGTATAAGTTGAAAATCAAATTTGCATCAAAAAATAAAAACTAAAATTAAAATTTAAATAATAAAGAATGGCAAGTACTGCAGATATCAGAAACGGACTATGTATTAAACACAACCACGATATTTATAAAATTATCGAATTTCTTCACGTGAAACCCGGAAAAGGACCTGCGTTTGTGCGTACAAAATTAAAAAGTTTAACCAACGGAAAAGTATTGGATAATACCTTTTCTGCCGGACACAAAATTGATGTTGTTCGAGTAGAAACGCATACATTTCAATTTTTATATGCTGAAGGAAATGAATTTTACTTCATGAATACGGAAAGTTTCGAGCAAATTACACTGAATAAAGATGTATTGGATGCTCCGGATTTATTAAAAGAAGGAACAAACGTGATGGTGCAAATTAATACGGAAACCGATTTACCTTTATCAGTTGATATGCCGGCTTCTATTATTTTAGAAGTGACTTATACAGAACCTGGTGTTAAAGGAAACACGGCTACTAACGCTACAAAACCGGCTAAAGTAGAAACAGGAGCCAATGTAAACGTTCCATTGTTTATTAATGAAGGTGATAAAATTAAAATTGACACAGCTACCGGAGCTTATATGGAGCGTGTGAAAGAATAATCAATATCAATTACAAAAAGCAATATTAATTTAATAACAAATTTCAAGTTTTATGAAATTTCCAAAAACACATTCGCTTAAAGAGATAGCTCAAATCATTGGTAGTGAATTTGTGGGAGAGGAAAATTTTCCGGTTCTGGGGATGAATGAAATTCATGTGGTAGAACCTGGCGATATTGTATTTGTTGACCATCCAAAATATTACGACAAAGCTCTTCAATCGGCAGCTACCATTGTTTTGATTAACAAAGTAGTGGATTGTCCTGACGGAAAAGCCTTGTTGATTTCAGATGACCCATTTCGTGATTTTAATAAATTGACGAATCATTTTAGACCGTTTGTTTATTCGAATGTTTCCATTTCTTCTTCGGCTCAAATTGGCGAAGGAACGATCATTCAACCGAATTGTTTTGTTGGGAATAATGTAAAAATCGGTAAAAACTGTCTAATTCACGCCAATGTTTCCATTTACGATCATTGTGTGATTGGCGATAATGTGGTGATTCAAGCAGGAACAATTTTAGGAGCCGATGCCTTTTACTATAAAAAACGTCCTGAAGGATTTGATCAATTGCTTTCCGGAGGTCGTGTAGTGATTGAAGATAATGTTGGCATTGGAGCGTTGTGTACAATCGATAGAGGAGTAACGGGCGACACCACCATTGGTGCCGGTTCAAAAATCGACAACCAAGTGCACGTGGGACATGATACCGTTATCGGTAAAAAATGTTTAATTGCCGCCCAAACCGGCATTGCAGGCTGTGTAATCATTGAAGATGAAGTAACATTATGGGGTCAAGTAGGCACTACAAGTGGAATTACTATAGGTACAAAAGCGGTGATTATGGGACAAACCGGTGTGACAAAATCAGTGGATGGCGGAAAAACCTATTTTGGTACACCTATTGAAGAATCACGTGAGAAGTTAAAACAATTGGCCAATATTAAACGAATTCCGGAGATAATTGAAAAATTAAAATAACATGAGTCCAAAAGAATTAGTTCAATCATTTTACCAATCGGATGCTTTGTATAATAGCAAAACGTTAGATACTTTTTTGCATCCTGAAGTTGTATTAGAATGGAATAGCAGCAAAGGTTTCCTTAAAAAAGATCGTCAAGGATTATTACAAATGGCGAATGATTTAAAAATTGGGTATGAAACATTTGTGGTTCAAATTCATCAAATAGTAGCCGAAGACAATTTGGTTTCAGTACATTACACTCATTTTGGAACAACGATAGAAAATCCAAATCAAATTAATCGCTTGGCTTTTTTTTTTGCAATTTGGCAAATACAAGATGGAAAATTGTACCGTGGGTATCAAATGAGTCAATTGCCTTAATCAAATAATCTGTATAGCAATTTTACAAAAAAAAATAAAAAAACGTAAAAAAAGAATTTGAAAGAATTACTTTTGTAACTCGAAAATTAAACACAAACAAACATAATCATGAGCGTTTTAGTCAATAAAAATTCAAAAATAATTGTTCAAGGATTTACCGGAAGCGAAGGAACTTTTCACGCTTCTCAAATGATTGAATATGGCACAAATGTAGTAGGTGGTGTAACTCCGGGTAAAGGAGGAACAACGCATTTAGACCGTCCGGTTTTTAATACAGTAAAAGATGCTGTTGAACAAGCCGGTGCAGATACAACCATTATTTTTGTACCACCCGCTTTTGCTGCCGATGCTATTATGGAAGCTGCCGATGCCGGAATTAAAGTAATTATTACCATTACCGAAGGTATTCCTGTGGCAGATATGATTAAAGCCTATGATTACATTAAAGGTAAAAATTGTCGCCTTGTTGGACCTAACTGTCCGGGTGTAATTACGCCGGAAGAAGCGAAAGTAGGTATCATGCCGGGCTTTGTTTTCAAAAAAGGGAATGTAGGTATCGTTTCAAAATCAGGAACATTAACCTATGAAGCGGCTGACCAAGTGGTAAAACAAGGATTAGGAATTACTACCGCTATCGGAATTGGTGGTGACCCAATCATTGGAACCACAACCAAAGAGGCAGTTGAATTATTGATGAATGATCCGGAAACACATTGTATCGTGATGATTGGAGAAATCGGAGGTCAATTAGAAGCTGATGCAGCTAAATGGATCAAAGCCGACGGTAACCGCAAACCGGTTGTTGGATTTATTGCCGGTGAAACCGCTCCAAAAGGAAGAACAATGGGTCACGCCGGTGCTATCGTTGGTGGAGCAGATGACACAGCCGAAGCAAAGAAAAGAATCATGAGAGAAAATGGTATTCATGTAGTAGATTCTCCGGCTGAGATTGGTAAGAAAGTGAAAGAGGTTTTAGGATAAAATTTATCCGAATAAATTTTAAAAGCTCTACTTCGGTAGGGCTTTTTTTATTTTAAAGCGAAAACTGAAAAGGTTTTTCTTATCTTTGCTTTATCATTAAACAAACGACTTAAACAATGAAATTATTAGAAGGAAAAGTAGCCATCATCACCGGTGCCAGTCGCGGAATTGGTAGCGGAATCGCTAAAGTTTTTGCTCAACATGGTGCCAATGTTGCATTCACCTACAGTTCATCTGCCGAATCAGCTTTGGTTTTAGAAAACGAATTAAACGCTTTAGGAATTAAAGCCAAAGGATATAAATCAAATGCAGCCGATTTCAATGAAGCTCAAAAATTAGCCGATGATGTGTTGGCAGAATTCGGTACTATCGATATATTAATTAACAACGCAGGAATTACCAAAGACAACCTTTTAATGAGAATGTCCGAAGAAGATTTTGACAAAGTCATCGAAATCAATTTAAAATCGGTTTTCAATATGACCAAAGCGGTGCAAAAAGTAATGTTGAAAAACCGTAAAGGTTCTATCGTAAATATGAGTTCTGTGGTAGGAGTGAAAGGAAATGCCGGACAAGCGAACTATGCTGCGTCAAAAGCCGGTATGATTGGTTTTACCAAATCAATTGCGTTAGAATTAGGTTCGCGAAACATCCGTTGCAACGCCATCGCACCGGGATTCATCGAAACCGAAATGACCGGAAAATTAAACGAAGAAGTGGTACAAGGTTGGAGAGATTCCATCCCACTAAAACGTGGAGGAACACCGGAAGATGTGGCCAATGCTTGTCTTTTCCTAGCTTCCGACTTAAGTGCTTATGTTACCGGACAGGTTATGAATGTAGATGGGGGTATGTTGACATAGTTAGTTTATAGTCGCAGTCACAGTTTTCAGTCACAGTTTTCACACCTCGTTTGTCAATTCGCAAGATGACGAAGTCGAAATAGAATTCTCCTGCGAAGCAGGCAAGAAAACCGAAAACAAACAACCGACAACAGAAAACTGATAAGAAGCTAATCCCGCTTTCCATTCCAAGCTTGTTTGCTCAGTCTGTTTTTTCTAAGCTGCCCCAAGTCCCGATAGCTATCGGGACAGTTGGTCGCTTTGGTTCAGCAAGAAAAAATCAGCCTAAGCTGCACAAGGCTTTCCATTGCAATCGGGGCTAAAAAGTGCTAAAAAGAAAATTTATTTTTAAAAAGGAGATTTATCGTTATTCGCTAATCACCAATTACTAATCACTAATTACTAAAAATGACCACAACCACCGTCCTTTTGCTTTTACTTTCAGTAATACTGGCCGGAGGTGTATCATTTTTTCAGTATTTCTACAAAGCCAAAACCCATTCAAAAATCAATTGGTTCTTGGCTTTTTTGCGTTTCATCGCCGTTTTCGGATTGTTAGTTTTATTAATCAACCCAATTCTCACCCGAAAATCATTTGAGACCATTAAAATTCCGTTGCCGATTGTTGTCGATAATTCATCATCAGTCATCGAATTGAAGGCGAATGAATCCGCTATAGAAGTGTATAAAAAACTGACATCCAATGCCGATTTAAAAGATAAATTTGATGTGCAATCTTATCAATTTTCAAATGAATTAGAATCTTCTGAATCATACGATTTTAAAGGAACACAAACCCGAATTGATGGAGTAGGAAAGGGGTTAAAAAGTATTCACAAAAGCGTCAATCATCCCACAGTAATACTAACAGATGGTAACCAAACGCAAGGAAGCGATTATATTTATTCTTTTGACGAAAACAAAGCAGTTTACCCAATTGTTTTGGGCGATACGACAGCAGTTTTGGACATAAAAATAAGTCAGCTAAATGTCAACAAATATGCGTTTTTGAAAAATAAATTTCCGGTTGAAGTTTTTGTCAACTATTCCGGAAATAAAAATGTGAATGCTACTTTTTCCATTTCACAAGGAAATTCAGTTTTGAGCAAACAAAATGTGAGCTTTTCATACAGTCAAAAATCAAAAGTAATCACTGTTTTATTACCCGCTGAAAAAGTGGGAGTTCAAGTTTTCAAAGCGACGATTTCTTCTTCCGAACAGGAAAAAAACACTTACAACAACACCAAGAATTTTGCGGTTGAAATCATCGATCAAAAGACAGAAGTTGCAATTGTTTCTGCTATGAATCATCCGGATATCGGTGCCTTAAAACGTGCGATTGAATCAAATCAACAACGTAAAGTAACTATTGTTAAACCGAATCAAATCAATTTGTTACAAGATTTTAATGTGTTGATTTTGTATCAACCAACTACTGAATTTAAATCGGTTTTCGAAAAAAATAATCTGGCTAATCTGAATACTTGGATGATTACGGGATTGAACACCGATTTCAATTTTTTAAATCAACAGCAAACTACTTTTGATTTTAAAATGAGTGGCCAACAAGAAGATTATTTGTCTACTTTTTCTTCACAATTCAACCTTTTTGCTATTGATAATATTGGATTTGAGAATTTGCCGCCACTACAAAATCCGTTCGGTACAATAACGTCAAAATCGAATTATGATAAATTAATCGGTGCCAGAATTCGCAACGTTGAACTTGATTCACCTTTATTGGCATACACCGAAAATCAAGGAAAACGTGCTGCTTTTTTATTGGGAGAAAATATATGGAAATGGCGTTTGCAAAGCCACATCGACCAACAAAGCTTTGAAAAATTTGATGTTTTTATTGATAAAACCATTCAGTTTTTATCTTCCAATAATGCACGAAAATCATTGGTCGTAACGCACGAAAACTTCTATAATTCAGGCGATGCTATCGAAATTAATGCTCAATATTTCAATAAAAATTATGAGTTTGATGACAATGCTCGTTTATCCATCACGGTAAAAAACAAAGCAACTAATCAAACCAAATCGTATGATTTATTGAAAACGACCAATTCGTATAAAGTAAATTTAGACGGACTTTCTGCCGGGAATTATTCATTTACCGTAACCGAAAACAATTCCAAAACTTCCTATTCCGGCTTTTTTGAAGTCTTAGATTTTGATATCGAAAAACAATTTGTGAATCCGGATTATGCTAAATTAAATCAGTTAGCCAATTTCACGAATGGAAAAGCCTATTTGGCTAATCAAGTGGATGAATTAATTCAATCGCTTTTAACTAATGAAAACTACAAACCTATTCAGAAGGAAATTGTAAAAAAGACACCGATAATTGATTGGGTTTGGTTGCTTATCATTATCGCTTTGGCTCTTGCTTCGGAATGGTTTATCAGAAAGTATAATGGCTTACTTTAACTTAAGATTTACTTAATTGAATTCTTCACAAGAATAATGTGACTTCATTTGCGTTAATTTTACATCAAAATAAAGCAAATGAAAAGTTATATTTCTATTCTATTTTTTTTTACCATTAGTGTTTTTTATGCCCAAAATTGGCAAACTAATTTTGAGGAAGCCAAAATGATTGCTTCCAAAGAAAACAAAAATATTGTTTTGGTTTTTTCCGGTTCCGATTGGTGTGCACCTTGTATGAAATTGGAAAAAAACATTTGGATGTCAGACGAATTTAAATCCGAAGCTGAAAAAAACTGGGTAACTTACAAAGCCGATTTTCCAAAGAAAAAGGCAAATCAATTGGCTCCAGAACTAACTGAACAAAATAAAAAGTTAGCCGAAAAGTATAATAAAGGAGGAAGTTTCCCATTGGTTGTATTGTTAGATCCCAACGGAAAAGTGTTAGGAATGACTGGTTTTAAAAACGTTTCTGCAGAAGAATACATTCAATTGCTTCATAGTTTTGTAAAAAAATGATAAGATTAATTCAATATTTACTAGTGTTGATTGTGTCGAGTTCATCGGCTCAAATTGTGCATAGTAAAAAAACATTTATGCTTGGAAGTCCGTTTGAAATGACGGTTGTGGCAACCGATACCATTCAAGCAAATCAATATATTAGTCAAGCAATAGAGGAAGTTAAACGCATTGAACATTTAATTTCCGATTGGATTCCAACTACACAAATTTCAAAAGTCAATCAAAATGCAGGTATAGTTCCTGTAAAAGTTGATCAAGAGGTTTTTGAATTGATAGAAAGAGCCATTAAAATTTCGAAGCTAACAAACGGAGCTTTTGATATTTCGTATGCTTCGATGGATAAAATTTGGAAGTTCGACGGAAGCATGAAAGAAATGCCTACCGAAGAAGCCATTAAAAATTCCGTTGCAAAAGTTGGTTATCAAAACATCATTTTAAACGAAAAAGAATCGACTATTTTCTTAAAAAATAAAGGAATGAAACTCGGTTTGGGCGGCATCGGACAAGGTTATATTGCCGATAAAGTCAAAGCGTTACTAATTGAAAGTGGTTGCAAATCAGGGATTGTGAATGTTTCGGGTGATATCTTTGCTTGGGGAAAACAACCTGATGGAAAACCATGGACAGTAGCCATTGTGAATCCGATGAATAAAAATAAAGTGTTTGCTACATTTCCTTTAGAAGACAGTGCGGTAGAAACTTCGGGCAGTTATGAAAAGTATGTAACATTTAACGGAAAGCGTTATTCACACATTATAGATCCAAGAACAGGTTATCCTGCTACCGGAATAGTTAGTGTATCTGTTTTTGCAAAAACCACAGAACTCGCCGATGCACTAGCGACCGGAATTTTCGTTCTCGGCATTGAGGTCGGACTCGATTTAGTCAATCAAATTAAAGGAATTGAATGCATTATTGTGGATGATAAAGGTGTGGTGCACACTTCTAAAAATATTGATTTAAAAAAATACGAATAAACAATTTCTTCGCTCGCTCCTCTCTCCTTTGGAGAGGGGTTGGGGGTGAGGTCTAAAGAAAAAATATATGAAAAAAACTGCAATTCTTGCCCTAGTTCTAATCGCATTACAATCCTGCAATTCAGTAAAAGAATACGAAAAAGAAAAAATAAATGACCCCGATATGAAATTAGCCGCACGTTCCTCAGAACGTTTTGAAACCAATTTTCAAGTTTATCGAGAAGCTGCAGCAGGAGCCAATGGTGGTAAAACCGGTGGTGGTTGTGGGTGTAATTAGTTTAAGGTTTAAGAGTTTAAAGGTTTAAAAGTTTAAGAGGTTAAATGAGATTGATGAAGTGTTTTCTTCATGAAGTTTATTTCCATTATTTCCATTTCTCAAATCTGTGTTCAAAAAATATCACTCTAAATTTTATGAAAAATTGTTATTCATTCATTTTGTTTTTAATCACATCATTGGGGTTTTCTCAAGTGAATGATTCAACTCAGGTTGTTTACAAAAAAAGAGTTTTGGAATCCATCGAAGTAGATTTCCTGATGAGCTATTATAAACAAGACGGAATTCATTCAGCTGTTTCAGGAGGAAAAGGGATGGAAGAATTAACCGATATTACGCCAACCATTGTGGTGGCAGTTCCACTAAATGATGACGATGTGTTGACCGTTGATATGGGTATTTCGGCTTATTCATCGGCTTCATCAGGAAACATTAATCCATTTGATAGTGCAACGCCCAGTCCGTGGCAAGCGAGTTCGGGTGCATCTGCTCAGGATGTTTTAACAACTTTAGTGGTCAATTACAGCCATAGTTCGGATGATCGAAATACGATTTGGAATGCACATGTATCCGGTTCTGTGGAATATGATTATTCTTCTATTGGTTTTGGCGGTGGTTTAACTAAATTATTCAACGATAAAAATACCGAAGTTGGCATTGCCGCAAATGTGTATTTAGATACTTGGAAACCTATTTATCCCAAGGAATTACAAGACTTTGCGGATAATGGCAATAATTTAAATGGCGGAATTTTCAACGATTTTACAATCATAGGAAATACGAATTATAGCCCATCCAATTTTGTGTTTCACCAAGAAATAAATAGAAATTCATTTGCTCTTTCTTTCAGTTTTTCGCAAGTATTGAATAAACGTGCACAACTTTCAGTTTTTGTAGATGTATTACAACAACAAGGGTTACTTTCTACACCGTATCAAAGGGTTTATTTTGCTGACGTGAATGATTCGTTTATCAATGAATTTCAATTAGCGGATGATATTGAACGCTTACCGGATAGTCGATTCAAGCTGCCAATTGGTGCTCGTTTGAATTATTACATCAATGAAAAATTTGTTTTCAGAACCTATTATCGTTTCTATACTGATAATTGGGGCATTAGCTCACACACGGCAAGCATTGAATTGCCTTATAAAATAACAGATCGTTTTACCATTTTTCCGATGTATCGTTTTTACACGCAATCAGAATCCAAGTATTTTGCTCCGCACGAACAGCATCTTTCCACGGAAGAATTTTATACATCTGATTATGATTTATCAACATTTGATGCACATCAATATGGATTTGGTGTAAATTACACGGATATTTTTACAGCTGCTAAAATTTGGAAATTTGGTATAAAGAATATTGATTTTAGGTATAATCATTACTCCAGAAGTGATGGTTTAGAGGCGGATATAGTTTCGTTTGGGATAAAATTTGTAATGGAATAGTTGTGTAACATATGTGACATAAAATGCCCTTATTTTGAAGTAATTTTGAGTAAAATTATAATCATGAAAACCTATATTTTATCAATCTTATTATTGATTTCACATGTTAATTTTGCTCAAAATGACTTTAATTATTCATTAGAATTGAATCCTGTCTCAATTAGCGGATTGCCCGGACTGCATTCATTTGCCTTTGGTCAATCCGATGGAAAATGGCTAATTATAGGTGGACGATTAGATGGATTGCATGCCAGACAACCGTTTAATGCTTTTCCGGCTTCTAATAATAATACATCACTTTATGTGGTTGATAAAGTGACACAACAGAGTTGGTCAGTGTCATTATCTTCTTTACCAACCGGAATTAAAGAACAACTACAGTCCACCAATATGAATTTTCATCAAGATGGTTCAACTTTATACATAATTGGAGGTTATGCTTTTTCAGCATCGGCAAATGATCTCATTACTTTTGATAAATTAACGGCTATTGATGTACCAAATTTGATTAATGCAGTAATTAATAATGCACCAATTACAAACTATTTTAAACAAACCAGCAATTCCATATTTGCTGTAACTGGGGGGCAATTAGGCAAAATTAATGATGTTTTTTACTTAATTGGCGGACATCGTTTTGACGGACGTTATAACCCGATGGGAAACCCAACTTTTACACAAACTTATACCAATCAAATTCGAAAATTCAACATTGATAATTCAGGAAATCAATTGAGTTTTTCGTTGTTAGAGCAAATTACTGACCCAATTCATTTGCATAGAAGAGATTATAACTTAATGCCGCAAGTTTTTCCGGATGGTGAATTAGGATTTACAATTTCATCCGGCGTTTTTCAAATCAACCAGGATTTACCTTTTTTATATCCGGTTGATATTAAAGCATCCGGTCATATTCCACAAACTTCTTTCAATCAATATTTGAGTCATTATCATTGTGGTAAAGTGGGTTTATTTGAAGCCGAAGCGAACAAAATGCATAATCTTTTTTTTGGTGGAATGAGCCAATATTATTACAATGGAACTACTTTAGTTCAAGACAATTTAGTTCCATTTGTTAAAACGATTAGCCGTGTAACGCGAAGTGCCGATGGAAGTTTGAACGAATATAAATTGCCCATAGAAATGCCATTATTAAACGGTGCCGGAGCAGAATTTATTCCGAATTTAAGTTTGCCGGCTTATTCCAATGAGGTTATCCAATTAGACGAAATAGCTGGTGATGAATTTGTTATCGGACATTTGGTGGGAGGAATTAGTAGTAGTTCTTTGAATCCTTTTTCGGTAAATCAAACCAATACAACTTCTGCCAACCCAACTGTTTACGAAGTAAAATTGATTAAAGAGCCATCAATGTCAATTCCTGTGAAAAACAGTCAAAATCCAATATCATTTGCAATTGCTCCTAATCCAATCAAAGGGAGTGAATTAGACATGGAATTTGTAGTTCCCTATGAAGCGGAATTATCTTATTTTATTACCTCGCTCGATGGAAAAATTTTAAGTGAAGGCGAGATAACAGATTTTCAGTCGGGAAAAAACACAATGCAATTTGTTTTGCCTCAAAAAATGACAGCAACGTTTATAATTACACTTGTTTTTGATAACAAATTTTACTCTTCTCAAAAAGTAATGGTGGAGTAAAGAAAACATATTTTATGAAATGAATATATTAATTATAGAAGATGAATCCGGAATAGCTTCTTTTTTAAAGCAAGGACTTGAAGAGGAGAATTATGCTGTTTCCATTGCAATTGATGGTCAAACGGGTTTACAAAAAGCACTTTCTGAGCAACCCGATTTAATTCTGCTGGATTGGATGTTACCCAAATTATCCGGTTTAGAAGTTTGTGAAGCAATCCGAAAAAAAGATAAATCAACGCCAATTCTTTTTTTAACCGCTAAAGATACAATTCAAGAAACCATAGAAGGGTTAAAAGCCGGTGCCAATGATTATATTAAAAAACCATTTTCTTTTGAAGAATTGTTGGAGCGTATTAAAATTCATTTCAGAAATAAAAACGAAAATAAAGTCTTAACGTTAGGCAATATTGTTCTTGATAAAAATACTTTTCAGGTATTTGTAGATAAAAATGAAGTAAATTTGACGCAAAGAGAGTTTGAATTATTGGCCTATCTGATTAAAAACAAAGGTCATGTATGCACCAGAACGAATATCATTGAAGATGTTTGGGACATTCATTTTGAATACGATACAGGCGTGATAGATGTTTTTATGAATGCCATTCGAAAAAAACTCAATTTATCAAAAGAACAAGAATTAATTAAAACCATTAGAGGAGTAGGGTATATCGCCAATGATTAAAGCACTAAATTTATCCTTTAAAAACAGAATTGCTTTTAATTATATTATCAGTAGTGCAGTTTTCATTTGTATTGTTTTTGTTTTTATTTTTCAAGTTGTCAAGTACAGCGTTAATAATCATATTAATGAAGAGATTTATGATGAATTGACCAAACATTTAGACGATGTTTCTACAGACGATAACGATACCTATTTAATTCAAGTTGACCAATGGAGAGCTCGGGAACATAATTCAATTAGTGTAAATCCGGTTTTTGTTCAATTTTATGACGTCAATGGAGATGAAATTGACAAGTCACCCAACTTAAAAGGAAAAAATTTAACATTGTTAGACGAAGCTAATAATGATAAGTTTGTCAGCTCTTCTTTGAATTCAATACCAATTAGGCAAATTCAAACGCCCATCTTAAATAACAAAAAAGTAGTTGGTTTTTTGATTGTGGCCATGTCAATGGAAGATTTTGAGATTGTATTGATTCTGAAAAATATTTTATATATAACTTTTCCACTAATTCTTTTTCTACTGTTTTTAATAGCCCGATTCTTTGCCGGTAGAAGTATCAAACCGGTTCAAACCATTATAGAAACGTCTAATCAAATTACAAGAGACAATCTAAAAACACGAATTCCATTACCTCAAAATAAAGATGAATTGTACATTCTTTCCGAAAACATAAATAGCTTGTTAAATCGAATTGAAAATGCAATTGATAGAGAAAAGCAATTCACTTCGGATGCTTCTCATGAATTAAGAACACCATTGGCTGTTATCAAGGGAACCATGGAAGTATTGATACGAAAACCAAGAAATGAAGAAGAATACAAAGAAAAAATTCGTTTTTGTGTAAATGAAGTTGATCGCCTGAATAGAATGATTGACCAATTGTTATTATTGGCTCGATTTGAAAATCAGAAGCAAAATGTTAAGCAGGAATTAATTTATTTGAATGCATTAATTTTGGATAATTTAGCTCGCTTTTCTGAAAAATCTGAATTGAAAAAGTTAAAAATCAAGACTTATTTTACAGAAGATTTTTATATTCAATCGGATACTTATTTGGTTTCAATTATTATTAGTAACCTGATATCGAATGCATTAAAATATTCTAACGATAAGGGTGAGGTCAATTTACAGCTTCAAAAGCAACAGAACGAAATTATTTTTACGATTGAAGATCATGGAGTTGGCATTTCTGAACAAAGTTTAAACAAAATCTTTAATTCTTTTTATCGTTCAGATGTGTCTAATCATCCTGAAATCAAAGGAACCGGTTTAGGATTGTCCATTGTAAAACGACTAAGTGATTTGTTAAACATAAAAATTTTAGTAGATAGTAAACTAAATCAAGGAACCAAATTTAGTGTGATTTTTAAAGACTAAACTTAAGCCGTTCTTAAGCATTTTCCTTTTTTAAATGCGTAAATTTGTATAGTTCTATTTCATGAAAATTTAAATGATTTCTATATGAACAAGTTAATTGCCTTTTTTTTACTTTTCATATTTATGTGTGCGAACACATCCATAGGGCAATTGATTAAAGTTCCAAACTTAATGGAACATTATAAAGAGCATAAAAATGATGAGGCAAATTTCTCTATTTCGTTCATTGAATTCATAAAATTACATTACTCAAATAATTCACATTGTCATCAAAACGACCATCATGATTTGCCTTTTAAAACAATTGAAACTTTTTCTTTTGTTATCGGATTAGTTTCTTTTGAAAAATTCCAAATACAAATCATTAATGAGCAAAACTTTATAAAAAACAGCTTTTTTTATAATCCATCTTTAAAATCTAACTTACACAATAGTATTTGGTTACCACCAAAAATAGCCTAACATTTTCGTATTTCATATAATCATTTTTGTGATTCTATTGTGTTCTTCTTTAAACGAAAGAAGCACATTTAATGTACTTAAATTAATCAAAATGTTAGAAAAAATCATTGCTTTTAGCTTAAAAAATAAGCTAATTATTCTCTTATTTACTTTAGGAGTTGTAGGATTTGGTTTGTTTTCAGTTTTTCAAATTTCAATTGGAGCTGTGCCGGATGTTACTAATAATCAGGTTCAAGTAATTACAACATCTCGCAATCTTTCTACGCAAGATATCGAACAATATATTACCTATCCTGTTGAAATTGAAATGGCTAATTTACCTGGTGTAACCGAGATTCGTTCGATTTCAAAATTTGGATTATCAGTTGTAACCATTGTTTTTGAGGATGAAATCGGAACGTATTTACCTCGCCAATTAATTGCTGAAAAAATCAAAACCGCTGCTGAAAAAATTCCCGAAGGTTTTGGAACACCGGAAATGGGACCCATTACCACAGGTTTAGGCGAAATCTATCAATATACGTTAGAAGTTAAACCCGAATTTAAAAATCAATATTCAGTGACCGATTTGCGTACGATTCAAGATTGGGTCGTAAAAAGACAATTATCTGGAATCAAAGGTGTAGTTGAAATCAATACTTGGGGTGGCTTTTTAAAACAGTATGAAATTGCTATCAATCCTGCTAGATTAAAAGCAATGAACATTTCTACTACTGATGTTTTTACAGCATTAGAAAAAAATAATAGTATTGCCGGTGGTTCCTATATTGAAAAAACCAATCAAAGCTATTTCATTCGTGGCGAAGGAAAAGTAAATTCCGCTCAAGATATTGAAAATATTGTCGTTAAAAATGATTCGGGTTTGCCAATATACATTAAAGACATAGCCAAAGTTCAATTTGGTCACGCTAATCGTTTTGGTGCGATTACCGGAAATGGAGAAGGCGAGAAGGTTTTGGGTCAAGTAATGATGCTAAAAGGTGGCAACTCAAAACAAGTAATTGAAGATGTAAAAGAAAGAGTAACCGAAATTGAAAAAACTTTACCGGAAGGCGTTTACATCAACGGATTTTTAGAACGAAGTGAATTAGTCGGTAAAACCACGTTTACCGTTGCAGAAAACCTGATTTTAGGTTGTTTAATCGTCATTTTTGTGGTCGTTTTATTGCTCGGAAATTGGCGTTCAGGATTGGTTGTGGCTTCTGTCATTCCGCTCTGTTTGTTATTTGCGATTTCGTTCATGAATATTTTCGGAATTGATGCCAATTTAATGAGTTTAGGGGCGATAGATTTCGGAATTATCATCGACGGAGCCGTAATTATCGTTGAATTTATTGCTTTTCAAATTGCACATAAATCCAGACATTTAGTCGGTTTAGCTAAAGAGGAACGTCAGTTAGAAATAGACCAAATTACCTATAAAAGTGCTTCAAAAATGATGAACTCGGCTATTTTTGGTCAGTTAATCATTCTTATCGTATTTATACCAATTCTTTCCTTATCGGGCGTAGAAGGAAAAATGTTCAAACCCATGGCAATGACATTTAGTTTTGCTTTAGTCGGTGCAATGCTATTCTGTTTTACTTACGTTCCTGTTGCGGCTTCATTGTTTTTAAAACCGCAAGAAGAAAACCCGAAATCAATTTCCAATCAGTTAATCAATAAATTGAATGCTTGGTATTTACCTGTAATTAATTGGGCTTTAGGCAATACAAAAAAAGTACTTTATGGAGCTGTTGGCTTATTGTTTTTAGCCGTTGGATTGTTTGCAACCATGGGTGGAGAATTTATTCCAACGTTAGATGAAGGTGATTTCGTAATTCAACCCGTTTTAAAAACTGGAACTTCTCTCTCTAAAACCATCGAAACGACTACTAAAATTGAAAAAATAATTCTTAAAAATTTTCCGGAAGTTTCTCAAGTAGTCAGTAGAATTGGTGCTGCCGAAGTGCCAACCGATCCAATGAGTATGGAAGAAAGTGATATTATTGTAAAACTAAAACCAAAATCAGAATGGGTTTCTGCGAGTTCTAAAGATGAATTAGCCGATAAAATTAAAGCAGCTTTAGAGGAGAAAATACCCAACATGGAAATCGAATTTACACAACCTATTGAAATGCGTTTCAACGAATTAATTTCAGGTTCTCGCTCCGATGTGGCCATTAAAATTTTTGGTGAAGATTTAGACATTTTAGCCAAAAAAGCACACGAAATCGAAAAAACCATTAAAAATGTGGAGGGTGCGTCGGATATTATCATCGAAAAAACGGAAGGTTTGCCTCAAATGTTTGTGCAATACGACAGAAGTAAAATTGCTCGTTATGGTTTAAATATTGCCGATTTAAACGAAATGATTGCTTTAGGTTTCGCAGGGAAAACTGTAGGTAACGTATTTGAAGGTGAAAAACGTTTTGATATGGTCATTCGATTAGATAAAACCAACAGAACGGATATTGAAGACTTGCGAAATTTATATGTTTCCACTCCAAATGGTGAGCAAATTCCGCTAAGAGAATTAGCCTCAATCGAATATACAGAAGGTCCCGCTAAAATTTCAAGAGACAATACCAATAGAAGAATTATTGTGGGAATCAACGTAAGAAATCGTGATTTACAAAGTGTTGTGGATGATGTTCAGCAAATTATTGAAACCAAAATTGATTTACCAACAGGCTATCGCGTTACTTATGGCGGACAATTTGAAAACTTACAAAGTGCAAAAGCCCGATTGTTAATTGCCGTGCCCATTGCCTTATTTCTAATTTTTATCTTGTTGCATTTTGCCTTTGGATCCATCAAAGAAGCTTTAATGGTGTATTCTGCAATTCCTTTATCAGCAGTAGGTGGTGTGTTATTTTTATGGATGCGAGATTTGCCTTTTAGTATTTCAGCAGGCGTTGGATTTATTGCTTTATTCGGAATTGCTGTCCTAAACGGAATCGTACTCATTGAACATTTTAAAGAATTAAAACACAGCGGCATGAAAGATATAAACGAACTCATTTTAAAAGGAACCACCGATAGACTTCGTCCGGTTTTATTAACCGCTGCTGCAGCTGCTTTAGGGTTTTTACCCATGGCAATTTCATCATCGGCAGGAGCAGAGGTACAACGTCCGTTAGCTACCGTGGTTATTGGAGGATTATTCACAGCAACATTGTTAACCATGATTGTATTGCCTATTTTATTCAAAGTTTTTGATGAGAAAGAATTCAAAAAACCAAAATTTAAAAAGCATGTAAGTGGAACTTATATTTTACTTTTCTTTCTGGTTTCAAGCGTTGGTTATGCTCAAGAAAATAATGCTGAACTGGATTCAATTATGGCTAAAGCATTACAAAACAATAAATTAGTAAAAACCGGACAATTGCAAATCGAGAAAGCAAATGAAACAATAAAAACGGCATATTCTTTTGATAAAACAAGTGTGTATTACAGTTATGACCAAAATAACTTAGCCCTAAATAACGTACCCTTAAAAGTATTTGGAGTGCAGCAATCGTTTGCTTTCCCAACGGATTATGGTGCTCAACGAAAGGTGTATAAAGCAGAATTAGAAAGTCAAAAGGCTTCTTACGAATTGCAAAAAAACAAACTCAAATTGGAAGTTTCAAAAGTATATCATCAAATTATTTATATACAACATCAAGAAAAATTGTACAGCTATTTAGATAGTTTGTACCAAAATTTCTCTAAAGCAAGCGACCGAAGATTTGAACTAGGTGAAACCAATTACTTGGAAAAAATAACCGCAGAAGCAAAATTTAGACAAATTAGAACCAAGCTTTCGCAACTAGATAAAGAGAAAAAAGCTCAAATAGAATTATTACAAGCTTTAGTACAATCGGATGAAAAAATCAGTATAAAAACAAATGAAATTAAGCCAATAAATATTTTACAAAATACTTCGAGTAAAGAATTGTATAATACTTATTTAGAAACGGTTACAAAAAAGTATAAATCAAATGAAAAGCTCCAAAATCAGAATTGGTTACCCGATGTAAATGTAGAATATTTTCAAGGAAGAAATAGCGGAATTTCGCAATCGTTATATGGATTTCAAGTGGGAGTTGCTGTTCCAATTCTATTTAATGGAAACGTTGCTAAATCTAAAGTTGCCAAATTAGAAACACAAGCTTGGGAACAAAAAAAACAGCATGAATTGATTAAAATGGATGCACATATCAACCAGAAAAACAGCGAATTAGAACAATATAACCAAGCCATCGATTATTATAATCAATACGGAAAAAAAGTTTCTCAAGAGATTATTAAAGTAGCCAATATGAGTTACCAACACGGTGAAATTGATTTTTTTCAATTCATACAAAGTTTAGAAAATGCAACCACTATACAGGTAGAATATTTAGCTGCCGTAAGCCAATACAATCAAACGCAATTAGACTTACAATATATTAATATACAATAATTTACAAATGAAAAAACTATTTTATATAACAACAATAGCAACACTTTTATTTTCATGCAAACAAGAAGTAGCAGAAGAAAAAGTAATTGATGATGGATTGATTACGGTTACTGTAGCCCAATTTCAATCGTCAAAAATGGAAATAGGTTCTCCAATAGAACAAGATTTTGATGTGACAGTCAAATCATCCGGAAAAATTGATGTTCCACCACAATATAGAGCTAAAGTAACCACATTTTTAGGTGGTTATGTAAAAGCCACCAAATTATTAGTTGGTGATAAAGTTGCAAAAGGACAAGCCTTAATTACCCTAGAAAATACCGATTACCTTGATTTACAAAAAGATTATGTCGAAGTTGCCGAACAAATTAACTATTTGAAATCAGAATTTGAACGCCAGAAAACCTTGTATAATGAAAAGATCACATCACAAAAAAACTATCTAAAAGCGGAGAGTGATTACCGTCAAGCGAAAGGAATGTATCAAGGTTTACGTGAAAAATTAGTGTTATTAAACATCAATCCGGCCAATGTTGAGCGTGGAAAATTTACCTCACAAATTACAATTTCGGCACCCATTTCCGGAGATGTAACAGTGATGAATGCAAATGTTGGTATGTTTATGTCGCCTTCCGATGTAATTTTAGAAATTGTAAATACAGATTATTTGCATTTGAATTTAAGCATTTTTGAAAAAGATATTTTGCACGTAAAACAAGGACAAAACATTACCTTTACCGTACCGGAGGCAAGTAAGGAAGTCTTTACTTCAAAAGTACAATTGGTTGGTAAATCGATTGAAAATAAAGACAGAACCATTTCGGTTTTTGGAACATTATCACCCGAAACAAAAGAAAAATTGTTATCTGGGATGTTTGTAGAAGCTACTATCGTAATTTCAACCAAAAAAGGATGGAGTATACCCAATGAAGCGGTTATACATGAAAACGATAATTCTTATGTACTTCTATTACAAAATGATAAAGAAAACTATGTTTTTAAAAAAGAAGTAATAAAAGTGGGTGAAATTAATGAACATTTTACGGAGTTAATTCCAACAGATAAGGTTAATCAACATACAAAAATAGTAACAAAAGGAAGTTATGAGTTAACAAACTAATTTTGAAAGAATACTAATTGTTATAAAAAATTATAATAAATGATCACAATTGATAATTATTTAGACAGCCATTTTATTCATCGTAGTAATTGGTTACGTGCAGCTGTTTTAGGGGCTAATGATGGTATAATTTCCATTTCAAGTCTAGCGGTTGGTGTGGCAACTGCAAGTTCAGAAAGAGAACCAATTTTATTAGCAACTGTTGCCGGTTTAGTGGCCGGAGCTTTATCAATGTCTGCCGGAGAGTATGTGTCAGTTAGTTCACAAACTGATACTGAAAAGGCCGATATTGAAAGAGAAAAGAAAGAATTAAAAGAAATGCCGCAAGAAGAACTTTTGATTTTATCTCAAATCTATGAAAAAAGAGGTTTAAAAAAAGAAACCGCTATGTTGGTGGCCAAAGAATTAACAGAATATGATGCTCTCGGAACGCATATTCGTGACGAATTAGGAATCAATGAAATCAGTCAAGCTAGACCTATTCAGGCGGCATTAGCTTCCGGTGCCGCATTTACCGTTGGTGGAATTTTACCTCTTTTTGTCGTCTTATTTCTTCCTTTGAAAGGAATAGAATATTGGTTGTATGGATTTACAATTTTTTTTCTGATCATTCTTGGTGCAACAGCCGCTAAAACAGGAGGGTCAGCTATTTATAAAGCCATTGCAAGAATTACCATTTGGGGTACAATAGCAATGGCCATTTCTGCTTTGGCAGGTTATATTTTTGGAGTTAGTGTTTAATTTAAAAATTTATCTCATGAATCAAGCTCATTTACACATGGTTTTTAACCATTTTCCGATTATCGGATTATTTTTCGGTACGGCAATTTTACTTTACGGAATCATAAAAAAACAAACCATTCTAATCAATACGGCTTATGTGATGTTTATCTTTTGCATGGTCATGGCAAAAGCAACGATGATGACCGGCGAAGGAGCCGAGGAAATTGTGGAAGAATTAGGCATATCGCATGACATTATTCACGAACACGAAGAATTGGCTGAAAAGTACATGAAAGTGTTGTATGCTTTAGGCTTACTATCAATTGCAGGATTAGTTGCCAATACTAAAAAACACGCAAAGGCAAGTTTGGTTTCTTATTTGGTACTTTTATTAGCCGTTGCCGGAGTGGTATTTTCTAAGTTTGTGGGAACGTCAGGTGGGGAAATTCGCCATACAGAAATTCGGGAAAATGCAACTAATGACGATAATGAAATGCAACAAGTAAAGCAAGAAGACGACAATCATTAATTGAATTTTCATTTGTAACTTTCTTTCATTTTCTGCGTATAAAAAGTAAACCAAAATACTTTTTTATGAATAAACCATTCAATTTTAAGTTAATTCCGATGATTATTGGCGTTATCTTTCTCATCATTTTTATAGCAAAATCTACTGTAACTATAGGATCAGGACAAGCGGGTGTTTTATACAAAACCTTTGCTGGTGGAGTAGTAACTGATCAGCCACCTTTAGGTGAAGGATTTCATTTAGTAGCCCCCTGGAATGATGTGTTTATATACGAAGTTCGTCAACAAGAAATATCAGAACAAATGCAGGTTTTGTCTTCCAATGGTTTGGAAATCAAATTGGATGCTACGGCTTGGTTTCATCCTCAATATGAAAATACAGGAAAATTACATCAGGAAAAAGGCGAAAATTACATAGAAAGAGTGATTCGACCTGCCATTCGTTCTGCTGCCAGGAGTGTGGTAGGAAGATATACTCCTGAACAATTGTATTCTACCAAAAGAGATGCTATTCAAGACGAAATTTTTACTGAAACGAAAAAGATTTTGGCCAATCAATATGTTCAATTAAATGAAGTACTTGTTCGAGATGTTACCTTGCCATCCACCATTAAAACAGCGATTGAAACCAAACTAAAACAAGAACAAGAAAGTTTAGAATACGAATTCCGATTAGAAAAAGCCCAAAAAGAAGCCGAACGTCAACGCATTGAAGCAGAGGGAAAAGCCCGTGCTAATCAAATTTTAAGTGCTTCACTAACCGATAAAATTCTACAGGAAAAAGGCATTCAAGCGACTTTAGAACTTTCAAAATCAACCAATTCAAAAGTAATTGTCATTGGTTCCGGTAAAGATGGAATGCCGATTATTTTGGGGAATCAATAATTCAACAAATCACAAAGTTTCTAAATTTTTTGTTTTCTAAAAATTTAAGTCATTACATTTGCAACATCAAAAAAGAACAAAATGTTTTCAATTCAATTACATCATCATCATCACACCTCCGCTCAAGCGAAGTAATGATGCTATGTAATTAATTCATATATCTAAAACCCGTTTGAGTACATCAAACGGGTTTTTTGTTGCTCTCCGCTTTGGTGTACTCATTTTAAAAAACAAAAAATGAACACCTTAAAAATTGCTATTCAAAAATCAGGTCGACTCAACGAAGAAAGTCTTCAAATGCTCAAAGATTGCGGAATTTCCATTAACAATGGCAATGACCAACTCAAAGCCGAAGCATCAAATTTTCCATTAGAAATTTTGTTTTTACGTAATTCAGATATTCCACAATATCTCATCGACGGAGTGGTTGATGTGGCAATTGTAGGCGATAATCTTTTGGTTGAAAAAGGTCAGAACATCACCGTTGCCGAGAAATTAGGTTTTTCAAAATGCCGCGTTTCAGTGGCGGTTCCTAAAATGTTTGAATACAATTCCATTCAAGATTTGAATAATTTACGAGTGGCGACTTCTTACCCTAATACGGTTATTAATTTTTTTAAGTCGAAAAACATTTCGATTGACATTCACCAAATTTCCGGTTCAGTTGAAATAGCTCCTAATATTGGTCTGTCTGATGCTATAGTAGACATCGTTTCCAGTGGAAGTACTTTATTCAAAAATAACCTGAAAGAAGTAGAAGTCATTCTGAAAAGTGAAGCCGTTCTAGCTGTTTCTCCAAACATTTCAACTGAAAATCAAGAAATTTTAAACAAACTTCGATTCCGAATTCAATCCGTACTAAAAGCCAGAAAGTCAAAATACATATTGATGAATGTACCGAATGATAAAATTCAACGAGTCAGCCAAATTCTTCCTGTGTTAAAAAGCCCAACCATTATGCCGTTGGCAGAATCGGGTTGGAGCAGCCTTCATTCCGTCATCGAAGAAGACACTTTTTGGGAAGTCATCGATCAACTTAAATCCGCCGGAGCCGAGGGAATTTTGGTCTGCCCGATTGAAAAGATGGTTTTGTGAGAAAGTGATTAGTGAATAGTAATTAGTCTTAATGAACCTTAATGAAAACACCCTTAATACCTTAATGTTAAAATAAAAATGAAAAAATATAAAAATCCACCCCAATCCCAATGGTCATCGTTAACCCAACGACCAACTCAATCATTCGCTGAAGTTGAAGAAACAGTAAAAACCATTTTCAAAGAAATTCAAATCAAAGGCGATACAGCAGTTGCCAAATATACTTCGTTGTTTGACGGAATTAAATTAGATAATTTTTTAGTTTCTGAATATGAAATCAAAGAAGCCGAAAAGCAAGTTTCAACTGAATTAAAAGAAGCCATCGCTTTAGCTAAATCAAATATTTACAAATTTCATTCAGCCCAAAAAACGAATAAAATTGAAGTTGAAACCACTAAAGGCGTTCAATGTTGGCAAGAAAAACGTCCCATTCAAAAAGTCGGGTTATACATTCCAAGCGGAACAGCTCCGTTATTTTCAACCGTTTTGATGTTAGCCATTCCGGCTCAAATTGCAGGTTGCGACGAAATCATTTTATGTTCACCACCGGATAAAAACGGAAAAATAAATCCCGCTATTTTATATGCTGCCAATTTGTGTGGCGTGACAAAAATTTATAAAGTGGGCGGAATTCAAGCCATTGCAGCTCTGACATTTGGCACAGAAACAATTCCGAAAGTATATAAAATTTTCGGCCCCGGAAATCAATTTGTTACGGTTGCAAAGCAAGTGGCAACCCAATTCGGAACAGCCATCGATATGCTGGCAGGACCAAGTGAGTTATTGATTTATGCCGATGATTCAGCGATTCCGGCTTTTGTTGCTTCTGATTTATTGAGCCAAGCGGAACACGGAACCGATAGTCAGGTAATCTTGGTTTCCAATTCTCAAAAATTAATTGACGTGGTTGAAAAAGAAATCGATAACCAAATTCAAGTTTTACCTCGCAAAGAAATAGCTCAGAAAGCCATTAATAATTCCAAATTAATCTTAATTGAAAAGGAGAATGCCGCATTGGATTTTATCAACGAATATGCTCCCGAACATTTCATCATTTGTTCCAAAAACGAAGATTTTTTCATCAACGGAATTCAAAATGCAGGTTCAGTCTTTATTGGCAATTTCTCACCGGAAAGTGCAGGCGATTATGCTTCTGGAACTAATCACACGCTGCCAACAAACGGATTTTCAAAGAATTATTCCGGTGTAAATTTAGATAGCTTTTCTAAAGCCATTACGTTTCAAAAAATTTCTGAACAAGGAATCCAAAATATTGGCAAATCAATTGAAATCATGGCCGAAGCTGAGGGTTTGCAAGCCCATAAAAACGCGGTTACATTACGACTAAATGCTTTAAATAATGAATAAAAATAAAGAAATTAGCAGTTCCTTTTCGATTCAAAATTTAGTTCGAAAGACTATTTTGAACATGAAATCCTATTCGTCCGCTCGTGATGAATTCAAAGAATTTGAAACGAATATGGTTTTTTTGGATGCGAATGAAAATCCGTTTTCCAATGGCTATAATCGTTATCCAGATCCGCAACAAAAGTTATTAAAAACACTTTTAGCACAACAAAAGAAGGTTTCTTTAAACCAAATTTTGTTTGGAAATGGTAGCGATGAAGTACTCGATTTACTCTTTCGTACGTTTTGCGAACCCAATCAAGACAATGTAATCACGTTGCCACCAACGTACGGAATGTATGGTGTTTTGGCTAATTTAAATGCCATTGAAAATAGAGAAATTTTGTTAACCAAAGATTTTGAACCTAATATAAATGAAATTTTGAAGGTTGTATCTGAAAACACTAAAATCATCTTTTTGTGTTCACCGAACAATCCCACCGGCAATTCATTTTCAGATGAAAGTATTTTGTATTTGCTTAAGAATTTCAATGGTTTGGTAGTTTTGGATGAAGCGTATATCGATTTTTCGACCAAAGAAAGTTGGTTGTCAGAACTGAATGATTTTCCCAATTTAGTCATCATTCAAACATTGTCAAAAGCATACGGATTGGCGGGACTCCGAATCGGAATTGTTTTTGCTTCGGAAGAAATTATTGCTATTCTAAATAAAATTAAACCGCCTTACAATTTGAATACGGCATCACAGGAAATTGCAATGAAAAAGTTAAGTCAAAATACCTTAACCGCACAAGTAAAAAAGATTGTTTCAGAACGGGAAAATGTCATTAAATCATTAAAAGCGATTAATTTTATTAAACAAATTTTTCCTTCCGATTCCAATTTTATTTTAATAAAAGTAGACGATGCAACGTTGCGTTACAACCAACTAATTCAAAAAGGAATTGTGGTTAGAAACCGAAACAACCAACCTTTGTGTGATAATTGTCTTCGCATTACAATTGGAACAAAAGAAGAAAACAATCAATTAATTACAACTTTTAAATCACTCTAAAATGGCACAAAAAATTCTATTTATCGATCGCGACGGAACCCTCATCAAAGAAACGGCTGATGAACAAATTGATGCGTTTGAAAAAGTGACTTTCTATCCAAAATCATTAACTTATTTAAGTAAAATTGTTTCAGAATTAGATTTTGAATTAGTTATGATTACCAATCAAGATGGGTTGAGTACTGATTCATTTCCAGAAGAAACTTTTTGGCCTGTGCATAATTTCATTCTAAAAACATTAGAAAATGAAGGAGTTATTTTTTCTGAAGTTTTAATCGATAAAACATTTCCACACGAAAATGCTCCAACCCGAAAACCCGGAATTGCTTTGTTGCAAAAGTATCTTTCGTCGGACTATGATTTAGAAAATTCATTCGTTATTGGTGATCGTTTAACCGATGTTGAATTAGCTAAAAACCTCGGTTCAAAAGCGATTTTCATTAATGATAATACTAATTTGGGTACGAATGAAATTTCCGTTAAACGCGATGAATTAAATTCAGTTATTGCTTTAGAAACCAATGACTGGAAACGAATTTATGAGTTTTTGAAGTTGGAAAACAGAACCGCCTCAATTTATCGAAAAACGAATGAAACCGAAATCGCCATCACTTTAAATTTAGATGGAATCGGAAATAGCAACATTCGAACCGGATTATCATTTTTTGATCACATGCTCGATCAACTTTCCAGACACGGTCAAATGGATTTGGACATTCAAGTCAAAGGCGATTTACAAGTGGATGAACACCATACCATTGAAGATACAGCCATTGCGTTAGGCGAAGTTTTTACAAAAGCTCTAGGAAATAAATTAGGCATCGAACGATACGGATTTTGCCTCCCAATGGATGATTGTTTGGCTCAAGTAGCCATCGATTTTGGGGGTCGTTCGTGGTTGATGTGGCAAGCTCCTTTTAAACGTGAAAAAATCGGAGATATGCCAACTGAAATGTTTTTTCACTTTTTCAAATCGTTTGCCGATGGAGCCAAAGCTAACCTAAACATAAAAGCAGAAGGTTTTAACGAACACCATAAAATTGAAGCCATTTTTAAAGCTTTCGCGAAAGCAATCAAAGCAGCGGTCAAAAGAGATTCGGAGAAAATGATTTTGCCAAGTACAAAAGGAATGTTGTAAAAAAAGTAATCAGTGACAGTCTCAGTTGGCAGAAATAACACGATTTGAACTGCGACTGTGACTGAATACTGCGACAAATTAAAATATGAAAATAGCCATAATAGACTACGGTGCCGGAAATATAAAAAGTATTCAATTTGCTCTCAATCGATTAGGTTTTGAAGGCAATTTGACAAATTATCCAGACGAAATTCGTTCTGCCGATAAAGTCATTTTTCCTGGTGTTGGCGAAGCAAGTTCGGCGATGAAGAAACTTAAAAACAGTGGTTTGGATGAATTAATCCCCACATTAACCCAACCGGTTTTAGGCATTTGTTTGGGAATGCAATTGATGTGCAACCATACAGAGGAGGGAAATACGAATGGTTTAGGAATTTTTGATACCAATGTCATACGATTTTCCAATCAAGTTAAAGTGCCACACATGGGTTGGAACACTATTTTTAATTTACAATCTCCTTTATTTCAAGGAATAAATGAAAATGAATACTTGTATTTAGTACATAGTTTTTATGCTCCATTGTCTGAAAATACGATTGCAATGACAAATTATGAACTACAATATAGTTCGGCCTTGCAGCTCAATAATTTCTACGGCGTTCAATTTCACCCGGAAAAAAGTGGTCTTGTTGGTGAAAAATTATTGCAAAATTTCCTCAACCTATAACCCATTAACCATAACCTTTTACCATATTACTAATGAAAATTATCCCAGCCATCGACATCATCAACGGAAAATGCGTCCGATTAACCAAAGGCGATTATGCCACACAAAAAATATACAATGAAAATCCGTTGGAAGTAGCCAAATTATTTGAACAACATGGTATTGAGTATTTACACTTGGTGGATTTGGATGGAGCCAAATCAGGTCAAATTGTGAATTACAAAATTTTGGAAGAAATATGTACAAAAACCACTTTAAAAATCGATTTTGGAGGCGGATTAAAAACCAACAAAGATGTTGAAATTGCCTTTGAATGTGGAGCCAATCAAATTACTGGTGGTAGCATTTCTGTGAAAAATCCTATTTTATTTGAAGAATGGATTCAGCGTTTTGGTCCTGAAAAAATCATTCTCGGAGCCGATGTTTCGAATGGAAAAATTGCTGTTTCGGGTTGGCAAGAGGAAAGTAGTGAAGAATTAATTCCGTTTATTGTAAATTATCAAACCAAAGGAATTCAGTCTGTTATCTGCACTGATATTGCAAAAGACGGTATGTTGGAAGGACCTAGTTTTGAATTGTATAAAACGATTTTAAAGGAAATTAAAAACATAAAATTAATTGCTTCGGGTGGAATTTCAACCTTTGACGAATTACCAAAATTAGCCGAATTAGGTTGCCATGGCGTTATCATTGGAAAAGCCATTTACGAAAACCGAATTTCTCTAAAACAACTGGAAAATTTCATCACAAAGTCTTAATACTTAATACTATCATCTTAATACTTAATACTATCATCTTAATACTCAAATGCTAACAAAAAGAATAATCCCCTGCCTCGACATCAAAAACGGAAGAACCGTGAAAGGCATTAATTTTTTAGACTTAAAAGATGCCGGAGATCCTGTTGAATTGGCTTTGAAATATAGCTTAGAAGGTGCCTATGAATTGGTTTTTTTAGATATTTCTGCCACAGAAGAAAGACGAAGAACATTAGTTCAATTGGTTAGAAAAGTGGCTCAAACTATAAATATTCCATTTACGGTTGGTGGTGGAATTTCATCTGTTGAAGATGTGGAAATTTTGTTGAAAAATGGAGCAGATAAAATTTCCATCAATTCATCCGCTGTAAAGAATCCCAAATTAATCTCAGAAGTAGCTAAAAACTTCGGAAGTCAATGTGTTGTGGTTGCCATCGATGCCAAATTAATTAATGAAAATTGGAAAGTTCATTTAGTTGGAGGAAAAGTCGCCACCGAATTGGATTTATTTGATTGGGCAAAAGAAGTCGAACAATTTGGAGCAGGAGAAATTTTATTCACCTCAATGAATAATGACGGAACGAAGAATGGTTTTGCTAATTCGGCTTTAGCTCAATTATCCAAAACAGTAAATCTCCCCATTATTGCATCCGGTGGAGCAGGAACGTTGCAACATTTTGAAGAAGCTTTTTCCATCGGAAATGCCGATGCAGCTTTAGCAGCCAGCGTTTTTCATTACAATGAAATATCCATTCCTCTTTTAAAACAATTTTTGAAAAATCAAAACATCTCAATCAGAATATAAAGTGTTTTCAACGTAAAAAACTTTTATGAACTTATAAAAACTAAAAGAATTAGTAAAAAAACTTAAATGACTTATATGTTTAAAAATAATTTAAATTTCAATAAAAATCCTGATAACTTAATACCAGCCATCATCCAAGATGCCCAAACGAAAACTGTTTTGATGCTCGGTTATATGAACGAAGAAGCCTATCAACAAACCCTTTCTTCTCAAAAAGTAACGTTCTTCAGTCGTTCAAAAAATCGTTTGTGGACAAAAGGCGAAGAAAGTGGCAATTTTCTCTATCTAGTTTCAATCGAAGCGGATTGCGACAATGATACACTTTTAATTCGAGTGAACCCAACCGGTCCGGTTTGTCATACCGGATCTGATACTTGTTGGCAACAGCCAAATAGAACAACCTACGGATTTTTATTAGATTTAGAAAATACCATTCAACTTCGTAAAGAAAATGGTGATGCTGAATCAAGTTACATTGCTTCTCTATTTGCAAAAGGAATCAATAAAATTGCCCAGAAAGTAGGCGAGGAGGCAATTGAAATGGTCATAGAAGCCAAAGATTCCAACGATGATTTATTTTTAAATGAAAGTGCAGATTTGCTTTTTCATTACTTGATTTTATTAAACGCGAAAGATTTCGAATTGAATGATGTGGTGAAAATTTTGAAAGATAGAAGCTAATCACTAATTACTAGTCACTATTTACTAAAATTCGTATATTTATACCTTTAAAAAGTAAATTCTATGCTTAAAAAATCAGCGGTTGCATTGAGCACCATCGTTTTATTTTCAACTTTATCCTGCGAACAAAAAAATATGAAAGCCCAAACAGATACAGTGACTGATGAAAATTCAGAACAAAAAATTGTAGTTTATCAAGTTTTTACACGATTATTCGGAAATAAAAATACAACCAATAAACCTTGGGGAACCATTGAAGAAAACGGAGTAGGGAAGTTCAATGATTTTACGGATAAAGCTCTACAAGAAATCAAAGAGTTAGGCGTAACGCACATTTGGTATACGGGCGTTCCGCATCATGCAGTTGTTCGTGATTATACCAAATACGGAATTTCCAATGATGACCCGGATGTAGTAAAAGGTCGTGCCGGTTCGCCTTATGCCGTAAAAGATTATTACAACGTAAACCCTGATTTGGCGGTTGACCCCGCAAAACGTCTAGAAGAATTTGAAGTGTTGATTGAACGGACGCACAAAAACGGTTTAAAAGTTGTCATTGACATTATCCCCAATCACATCGCTCGCCGTTATGAAGGCAAAACCAATCCGAAAGGCGTGAAAGATTTTGGAGCCGATGATGATAAAACGTTGGAATACAAGCGAAACAATAATTTCTATTACATTCCCAATTCTAAATTTGAAGTGCCCACCGATGCCAATTATAAACCGCTTGGTGGTGAAAAACATCCGTTAGCAGACGGAAAATTTGATGAAATTCCGGCAAAATGGACCGGAAATGGTTCTCGATTAGCCAAACCGGATATCAATGATTGGTATGAAACGGTTAAAATCAATTATGGTGTAAAACCTGACGGTACAAAGGATTTTCCAACCTTACCGGAAGGTTATGACAAAAAAGATTACAAAGCTCACGCTGCATTTTGGAAAGGAAAAGACGTACCGGATTCATGGAAAAAATTCAAAGATATTACCCATTATTGGTTAGACAAAGGCGTAGATGGTTTCCGATATGATATGGCCGAAATGGTGCCGGTAGAATTTTGGAGTTATATGAATTCTTCCATCAAAATGAAGAATCCGAATGCGTTTTTATTGGCAGAAGTATATAATCCTGCGGAATACAGAAATTACATTCATTTAGGAAAAATGGATTATTTGTATGACAAAGTGCAAATGTATGATACCTTGAAAAATATCGTTCAAGGAAGGGGCTTACCGAAACACATTTCCGGTATTCAAGAAGATTTAAAAGATATTGAACACCACATGCTTCACTTTTTAGACAACCATGATGAACAACGTTTGGCGAGTCCGCAATTTGCCGGTGACCCGAAAAAAGGAATGCCGTTGATGGTGGTTTCGGCAACAATCAGTTCATCACCAACGATGATTTATTTTGGTCAGGAAGTAGGTGAACCGGGAGCAATTGATGCCGGTTTTGGTAAACAGTCACGTACATCAATTTTTGATTATGTAGGTGTTCCACATCACCAGCGTTGGATGAATGGCGGAAAATTTGATGGCGGACAATTGTCTAAAGAAGAAAAAGAATTACGTGATTTTTATAAACGTTTGTTGAATTTTACGTTGAAAAGTAGTGCTTTGATAGGCGATTATGAACAAATTCATGATGCCAATTTAGAAGCCGGCTTGGGTTATGATTTCGGATTATATTCTTTTGTGCGTTGGAGCGACAAGGAAAAATTGATTATCGTGACCAATTTTAATCAAAATACGGCTGTGAAATGCCCGGTTATATTGCCTGCAGGAGTAGTGAAAAAAATGAATTTGAAAGAGGGTAGTTATAAAATGAAAGACCAATTGTATTTAAAAAATGCTACGGAATTAGTCATCAAAAATGGTGTTGGGAAATTTTCAATTGAGATTAAACCGGGAGAGAGTTTTATTTATAAATTATAGACTTGTTTAAAGAAAGTTACACCTGACAGGTTTATTAAACCTGTCAGGTGTAGTAATTAAAATTTAACTGACATGTGCTTTTACATGCAACAAAAAGATTCCATTCCAAAAGTGGAAAAACGTTTTAAAGCGATTGTCCGGCAACCCGAATCTTTTTTGCAAGCCGATGTCATCAATGCTTTTGAACACAAATGTTCACCTATCATTTTGAATACCAATCCAAAAGAAATTGTAACCAATTTTCAATGGGGATTGATTCCGAATTGGGCAAAAGATACTACCATTCAGCAACAAACAATTAATGCTAGAATGGAAACGGTTACTGAAAAACCTAGTTTCTCAAATATTACCCATCAACGTTGTTTAGTGATTGCCACTGCTTTTTATGAATGGCGATGGCTAGATGATAAAGGAAAATCAAAACAGAAATACATTATTTATGGCGAAGAGGAGCTTTTTGCCATGGCGGGATTATATAGTTTTTGGCGAAATCCTGCTGACGGAGAACCAAAAAATTCGTTTACTATTTTAACTACTGAAGCCAATGAAACGATGGCTTTTGTGCATAATCATAAAAAGCGAATGCCTGTGATTCTCAAAAAAGAAGATGAATTGGCTTGGTTAGATACACAAAACAAAATAGAAGCGTTTAGTTTTCCTTACAGTGCTACTTTATTGGCTTTTCCGGTGTAAAAAATTTAAAGTGAAGTTAAAAAACGCACTAATTTTTCAACAGCAAGTCCGCGGTGACTGATTTTCGATTTTTCTTCCATACTCATTTCAGCAAAAGTAGTAGTATAACCATCCGGAATAAAGATTGGATCATAACCAAAACCTTGATTTCCTTTTGGTTCTACACCGATTTTTCCTTTTACAATTCCTTCAAATAAATGTTGTTCGCCATTGATATTCAGACAAATAATCGTTTTAAACTGTGCGTTCCGATGGGTTGAATATTCGAGATTTTTCAACAGCTTTTGCATGTTGTCATTTGCATTTTTTTGCTCTCCGGCATAGCGAGCAGAATATACACCGGGTTCGCCATTAAGGGCTTCAACTTCTAATCCGGTATCATCAGCAAAACAAAAATGACCATATTTTTCGGTTACATAATTGGCTTTTAAAATGGCATTTCCCTCAATGGTCAAAGCCGTTTCGGGAATTTCTTCAACACAACCAATTGAATCTAAACTGAGTAATTTTAATTCAGCAGGAATTAATTGTTGTATCTCATTAATTTTATGTAAATTATTGGAAGCGAATACAATAGACAATGACATATATAATTATTTTTTTGAGTATAAAGATAATAGTTTCAAGTATTAAATTTAGATGTTAACTTTGGTATACAAACTAACTTATCAATTTTTGAAAAATTATGATTGGAAAATGAAAAACCGTGAACAAACTCGAAAAGAAGAAATTGTCAATGCACTTTCACACGGAATTGGCATACTGTTTTGTTTGATTGCACTTCCATTTTTATTAATGGATGATTTTTAACAATCAACATTTTATCCTGTTTGTATCTTTAATTGCATTTGGAGTTGGAATGTTGCTTGTTTATACATTTTCAACATTGTATCACATTACAAAGGATGAAAAAACAAAAAAAATACTTCAAGTATGTGACCATATCAGTATTTATTTTTTAATCGCCGGTACTTACTCACCACTTATGGTTAAGTATTTAGAAACGGAAACAGCAATATTGTTTTTAAGTGTCATGTGGTCAATTGTTTTGTTGGGGACACTTTTTAAAATTTTTTTTTACTAAAAAATTTAAAATTTTATCCACCATACTTTATCTAGCACTCGGATGGATGATTGTTTTTGTAATTGAACCACTTTTTACTACAATTCCTTTTACTGTTTTTTTATGGATTCTTTTGGGTGGTTTAAGCTATACTATCGGGGTGTATTTTTATGTAAAAGACCATAAAATGTATTATCATTCTTTATGGCATGTTTTTGTTCTTTTTGGGACAATTGCCCATTTTATTTCGGTATATTTAAGTATATAAATTACGTTTATAAGTTTTCATACTACATCTTGCTTTTCAGTTACCTAGATACATTTAATTTAATTCATTAAGAAATTTCTTAATTTCCAAAAAAGTAAAACCCATAAATAAATACAGAAAAGAGTATGCGATAAATTTTTAATTTGATTTAATAAAATTAAACCATACAAAATCATTCTACTGCAATACGAACTCTATTATTCACCTAAAATATGACAGATAGCATAAAGCTAAAATTACTTATTTCAACCCGTAGTGCATTATTAAACTAGATTAATTTTTAAGTTGTTAATATTTCTGTTGAATACAAATTTATTGAGATATTGAATTGTTGTCAAAGTAGTAATCTTTGCTAAAATTCTAGTTTTAAAACCTTCGAAAGACTTTGCATAATTTCTTCTAATCATGAACTGGTCACATAATTGAGAAAATAAAGTTTCTATACGTTTTCTGTATTTTTTGAATTGATAAAACTGAGGTTTGTAATCTTTCTGATTTTTCCTTTTTGGCGTTTCCAATTCAATGTTTACTTCATTAAATAAGTCAAGTTGAATCGTTTGGGAAAGATATCCTTTATCTCCAAGTATAACACAATCTGAAAGTTGTGTTTTTATATCTTGTAAATAATGGATGTCATGAACAGAAGCCGGCGACAAATCAAAACTTTGAAAAACGCCATTAATGGTGCAAATAGCATGAAGTTTATAACCATAGAAATGCAAATTTTGCGAAGCACAAAATCCTTTGTTAGGAATTGCATAATCTGCTTCTTTACAAATCTTACTCCTAGAAGAACGAGCCATTTTACATACTTCTAAAGGCATACTATCTATTACAAAATAATTTTCAAACTCATTAAATTTTTCAGCCATTTTTATTCTTAATTTTTCAATGTATGGAAACAATTTTCGCTTTCTTCTATTGTAAACACTTCGTTCGATTTTAGTCTCAATTTCCCAACCTTTGATTTCTCTAAAAAGTTGATGCTCTGAGTCGATTGATTTAAACTCTGCCAAAATAGTTAAGCTAATTAATTCTAAATCAGATAGGTTTGGTTTAATAGGTTTGAAGTAAAAGTTTTCTGCGTCTGAAATTTTACTTAATTCTTTGAAAATTAATTTGTAACTTGCTTCAAGGTTGCTCATAATTGTATTTGATTGGTAGTCAATACAATGTACTAATTTTTAGTGTTTTGAG
>CALRRY020000009.1:0-83039 GCA_943370635.1 Variovorax paradoxus
TTAAAATTTTCAATCCATCAAGTGCGTTATCATATCCTTTTTTCCAATGACCTCTACCAATAGAAATAATTTGAAGTTTAGAATTACTTTTCTTTTCTGTTTTAAAAGAAAAGTTATTCAAATCTAAACCACTATAAATTACTTTACTTTTTTGTTCAATCAAACCGTATGCTTTAGCTTCTATTTTTATGGCATCCGAAACAGCATGAAAACCATCTACCAACGGAAAACACTTCTTATATATTTCAACATATTCCGGATTGGCAATAGGAGTGTAATTGATATGAGCTCCTCTCAAACTAACCACTAATTTGATGTCTAATTTTTTTACCCAAGTCCAATCTGAAATTGATTTTACCCATTGTAAATGCACGGCAGCTGGACGTTGATAAAGAATAGGATAAAATTTTAAACGAGCATTAAACGAACCTACCTTTCTCTTTTTAATCCAATTATCTAACACTTTTTTGTCTTTTGGCCGTTGGAGCCATAACAAAAATGTGTAGAGCAATACTGTAAAAATTTGACTTATTTTTCCTGAATAAGTCAACACTGAAATTTGTTTTGGATAATGTAATGCTCCTCTTTTTCTTCCGGAAATATAAAGTTTAAAATCCTCTTGTGCTAATCCAACAATCAAGCGGTCAATAAAGGTAGGTGGTGGTAATTCACCACAATAAATCACAATTTTTTTTAACCGCTTCATTCTGAAATTTTAGTAAACAATGATAACGTTAGCAAGGTACTGATTACATGTGAATAACTCAAATGATTTTCATTTTTAAACCCTTCATATAGTTCTTCAACGATACTTGGGTCAACAAATACTTTAAATTTTTGGTTTTCAAATAACCATTTTTTTAATTCTTTTTCATTTTCATTACCTAAAAATTGATTTTCGTAGTTGTTACTTACTTTGTTTTTAACGATATAATCTTTTCTTATTTTTTGATACACTCTATATGGAAAATTCCATGGAAAAAGGTTCCAATGATAATTATATAAATTAAAGGGACGTTGATCTTGCCATGTTATTTTGGCTAATTCGGGATTTCTTTTTTTTAAGTAGGCAATTTGAATTTGTCGTTTTGCTAAATATTTTTCGGGAACAGAACAAATAAATTGACACATTCGCTCGTCATAATAAGGCAAAGTTATAGGTTTAACTTTTTCAAATAAACTCAAATTACTTCCTGTCCACCTCGAAGCCCAATACAAACTTTTGAATGCTCTGGTTTGGGCATTTGCGTCTTCAGAAATTGATACTTCCTGCAACAATTTTTTAATTCGCTTTCGAAAATAGGTATAGAAATCCCCTTCTAAATCCCATGACTTCCACAATTTTTCAGCCAATTCAATTCCTCTTTTCTTAATTACTTTTTTTATCATTATATCAACCTGATCTTCGAGAGAAAGTTGAGAAGGCAAATCCATGTTGTCAAATAAAACATCACCCCAATGGCCTAAATTAATCACTTCTCCTAAACAAACCAACTTTTCCATTATTGCAGCTTGTCTTGGATGAGTAAATTCGGTGTAGCATTGATTTATTGAAGCAATTTCTTCAATATTTTTCCATAAATAACCTTTTGGAATTATCCATTTTTCAAAAGGGAAATCGCATACTTTTGCAATTTGTTCAGCATATTTTGTTTCGTTATGACCATTTTCAAATTCATAACTATAAGCATGCACTTTTTTATTCAAATGCTTTAAAGCAGCAGCCTGAGTTCTACTATCCAAACCTCCTGAAAGTGGTAGAATAACATTTTTGTCTTTCACTTGTTCATCAATTATTGTTTCGAATAAACCGGTAAATTCATCAACAATTTGATCAAAAGGTCGTTCAATTGGGGTATAATGCCATTTGAAATAGGTTTCCTCTTTTATAATAGAATTATTATCATCAGAGAGCATATAATTAGTAGCGGGTTTTAATGCTTTTTGACCAACAAAATAGGAATCATCATCTAGAAAAAAACCAGTGGCTGCAAAAATACATATTGCCTTATGATCAATTATACTTTTCAAACCAACAAAATCAGTTTTTATGGGAATAATTGCCGTTTTAATCTCTTTCATTTACTTAATTCTTTAAAATAATGACAAATAGACACTTTCATGCTTTATTACTTCATCATTAATAGAGTAATATAGTGAAACTTCATCAATAAATTGTTTACCCAAATGTACATTTTCTTCTTTAGAATTTTCAAAATAAACTTCCAATTTGTGTTTTAAATCTTCTGAACTTCCGGGTTGAAAAAGATGATTTGGGAAATTTTGCAACTGATCTTTGATACCTGAAATAGCAGAACCAATGACAACTTTACCATTTGCCATCGCTTCAAGCATTGCCACAGGTGAACCTTCCTTTCTGCCTTCATCTTTTGTTGGAAGGACGAAAATTTCTGCATGTTGCAAATAATCATTTACGTTGTTCACTTTTCCGGAAAAAATAATTTTATCGGTCATAGAAAGTTCTATGACTTTCTTTTTCAATTTTTTTCCATATTCATTGCTATGATCACCAACTAACCAAAGCTTCCATTTCGGAAATAGAGCAAAAATTTGACAAAATGCTTCAATCAAAATTTCTATGCCTTTAACAGGAACAAAGTTGGCTACACAAATTAGTATCCTTTCTTCCTTGGACGTATTCATAAACTTTAAAATTTCAGCATTTGGCATTTTAGGTTCAAACTTCTTTGTATCAACACCTCGGGGAATTAATACAGTTTTAGTTGAAGTTGGATAAAATTCCCTCTTCATATCTGTGTTTTGTATTATAATTTTATCTGCAAACCATGAACGTAGTTTCCAACTGTTTTTACTGCTCCCACCCCAACTCATATTTTTCTTTGTAAAAATCCATTTTTTACCGGCCAATTTAACAACAATAGCTTCTGTGTAATTAGAACTGTAATGAAAACTATGAACGATATCCGGATTAATGTCTTTTATTTTTTGAGCTACTTTGTAGCATGAATACAGCATTTTCAAAACGGGTCTTTCTTTTGGTAAATAATTAAAAACATGAACCGGAATACCAGATTTTTGTACAGTAGAAAAAAATTCTCCTTTTTTACTTAAACAAAGTATATGAGGTTCAAAACGATTAGAATCTAATCCCAGTGCCAAATTAAGAAGAGCTTTGCCACTTCCGGCAGTATCGAAGTTAGGTATAGTGAATAAAACACAAATTTTTTTCATCTTGTTAACGTTTTATTGACCTATTCAATGAATATAATGTAAATAAAGCCCACTTATTATCTTTTTCTCCTAAAAGATGATTTTTCAACAAATTTTCAACTTCCTTTTTATCATAAAAAGTATTGGTTGAAGCTAATAAATTATCGCTAAAAGTTTCTTTCAAATCAGTTTGAATCCAATTTCGTAAAGGAACTGTGAATCCTTTTTTTACTTTTTCAGGTTCAACATTAGGAAAATAGTTCAATAATTTCATTTTCAATACATCTTTGTATTTATTTTTCCCAAAACTCAAAAGAGGATCAATTTGAAGAGAAGCCTCAATCATTCTCTTTTGTAAAAAAGGTACTCTTACTTCTAAACTATTTTCCATGCTGGCTAAATCAACTTTTCGCAATGTTTTTTGCATCATACCGTAAAATTCAGCTTTTTGCATTTGACGTGATAAATTACTCAAATTAGTGGAGTTTTCATATTGATAAACATTCCATTCAGCTGGTAAATTAATTTCCTTTAAATCAGGAAAAATCTTTTGAATCATTTCATTTTTGAATCGAGAATGCAACCCTTCATGAGCTGTAGAAAGCTGATTATAAACCACCAAACTATTTATGTTTTTATTGCCAGAAATTACTTTATCAGTTCCATAAATCAACTTTTTCAAAAGCATTGGAAAAGTTTGAAAATGTCTGTTTTTTGCCAAACTCCAAAATCGTTCATATCCCAAAAACAATTCATCTCCGCCATCACCACTTAAAGCTACAGTTACATTCTTTTTTGCCAAATTTGAAACCAAATAGGTTGGAATAATACTAATATCAGCTAATGGTTCATGTAAAGCATTTGAAATATTATCCCAATGTGATAAAACTTCATTTGCATTCAAAATCCATTCATGATGATTTGTATTTAATTTTTGGGCGAATAAAGCTGCTCTTTTCGATTCATCATGTACCAAACTATTTGATCCTATTGAAAACGTTGATAAATCGGGTTTTAATGATTTTGCATGATAGCAAACTAATGGCGAATCCACACCACCGGACAAAAATGCACCAAGTGGAACATCTGCCATAAGTTGATCTTTCACACAAGAATGAAGTGTTTCTTCTATTAATTTTAATGCATCCTTTTCATCGGTGATTAAATAAGATGTATCTGTTGAAAAATTCCAATACTCCTTACTATTTTTTGAACCATTCTCTTGAAATGTAATAATTTCGCCTGGTTTTACTTGAAAAGTATTTTTGTATAATCCAAATGGTGCTGGTACAAAATGTTGTTGTAGATATAACTTTAAAACTTGATTATTTATGGATGTATTGACAAAAGAAGGATGCTTTAGAATCTGGTCATATTGACTTGAAGCAAATAATGTTTTGTTATCAAACCCATAAAACAATGGTTTTATTCCGGCAAAATCTCTAACCAAATGTGTCTCTTTAGTTTCTTGATTATAAATGGTTAATGCGAACATTCCATCTAATGCTTTAATGGTTTTTAGTACTCCCCATTCTTCAAGACAAGCACAAATTGTTTCAGTGTCTGAATTACCTCTAAATGCTTTAAAATCAAGTCTACTTCTTAAGTCAGTATGGTTATAAATTTCACCGTTGAAAACTATTGCAAATTTACCTTTGTGACTCAACATTGGCTGATTCCCTGCTTCACTCAACTCAACTATAGCTAAACGATTAAATCCTAGTTGAACAGAGAACTGATTGCTCCAATATCCTTGAGCATCAGGACCTCTTTTTTGAGATAGATTTAAAATATCAACAAAGCTATTTTTGCTGATTAATTGATTTCGAAAAGAAATTTCGGCTAAAAATCCACACATTATTTTTTGTAAATAGCAATTATGGAACTACTGTATAATTTTGAAGGATGTTTTCTCAAGAAAGGGTTTAGTCTTTTAAAAATAAACTTAACGACCCATTTGATAAATTCCTGTATAAAATTTAGCTTTTGATGAACCGCATATTGAAATTCTCCAAAATAAGTTAATTTTATTTCTTTTAAGTTATTTCTTTTAGCAAAATCATTAAACGTTCTAAAATTCATACATTTTAAGTTATGAGCTTTTAAATTATCGTAATCCACTAATAACCCATACCATTTTCTCAACCACCGCTTATTTGGTACCATTATTAAAAGTGTTCCTCCGGGCTTTAAATACGCATAATGTGTGTCTAAAACTTTATTGTAATCCGAAAAATGTTCAACAAAACCCAAAGAAAATACGATATCATATTGCTTTTCAATTTGGTGATTAAATAAATCTGTTTGAATCATTTCATACTCTTTCACTCCAAAAACATTCATACATTCTTCAATTTTACTGGTGTCAGAATTGTAATCTAAACATGTAGGTACAAGTTTGTATTTATCTCCTAGATAGGCTAAAAACCTTCCCGGATACCCACCGATTTCTAAAATTGATTTAGGCTGAATTTGACTGTTTTCTGAAATTAACGTTTCCCAAAATGAATCATACTCTGAAGCAATTCTGCTAATTTTATCTTTAGAAGTTTGTGTCTTTTTATAATATTCCTCCCAATATTCTTTTGAGGTTAATTTTGTATCCATTAAGATGAAAATTTTACTATTGTCAAAAGCTTACAATAGCTTTTTAATGTTGGTTAAAATTGAAAAATATTTTTCTTTACTAAAAATAATAAAGTACAAAAATACAGAAAGCAAAAAAAGGAATGACAATAATAATTTCAAAAATAAATAATTAGGCAAAATAAGTGAAAGGAAAAAGAATATTGTTGAAATACATAAAATAGCAAATATGTCATAAAATTTTTTATAATTATAAACATGAATTAGTTTTAGTGCATCCTTGACTAATATCATACTACCAATGATTCTAACAACAACTAGAATAAGAGTAAAAATTAGTAGTGAATTAAACTGGGCTCCTACTAAAATTGAAACCAAAAAAATAGGCACAAAAATTCTTAAAAAGAGCAAACTTTTTTTAGGTTGTCCCATAGCATTGAATAAACCGTTTGTTGGACTAGTAAGTGATTTTGTTATTACAAAAAAAGCTAATATTTGAAAAATTATTACCGCGTCAAGCCATTTTTCTCCATAAATTAATAGAATTAAAAACTCTGCATTTATCAACAATAAAGTCATAACTGGAATTGTAATCAATGAAATTAAATCCATCATTTTGAAATAATGTTCCTGAACCAGTTGTATATTATTATTATTTTTTGAAAACAATGGAAGTGAAATACTATTCACAATAGGTTGAAAATATCCATTAAATAAATTTGCAAACTGAAATGCTAAATTATACACTCCAAGAGAGCCCATTCCAAAAAACTTACCAACAATAAATGTGTCTCCTTCATTAACCAATTTACCTAATACGCGTTGACCAATAACATATTTAGTATACTCAAAAATCTGTCTCCAATAAACAATTCCTAATTTTTTTTCAGGTTTGAAATTTGACTTGTAAAGTAAAATAAATGCCATGAAAGGGGCCAAAATTGCATTTGGCAATACTAAACTATAAATTCCAAAACCAAAAAAAGCAAAAGTAACTTGACCAATATTATTAAAGGTACCAAAAATTGTTTGAATTAATATCATTGGTTTATAATCCAACTCTTTCTGAAACAAACTATTGGGTATAGAGGTAACCATACTGAAAAAAAAATTAACAATCAGTAAGACAACAATATTAACTATTCTTTCATCTTCATAAAAAATTGCCCATAATGGTGAAATTATTAAAATAACAATTGAAACTGCGAGACTTAGTGTAATGTTTAGCCAAAAAGCAGCATTGAAAATTTTATTTTTATCTTCTTTATTATAAAAAACAACATATTCACTCACTCCGCTTATGGCTAATATTTGAATAAAATTCAATAACAAAGCAGAAATAGCAACGATACCAAAATCTTCTTTATTTAATGTTCTAGCCAAATAAGCCATAACTGAAAAAGACACTAATGCACCCCATACCCGTCGGATAATCATTAATTTTGCTGCAGTTCCAGCTTTTTTGGCTAAACTCATAAAGTAGTAAAGGCTAAAATAAGTTTTCAAAAATAGTGATTAATTTGCCGCCCAACACTTTAGAATCAAACCTATTTATAACAAATTGATTTCCAAATGTTCCAATTGAAGTAGCTAATTTTTCGTCTTCAATTAGTAGTTTAATTTTATCAATAAAAGCTGTGATATCATCTTCCTCAACCAAATACCCAGTTTTATTTGGAATCATACCATAAGCAATACCACCAATGTTTGATACTACCACCGGTAATTTAAAAAATTGAGCTTCTTGAATTACTAATCCTTGTGTTTCTGCTCTAAGCGTTTCTTTTTCTACTGTTGCCGGTAAAATAAAAATTGAAGAATAAGCCATAATTTCAAAAACTTTATTTTGAGATAAAAAGCCATGAAAAGTGATGTGATTTTGTAAATTAAATGTTTCAACCATTTCTACTAATTCTTTTTTCATCGGGCCATCACCAATTAAATCAAGATGAACATTATGATTACATTTAACCAATTCATTCAGAATTACTATTGCTTTATCCGGACCTTTTATAGGAATAAGTCTTCCACAAAAAACAATGTGTTTAGGATTTGTTTTTTTTTCGGCAATTAGCGTTTTTTTTAAATATTCCTTTCTAAATCCAACCGGCAGTATGTGTAAATTGACAATTTCAGGGTGAATTTTTCTTAAAATAGATTCTAAATAAGGTGAATTTACCGTAAAAGCATTAAAAAATCTAAAAACATCTTTATAGAATATTTTATACTCCTCTATTAAACTCGGGGTTAAATCAGACCCATGAAAAGTTAAAACACATTTTTCATCTTTTATTATATTTAATTTTTTTAGATGAGCTATTTTTTTTCCGTTAAATCCAAAATGACAATGTATAATATCATATTTATCTTTCAGTAAAAAAATGGGTAAGTCATACAAAGCCTTCCATTTTTGTTGTGAAAAGGTAAGTTTTGATAAATCAATTTTGAAAATATTAAATAGAATAAACTTTAAAAAATGAAAAAAACCTTCAAGTTTACTAACTTCATTTTTAAAATGATAAAACGTTTTCTCTTTTAAATTGTATTCTGTAAAAAGTGGATGTTTGATATCTTCATTTGGTTGGTTGTAAGAAAAAATAGTAACATCGTATTCGCGATCAATTAAATCCGTAATCTGATTCAGAATAAATGTTTCTGAAACAGATGGAAATGTGGTAACAATCACCAGTATTTTATTTCTTATTTGATGCATCCTAATATAAAAACCGCTCTCCTTTTTTAAAATATTTGTACAAGAATGTACCAATAATGATTTTAAAAATTTTCAATATATGAAATAGTTCCCATTCAATCTTTAGTATTTTTTTCAAAAAAAAGAAGTAATCTCCACTTTTACTTCTTAAAGTTAATCGTAAATAATGTTTATAAAAATTATTGATGTGACCAAGATATATATTTTTGAACCCTAATCCATAATTAGTTATTAACGCTAAATGTTTATATCTAGCTCTGAAAGCAGAATCAATTTCACTTAAATTGAGTTTATTTAATTCTTGTTTTAAAGAGGATTCATGTTGAAAATAATGAATTAACACTTCGTCTAAAAATTTAATCTTAGGCTGATTATAAAGCATTCTTAAATTAAAATCCCAATCATCTAAATTGGATATTTCTTCATCAAAAAGTTGCGTTTGTTTATCTAAAAAAGATTTTTTCCACATTGGTCCACATACATAAAACGAGACAATACCTGTAAAATAATCTTCAATTATATTTTCTGATTGAATTGTATTTATTGAGATGGTTTTTTTTGAGTTGTAATCAACTTTTTCCAGTCTGGCTATTACTGCATCGTATTCATTTTCAAAATTCGAAATATAGGTTTCAAAAGCAAAAGGCATTAAAATATCATCACTATCAAAAAAATATACATAGTCACCCGTTGCAAGATTAAATCCAAAATTCCGGGATGGATTAGGCCCTTTATTTAAATTTACCGGTAAAACATGATATTGGAAACGATTATCAGACTTAAAATAGTATGGAATTTTAATTTCGCTTTGGTCTGTAGAGCCGCCATCAACAATTATACACTCCCAATTGGTATACGTTTGATTTAGAATACTTTCTATCGTGTCTTTTATAATTTCAGCTCGATTAAAAGTTGGAATTATTATTGAAACTCGTTTATTCATTCCAATTAAAATTAAAATTTTTCCATCGTTTTTGAAAAATATAACTTGGAAATTTAATAGCTACTAAAAAATTTCCAATGTAAATCATTTCTAAACTTTTTATTTTTCCATATTTTAATAAAGTAGAAAAATTGGTTTTAATTATTTTTTTTGCTAAAAATGAATCGTTATTTTGAATACATAAAAAAAATAAATTGATGATTTTTCTATTTAAAAAATCTAATAAAACGTCAGATTTAATTTGCTCAGCTCTTTTAAAATTTTCAGTCAATATATATAAACTTGATTTTTTAAATTCACTATTATAGCTACTATTTTCGAAGGTAATTGAATCAGAATGTTGCCGATATAAAAATAGAAATTTAGAAACTATTTTAAATTTTGATATTTCTAAATTGAAGAAAATTCGTGATAAAAATTCGGCCTCTTGTCCCCTTTTGATTGATGTGTTAAACAATTTTTTTCCAATCAAAAAACTTTTTCGAAATAATACTGATGGTGTTAAAACTTTGATTTTCCACTGAACAAAATTTTCAAACAAATGAATATCTGAATTGAATAATTCAATTGCTTCTTTTGTTTCTTTTTCACTATTCCAAATATAACCGGACGTAATAACCAATTCTAAATCATTTGTGAACTGATTTATTTTTGTGCTTAAAAAATCTTCTAACATAATATCATCACTATCAAACCATTGTATAAAATCGCCAGAAGCTTTTTCAAATCCATAATTACGACACGAGTTTGCTCCTTTTGGTAAATTTTCAGGTCGTACAAAAAATTTAAACCGATTATCATTAATGACATATTTTTTAATTATATCAAGAGTATTATCAGTTGAACCATCATCTACAATAATACACTCCCAATTTGTATAGGTTTGGTGCAAAACACTATCTAAGGTTTGCTTAATCAGATTTTCTCTGTTAAAAACTGGGATGATAATTGAAATCAAAATCGATGAAAATTATAGTGCAAAAAGAATTATATTGTAGTTAAAAATCGATAATCGGAACTTACAAGCATCCAGACTTTTTTTATCCCTTCAAATGAAGAAGTATAAGTATTAATCTGCTTTTTTTGAAATAAATCAACCAAAGCTTGTGCTGTTTCCTGCTCTCCAACTCTATCATAATCATCAATGAGAATAATAAATTGATGATCATGAGAAAGTCGCTCAGCCATTTTTAAAATATCATATCGTGAGAAATGTGAACTACCTAAAGGGCCATCTACTAAATAAAAATCAAAAGTTCCTGATATATTATTTTCTAAACCATCGTAGCAATTTACTTCAAAATTATTTATTTGCTTTTTTATTAAGGGACAAATTGTGATTTTTGAGGCTTCTGTTAATTCGAACCTAAGTTGAAAATGCTTTGACCAGTCTTCACTCTGCTCTATTATTTGGTGATTGGCATTTGGAATTTCATGTTTAATACATGTAGAAATAAATTTTGATGATTCTCCTAAACCAAATTCTAAAATATTCTTTGGTTTAACATCAGACATAATGCGATTTAGTATATAAAAAAAAGCATAATTCCCTGCCCAACGACCGATATTCAATGATAAATTCTGCAAATGCTGCTTTCCTCTTATACTATCATGATAAATATTTGCCCATTCCAACTCTATATTTTGACGTATAATAAGTTGTTGATTATCTCTATTCTCACGAACTATAGCTTTAATTTTACGTATCATAAATAGTTTACTTTAAAATCTAATAAGATTTTACTTTGGTTGGTTGGTGTTGTTCTACCGGAACCATAATAATCTCCTCCCGCAACTTCAAACGAAAAAGCGTTTTGAATCCAATCACTCACTTGGTTATCCACTTTAATGTGTGTTGTTACATAATATAATCCGTCATTAAGATTCAATTTGGGTATATAAAATTGGATTCTTGAACTAATCGTTGATTCTTTATTTTTCAATACACCATCACTTAACCAAGCAATACGTTGACCCATATGATCATCAATTCGCAAATCAAATGTTATAGCATTTGTTTTTATTGAATTAGTATTTTCTAAAATAAAATCAATATGAAAAGGTTTGCCGGATTGAGGCAATATCCCTTCTGAGATTCCAAATACTTTTACATCTTTCAAAGTAACTAAACCGGAACCTTTTCTATCTTGAATTTCATTTAATAATTGGTGTTTTGTGCTCTCGTTTAAGTAATATTGAATGGCATCTTCTACTTCACCGTTATAAGAAATCATTCCTTTGTTTATAACAATTGCTTTTGAACACAAACTCTGAACCGCGGCCATATTGTGACTTACAAATAAAACTGTCCTTCCCTCAGTTTTAGAAATATCTTGCATTTTTCCGATTGCTTTCTTTTGAAATTCTGCATCGCCAACAGCTAAAACCTCATCTACAACCAAAATCTCAGGTTCTAAATGTGCTGCCACTGCAAAAGCCAATCGAACAGTCATGCCGCTACTGTATCTTTTTACAGGAGTATCAATATATCGCTCACATCCAGAAAATTCGATAATTTCATCAATTTTAGAAGAAATTTCTTTTTTCGTCATTCCTAAAATGGCACCGTTCAGATAAATATTTTCTCTTCCAGTCATTTCGGGATGAAATCCTGTTCCTACTTCTAATAAACTAGCTATTCTACCTTTTGCCTTTATAGATCCGATTGTTGGGGATGTAACGCGAGATAAAATCTTTAACAAAGTAGATTTTCCGGCACCATTCTTTCCTATAATTCCTAGAACTTCTCCTCTTCTAACTTCGAAATTGATTTCTTTTAAAACCCAAACATACTGACTTTCTCCTTTTGAACTTCTTTCGTTTATTTCTCCTATCTTAAGATAAGGATCCTCTTTTCCTCTAATAAGGTGCCACCAACGATTTAGATCATGACTCAAGGTGCCTGTACCTATTTTGCCTAATCTATATTGTTTTGAGAGATTTTCAACTTTTAAAATAACGTCATCCATTTTTCCTAAATCGCATTAAATAATATCAATAAAGCTCTTTTCAGTTTTATTAAAAACCATTACTCCCAAAACAAAAATCACAAAACTGATTACAAATGAGTAAACTAAATTTAAAACATCATATGATCCGGAACCTAAAAAAGCAAATTTAAAAAAATCCAAAAATCCTGTTAAGGGATTTAAATAAATTAAAAAATGAAATTTTGGATCGATTTTTTCTAAAACGAGTGAGGTTGGATATACAATTGGAGTCACATACATAAACAGTGATATACCAAAAGTAATTACAAAATTTAAATCTCTGTATTTTACAGTTAATGATGAAATTAACATTCCTATTCCCATAGATAAAAAAGCTATAAATGTAAGTATCAATGGTAAAAATAGGACATATAATGTCGGATTGATGTTGTATCCTGTATAAACATAATATAACATTACCATCAAAAAGAATAAAAATTGTATTCCAAACTTTAGTAAATTAGAAAACACCACTTTTAGAGGCATAATAATTCTTGGAAAATAAACCTTCCCGAAAATATTTTGATTTGCTGTAAATGTTTCTGATATAGATTTTAATGAATCTGAAAAATAAAACCAAATGATATTACCGGCTAGTACAAATAAAAAATAAGGAACACCGTCTGAGGGAATAGCTGCAATTTTACTAAATATAACAAATTGAATAACAGAAGTCAATAAAGGTTGAATAATAAACCAAAGTGGACCTAAAATAGTTTGCTTGTAAAAAGTAATTATATCTCTTTTCACAAATAAAAATAGAAGATCTCTATAACGCCATATTTCTTTGACGTTAAAATTAAAAAATGATTTTTTGGGAGTTATCTCAAATAACCACACATCTTTTTCTAAAGATTTCATTCTACTTTTTTTCAAAAGTATCGTTTTTTATGAAAAAAAGCTATAAAAACTTATTCACTTTTTGTGTAGATAACAAAAAAACCTTTGTTTGCACAAAGGTTTTTTTCGGGTTTCGAATAACTGATTGTTTAGTTTTTTGACGAAAACTAAACAGTTGCGTTTACATAACCATCCGCTTTTTTTAAGATAGAACGAATTAAAATTGTTTTTGTAGAAAAACCTGATTTTAAATATTGCTCTTTTTTAGAAATTAAAGCAGAACGGTTTTGAGTGGTTGACTCATTTGATTTTGTCAAATTAACTTCTTGTTTTGCCCCAATGAACCAATTTGATATTTCAGCTGAAGAAACATTTTCTTCAGAATTTTTAATTAACTCCATAGCTTCTGATTCGTTTACTAACTCATTTGTTGAAGTTGTTTGAGCAGAAGCTCCAATAATACCGATGAACATTAAAAAGATAACTACTAAAAAATTTCTGTTAACTGCTGAATTCATTTTTATTATTTGATTTTTGTTTTAATTCTGATGTAAAACTACCATGATGGCTAACAAGAATATCAATTTTTCGATAAGTAACCTGAAAATTCGATTAAAATACATCAACGTGAATTTAAAGAGATGATAAGTGCATTTCATCGACCATCACTTTGATAGTAAAAGGTTGAAAAGCATATAAATAAAAAAACTCCTTAATTTCTTAAGGAGTTTTTTATGATTATACTTGACTAAGCTTGCCCTGTTGGCCCAAAATTCAATGGTACTTGAGGTTGATCAGTGTCCTTTATTTCACCATGAGCTAACTCATAACGGTGAATATTTTCACCAATTGCTTTTAACAGTCGCTTAGCATGCTGTGGAGTTAAAATAATTCTTGATTTTACTTTTGCCTTTGGCACTCCCGGCATAAGCGTAACAAAATCAAGCACAAACTCAGAAGCTGAATGGTTGATTATCGCCAAATTAGAATAAATTCCTTCAGCTGTTTTTTCATCCAATTCAATATTGATTTGTCCGGGTTGTTGATTATTATCACTCATACTATTAATAATTATATTCTTCTTTTGCAGCCATCAATTCATTATAATCTTCTTTGGAACCTACAATGATGTTGTCATATTCTCTCATACCAGTACCGGCAGGAATTCTATGACCCACAATTACATTCTCTTTTAGACCTTCCAAATCATCAACTTTTCCTGCAACAGCAGCTTCATTTAATACTTTAGTTGTTTCTTGGAACGATGCTGCAGATATAAATGATTTCGTTTGTAAAGATGCTCTAGTAATCCCTTGAAGAACAGGAGTTGCAGTAGCAGTAATTACATCACGAGCAACAACAAGATTTTTATCCTCACGTTTTAACAATGAGTTTTCATCTCTCAATTCTCTTGGTGTAATCATTTGACCTGGTTTAAGATTTTGAGAATCTCCGGCATCTTCTACTACTTTCATACCAAATAATTTATCATTTTCAATAATAAAATCTTTAGTATGAACCATTTGCTCTTCTAAGAATAACGTATCACCCGGATCTTCTACTCTTACCTTACGCATCATTTGACGAATAACTACCTCAAAATGCTTATCATTGATTTTTACCCCTTGTAAACGGTAAACCTCTTGAATTTCATTTACTAGATATTGTTGAACGGCCGATGGTCCTTGAATTCTCAAGATATCTTCAGGAGTAATGGCTCCATCTGATAAAGACATACCCGCTTTAACGAAGTCATTTTCTTGAACTAAAATTTGGTTAGATAATTTAACTAAATATTTCTTCACCTCTCCAAACTTAGATTCAATAATGATTTCACGATTACCTCGTTTAATTTTACCAAAAGTAACTACTCCATCAATTTCTGATACAACAGCAGGATTAGAAGGATTACGTGCTTCTAAAAGCTCTGTAATTCTTGGAAGTCCTCCTGTAATATCCCCTGCTTTTGAAGAACGTCTTGGGATTTTAACTAAAATTTTTCCTGCTTTAATTTTCTCACCATCATCTACCATTAAGTGTGCACCAACAGGTAAATTATAGGAACGAATCAATTCTCCGTCCTTACCGTAAATCAATAAAGTAGGAATTAATTTTTTGTTTCTTCCTTCAGAGATAACTTTCTCTTGGAAACCGGTTTGCTCATCAATTTCTACTTGGAACGATTGTCCTTGTTCTAAATCTTCATAAGCAATTTTTCCGGTAAACTCAGAAATAATTACCCCATTATATGGATCCCATTTACAGATGGTTGTTCCTTTATCAACTACTTGACCATCTTTAACATAAATTGTAGAACCATAAGGAATGTTATGTGTATTTAATACAATTCCTGTATTTTCATCTACTAATTTTAATTCTGTAGAACGAGAAATAACGATATCAATAGCATTTCCTTCGGCATCTTCGCCTTTAACTGTTTTAAGATCATCAATTTCTAATCTACCTTTGAAACGCGTTACAATACTTGATTCTTCTGACATACCACCAGCAACCCCTCCAACGTGGAATGTTCTTAAGGTTAACTGTGTTCCTGGTTCACCAATTGATTGTGCGGCAATTACACCAACTGCTTCACCTTTTTGAGTCATCCTTCCGGTAGCTAAATTTCTACCATAACATTTTGCACAAATTCCTTTTGCTGCTTCACATGTTAACGGAGATCTTACTTCTACTTTTTCTAATGGTGAAGCCTCAATAGCTTTTACAATTGATTCTGTAATCTCTTGACCTGCATGAACTAAAATTTCTAGATTCAATGGGTTGATTACATCTTGAAGTGCTACACGTCCTAGTATTCTTTCTCCTAATGTTTCAACAATTTCTTCATTCTTTTTCAAGGCAGAAACTTCAATACCTCTTAACGTACCACAATCTTCAGTATTTACAATAACATCTTGAGAAACGTCATGTAACCTTCTGGTCAAATATCCTGCATCTGCCGTTTTTAAAGCCGTATCGGCAAGACCTTTACGAGCACCGTGAGTAGAAATAAAGTATTCTAAAATCGATAAACCTTCTTTAAAGTTAGAAAGAATTGGATTTTCGATAATTTCACCACCACCCGCAGTTGATTTTTTTGGCTTAGCCATCAAACCACGCATACCGGTTAACTGACGAATCTGCTCTTTAGATCCCCTTGCTCCAGAATCAAGCATCATATATACCGAGTTAAATCCTTGTTGATCTTCACGGATATTTTTCATGGCCAATTCTGTTAGCAACGCATTTTTAGATGTCCATACGTCAATAACTTGATTATATCGCTCATTGTTGGTAATCAATCCCATGTTATAATTCATGGTAATTGCTTCCACTTCTTCTCTTGCATCTGCAATTAATTCATCTTTTTGATGAGGAATAATAATATCACCTAAGCTGAAAGATAATCCACCACGGAAAGCAAACTTGTATCCCATGTCTTTCATGTTATCCAAGAAAGCAGCAGTAGTTGGAACATTGGTTACAGATAAAATTTTACCAATAATATCTCTCAATGATTTTTTAGTTAAAACCTCATTGATATAACCTGCAGCTTCCGGAACTACTTCATTAAATAATACTCTTCCTGCGGTAGTTTGAATTAATTTATACACTAACTCACCATTTTCATTGAAATCTTTTGCTCTGATTTTCACTCGGGCATTCAATTCAAGTCTTCCTTCATTCAAAGCAATATTTACTTCTTCAGCAGAATAAAAAGTTAGTCCTTCACCTAAAATTTTGTGTTCAGGAGTTGATAAACGTTCTTTGGTCATATAATAAAGACCCAAAACCATGTCTTGAGAAGGTACCGTAATTGGAGCACCATTTGCTGGATTCAAAATATTATGAGAAGCCAACATCAATAATTGTGCTTCCAAAATAGCTTCTGGTCCTAATGGTAAATGAACAGCCATCTGGTCACCATCAAAATCCGCATTAAATGCCGTACATGTTAACGGGTGTAATTGAATTGCTTTTCCTTCAATTAATTTAGGTTGAAAAGCTTGAATACCTAAACGGTGAAGAGTAGGAGCACGATTCAACAATACTGGATGTCCTTTAATTACATTTTCTAAAATATCCCAAACAACCGGTTCTTTTTTATCAATAATTTTCTTAGCTGATTTCACCGTTTTAACGATACCACGCTCAATTAATTTACGGATAACGAACGGCTTATACAATTCTGCAGCCATGTCTTTAGGTAAACCACACTCATACATCTTCAATTCCGGTCCAACGACAATTACCGAACGAGCAGAATAATCCACACGTTTTCCTAATAAGTTTTGACGGAAACGTCCTTGTTTACCTTTTAATGAATCCGATAATGATTTTAACGGACGGTTTGATTCTGTTTTTACAGCAGAAGCTTTTCGCGTGTTGTCAAACAATGAATCAACCGCTTCTTGCAACATACGCTTTTCGTTACGTAAGATAACTTCAGGAGCTTTAATCTCCATTAATCTTTTCAAACGGTTATTACGGATGATTACACGACGGTATAAATCATTCAAATCCGAAGTAGCAAAACGTCCACCATCAAGCGGCACCAACGGACGTAATTCTGGTGGGATAACCGGAATTACTTTCAAAATCATCCACTCCGGACGATTTTCTCTGTTTTCATTTGCTTCACGGAAAGATTCTACAACTTGAAGACGTTTTAATGCTTCTGTTTTTCTTTGTTTTGATGTTTCATTATTAGCTGCATGACGCAATTCAAATGATAATTCATCTAAGTTAGTGCGGGCTAATAAATCCATAATACACTCAGCACCCATTTTGGCGATGAATTTATTTGGATCATTATCATCTAAATATTGATTTTCCATTGGAAGCGTATCTAAAATATTTAAATACTCTTCTTCTGTTAAAAAGTCTAATCTTTCTAAAGGCTCACCTTCAGCATTTTTAGCAATACCGGCTTGAATTACTACATATCTTTCGTAGTAAATAATCATATCTAATTTCTTAGAAGGTAAACCTAAAATGTAACCAATTTTGTTAGGTAAAGAACGGAAATACCAAATGTGAGCAATCGGCACTACCAAATTGATGTGTCCAACTCTATCACGACGTACTTTCTTTTCTGTTACTTCAACACCACAACGGTCACAAACAATACCTTTGTATCGAATACGTTTATATTTTCCACAAGCACATTCATAATCCTTAACCGGACCAAAAATTCGCTCACAAAACAATCCATCACGTTCTGGTTTGTGGGTTCTGTAATTGATTGTTTCCGGTTTTAAAACTTCACCTCTTGATTCAGCCAACATCGATTCAGGTGAGGCTAAACCAATGGTAATTTTGTTGAATCTTTTAACCGTATTTTTATCTTTATTATTTCTATTATTCATCATAGTCAATAAAATTTGTTTGTTTTGTTTCAAGTTTTAAGTTTCAGGCAACCAAACGGAAACCTGAAACTTGAAACAATACTATTATTCCTCTAAACGGATATCTAAACCAAGACCTTTTAATTCGTGCATTAAAACGTTGAATGACTCCGGTAAACCTGGTTCCGGCATCGGCTCTCCTTTTACAATAGCTTCATACGTTTTAGCTCTACCGATTACATCATCTGATTTAACCGTTAAAATTTCTCTCAAGGTACTTGAAGCACCATAAGCCTCAAGAGCCCAAACCTCCATCTCTCCAAAACGCTGACCTCCAAATTGAGCTTTACCACCCAATGGTTGTTGTGTAATAAGTGAGTAAGGACCAATTGAACGTGCATGCATTTTGTCATCAATCATGTGACCTAATTTAAGCATGTAAATTACCCCAACAGTAGCCGGTTGGTGGAAACGTTCTCCTGTTCCTCCGTCATATAAATAAGTATGTCCGAATCTTGGAATACCCGCTTTATCTGTTAGTTCATTTATTTGATCAATGGTAGCACCATCAAAAATTGGAGTGGCATATTTTTGGCCTAAATTCATACCAGCCCATCCTAATACGGTCTCATAAATCTGACCGATATTCATACGAGAAGGTACCCCAAGAGGATTCAACACGATATCTACAGGCGTTCCGTCTTCTAAGAAAGGCATATCCTCATCTCTAACGATACGAGCAACAATACCTTTATTTCCGTGACGACCTGCCATTTTATCACCCACTTTCAATTTACGTTTCTTAGCAATGTAAACTTTGGCTAATTTTAAAATTCCGGCTGGTAATTCATCTCCAACTGTAATGGTAAATTTCTCTCTTCTCAAAGCTCCTTGTAAGTCATTTAATTTGATTTTATAATTATGAATCAAATCATTAACTAACACATTGGTTTCTTCATCAGCAACCCACTGACCTTTTGTTAAATGAGCAAAATCTTCTACAGCATTTAACATTTTTTGAGTATATTTTTTACCTTTTGGTAAAACTTCCTCTCCAAGATCATTCATTACTCCTTGAGAAGTTTTTCCGTTCACGATGTTGAATAATTTATCAACTAATTTATCTTTCAACTCATTGAACTTCACTTCAAATTCCATTTCTAATGAAGCCAAATCATCTTTATCTTTTGTACGCTTACGTTTATCTTTTACCGCTCTTGCAAATAATTTTTTATCCAAAACAACACCGTGTAATGATGGTGAAGCTTTTAACGAAGCATCTTTTACATCACCGGCTTTGTCACCAAAGATAGCACGCAATAGTTTTTCTTCCGGAGTTGGATCTGATTCTCCTTTTGGCGTAATCTTTCCGATTAGTATGTCGCCAGGTTTTACTTCAGCTCCAATTCTGATCATTCCGTTTTCATCCAAATCTTTAGTTGCTTCTTCGGAAACGTTTGGAATATCATTGGTTAATTCTTCGTTACCTAATTTTGTATCCCGAACTTCCAATGAATAATCATCAATGTGAATTGACGTGAAAATATCATCACGAACTACTTTTTCAGATATAACAATCGCATCCTCAAAATTATAACCTTTCCATGGCATAAACGCCACTTTAAGGTTTCTTCCGATAGCTAATTCTCCTTTTTGAGTTGCATAACCTTCACAAAGCACCTGACCTTTTGTAACTCTATCCCCTTTTCTAACAATTGGTTTTAGGTTGATACAAGTACTTTGATTTGTTTTTTGGAATTTGATTAATTGATATGTTTTCTCATCAGAATCAAAACTTACCATTCGCTCTTGTTCCGTTCTATCATATTTTATGGTAATTTTATCTGCATCAACATATTCAACCACTCCATTTCCTTCAGCATTAATTAAAACCCTAGAATCAGATGCTACTTGACGCTCTAAACCTGTACCAACAATTGGAGACTCAGGACGTAATAATGGTACGGCCTGACGCATCATGTTAGAACCCATCAAAGCACGGTTTGCATCATCATGTTCCAAGAAAGGAATTAACGATGCAGAAATCGATGCAATTTGGTTTGGTGCAACGTCTGTGTAATGAACAACGTTTGGTTCAACTACAGGGAAATCACCTTCTTCACGAGCAATTACTTTATCAGAAAGAATTTTACCGTTTGCATCCATTTCAATGTTTGCCTGAGCAATCATTTTTCCTTCCTCTTCCTCTGCACTTAAGTAAATTGGTTCTGATTTTAAGTCTACAACACCGTTTGTAACCTTACGGTAAGGTGTTTCGATGAATCCCATTCCATTTACTTTAGCATAAACACCAAGCGAAGAAATCAAACCAATGTTTGGTCCCTCAGGCGTTTCAATCGGACAAAGACGACCATAATGAGTATAGTGAACGTCACGCACCTCGAATCCGGCTCTCTCTCTCGAAAGACCACCTGGTCCTAGTGCTGACAATCTTCTTTTATGTGTAATTTCAGCCAATGGATTAGTTTGATCCATAAACTGAGATAACTGGTTGGTTCCGAAGAAAGAGTTGATAACCGATGATAATGTTTTAGCATTAATCAAATCGATTGGTGTAAACACCTCGTTATCTCTAACGTTCATTCTTTCACGGATAGTTCTGGCCATACGAGCAAGACCTACACCAAATTGTGCAGAAAGTTGTTCACCAACAGTTCTAACACGACGGTTTGATAAGTGATCAATATCATCAATCTCAGCTTTAGAGTTGATTAATTCTATCAAATATTTCACGATGGTGATAATATCCTCTTTGGTCAACACTTGTTTTTCCATTGGGATATCCAAACCTAATTTTTTGTTCATTCTATAACGACCAACTTCACCTAGGTTGTAACGTTGATCGGAGAAGAACAATTTATCGATAATACCACGAGCAGTTTCCTCATCAGGCGGTTCTGCATTACGCAACTGACGGTAAATGTGCTCAACGGCTTCTTTTTCTGAGTTAGTTGGGTCTTTTTGTAACGTGTTATGGATAATAGCATAATCAGCTTGATTATTATCCTCTTTGTGCAACAAAATGGATTTTACGTTAGAATCGATGATTTCTTCTACATTATCTTTATCGATAATGGTATCACGATCTAAGATGATTTCGTTTCTTTCGATAGAAACTACTTCTCCTGTATCTTCATCAACGAAATCTTCGTGCCATGTGTTTAACACACGAGCCGCTAATTTACGTCCGATGTATTTTTTCAATCCTGTTTTAGATACTTTAATTTCCTCTGCAAGGTCAAAGATTTCAAGAATATCTTTATCTCTTTCAAAACCAATTGCACGGAATAAAGTAGTTACAGGTAATTTTTTCTTTCTATCGATATAGGCATACATCACGTTGTTGATATCGGTAGCAAATTCTATCCAAGATCCTTTAAAAGGAATTACACGGGCAGAATATAATTTGGTTCCATTTGCATGGAAAGACTGTCCAAAGAATACACCAGGCGAACGGTGTAATTGTGAAACAACAACTCTTTCTGCACCATTAATTACGAAAGTTCCACTTGGAGTCATATATGGAATGGTTCCAAGGTAAACATCTTGTACAATTGTTTCAAAATCTTCGTGCTCCGGATCGGTACAATATAGTTTCAATCTAGCTTTAAGCGGAACACTGTAGGTCAAACCTCTTTCGATACATTCTGATATGGAGTAACGAGGAGGATCTACAAAATAATCTAAAAATTCGAGTACGAAATTGTTTCTGGTATCGGTAATTGGAAAATTTTCCATGAAGGTGTTGTATAGACCTTCGTTGCCTCTTTCATCTGATTTGGTTTCCAATTGGAAAAAATCTTGGAATGATTTCACCTGAATATCAAGAAAATCCGGATATTGAGGAATGTTTTTAGTAGAGGCAAAATTCAATCTTTCAGTCTGATTTGTTATCATCAATGGACAAAATTTTGATTAAAAAAAAGTAATTTTTTGTGTGATTACACTGTTTAAGTTATACTTTCTTTTTTAAAACCGATACATCTCTAAAAGCAAATTTCTTTACATTTTTTTCTTCGTATCGATCAAAAATCTTTTCGTATATTAAACTAATATGATAATAAAACTTGATTATATTTTATTATACGAAAAATGGTTTAGGTCGTTGGAGGTTAATCCAAGACCTAAACCTAGTTTTTAAAACCTAAGATAGCTTATTTAAGCTCAACTACAGCTCCAGCTTCTTCTAATGATTTTTTAAGACCTTCAGCCTCATCTTTAGAAACACCTTCTTTAACATTTGATGGAGCAGCATCAACTAAATCTTTAGCTTCTTTTAAACCTAAACCTGTTAATTCTTTAACAGCTTTAACTACAGCTAATTTAGAAGCACCAGCATCTTTTAATACCACTGTAAATTCAGTCTGCTCTTCTACAGCAGCAGTTTCACCACCACCTACAGCAGGACCAGCAACTACTGCAGCAGCAGCAGGCTCGATACCATACTCATCTTTTAAAATTGTTGCTAATTCGTTAACTTCTTTAACAGTTAAGTTAACTAATTGTTCTGCGAATTGTTTCAAATCTGCCATTTTTTCTATCGATTTAAATAGTTTGTAAAATATAATTTATTAAGTGCGTTCTCGCGGGTTTCTTATCTTTCTGATAAGGTTTTAACAATTCCTGCAATTTTACCTCCACCTGATTTAAGTGCAGATACAACATTTTTAGCAGGAGATTGAAGAATACCGATGATTTCTCCGATAACTTCTTCTTTTGATTTTAAAGCAACAAGTGCATCTAATTGGTTATCTCCAATAAATACAGCTTGATGAATATAAGCTCCTTTTAAGATTGGTTTATCCGATTTTTTACGGAATTCTTTAATGATTTTTGCAGGAGCATTTCCATTCTCTGCAATCATTATTGAAGTATTCCCTTTTAATATTGAAGGTAAATCTCCATAATCATTAGAAGAAGCTTCCATTGCTTTTTCCAATAAAGTGTTTTTAACAACATTTAATTGGATACCGGCTTTGAAACAAGCTCTTCTTAAATTAGAAGTGGTTTCAGCATTAAGATTGGAAATATCTGCAATGTAAACTACATTACTATCAGCCAACTGTGCAGTTAAATCTTCAATAACTCTTGATTTTTCTTCTCTAGTCATAATATACTTGTTTAACTACCAATTAAACTGCTTTAGGATCTAAAGCAATTGCAGGACTCATAGTACTTGACAAGTGAATAGACTTGATATAAGTACCTTTGGCTGCAGTTGGTTTCATTTTGATTAATGTTTGAATAATTTCGTGAGCATTATCTACGATTTTGTCAGCGTCGAAAGAAACTCTTCCTATACCTGCGTGAACAATACCAGTTTTGTCAACTTTAAAGTCAATTTTACCAGCTTTCACTTCTTGAACAGCTTTTGCAACATCCATCGTTACCGTACCTGTTTTAGGGTTTGGCATTAAACCTCTAGGACCTAATACACGACCTAATGGACCTAATTTACCCATTACAGCAGGCATAGTGATAATTACATCAACATCTGTCCAACCATCTTTAATTTTTTGTAGATAATCATCTAAACCTACGTGGTCTGCACCAGCAGCTTTAGCTTCAGCTTCTTTATCTGGAGTAACAAGAGCTAGAACTCTAACATCTTTTCCAGTACCATGTGGTAAAGCTACCACACCTCTAACCATTTGATTCGCTTTTCTAGGATCAACTCCTAATTTTACAGCGATATCAACAGACTCATCAAATTTTGCAGAAGCCACTTCTTTTAATAATGCAGAAGCATCTTTTAAAGAGTATAATTTATTCTTCTCAATTTTTGCTGCAGCCTCTTTTTGCTTTTTTGTCAATTTTGCCATGTCTTTCTCTTAATTAAAAAGGAGCAGCTCCTGTTACAGTTATACCCATAGAACGTGCAGTACCGGCTATCATACTCATAGCAGACTCAATAGTAAATGCATTTAAATCTACCATTTTGTCTTCGGCAATTGTTCTAATTTGATCCCAAGTAACGCTAGCTACTTTTTTACGATTTGGTTGACCTGAACCTGACTTTAGCTTTGTTGCATCCAATAATTGGATAGCAGCTGGTGGAGTTTTTACAACAAAGTCAAATGATTTGTCTTTGTAAACAGTAATTTGTACTGGTAAAACTTTGCCGGGTTTATCTTGGGTTCTAGCATTAAATTGCTTACAGAATTCCATGATGTTAACCCCAGCAGCTCCCAAAGCAGGTCCAACCGGTGGCGAAGGATTCGCGGCACCTCCCTTAACTTGTAGTTTAACTACTTTACTAACTTCTTTAGCCATTGTGTTTTAAAAAATTTAGCACATCTCAATTGGAAGCAAGATGCGGTTTATAATAATGTAACAAATTATACTTTTTCAACTTGCACAAACCCTAATTCTAATGGCGTTTTTCTTCCGAAAATCTTAACCATTACTTCAAGTTTACGCTTTTCTTCATTGATTTTTTCAACAGTTCCATTGAATCCGTTGAAAGGTCCATCAATTACCTTGATTGTTTCACCAACAGTGAAAGGAATATTTTGATTATCTGAAGTGATTGCTAATTCATCAACCTTTCCTAACATTCTGTTTACTTCAGAGGCTCTTAACGGCACAGGATCGCCTCCTTTTACTTCACCTAAAAACCCAATCACACCTGTTATTGATTTAATAATATGAGGAATTTCACCCATCAAATTAGCTTCAATCATAACATAACCGGGAAAGTAAACTTTTTCTTTTGAAATTTTTTTTCCTTCTCTTACCTGAACTACTTTTTCAGTTGGAACAAGAACTTGAGCAATATAGTCACCCAAATGAAGACGATTGATTTCAGTTTCGATATAAGATTTTACCTTATTTTCCTGACCACTTACAGCTCTTACAACATACCACTTTTTTAAACTACTATCAGCCATAACTGGTTTATCCTTTAATCAAATTAAAAAATCCTGATATTGCTTTTCTAAAAATTTCATCTACTCCCCATGTAGCCAATGCAAATACAACTGTAAAAACTGCTACAATAATTGTCAAACGTTGAACCTCTGACCATGGAGACCAAGTTACATTTGATTTTAATTCTTCGAAAGCTTCTGTTATGTAATTAACAACTTTTGTCATTATGATTTCATTTTGCACGGATGGAGAGATTCGAACTCCCATCAACGGTTTTGGAGACCGCTATTCTACCCTTGAACTACACCCGTTTGTTAAAAACCAGCGATATTATAAAATATCGACTGGCTTTTTAATTATTTGTATTATTCAACAATTTCAGTTACCTGACCAGCACCAACTGTTCTACCACCTTCACGGATAGCAAAACGTAATCCGATGTTAAGAGCGATTGGGCTTAATAAAGTTACATCAATAGTTAAGTTATCACCTGGCATAACCATTTCAACTCCAGCTGGTAAAGAAATAGTTCCAGTTACGTCAGTTGTTCTTACATAGAACTGTGGACGGTAGTTGTTGTGGAATGGTGTATGACGACCACCTTCTTCTTTTTTCAAGATGTACACCTCAGCTTTGAATTTAGCGTGTGGTTTTACTGAACCTGGCTTACAAATTACCATACCTCTACGGATATCAGCTTTGTCAATACCTCTCAATAAAAGACCTACGTTATCTCCAGCCTCACCTCTATCAAGGATTTTACGGAACATTTCTACTCCAGTTACTGTAGAAGTTAATTTGTCAGCACCCATACCGATAATTTCAACTGGGTCACCAGTATTAGCAACTCCTGTTTCGATACGTCCTGTAGCAACAGTTCCACGACCAGTAATTGTAAATACATCTTCAACAGGCATCAAAAATGGTTTTGCATTATCACGCACCGGCTCTTCAATCCAAGCATCAACAGCATCCATTAATTCCATGATTTTGTCAACCCATGCAGCATCTCCATTTAATCCTCCTAGAGCAGATCCTTGAATAACTGGACCATTATCTCCATCATAATCATAGAACGATAACAAGTCTCTGATTTCCATTTCAACTAGCTCTAAAAGCTCAGCATCATCAACCATATCCACTTTGTTCATGAATACTACGATTCTTGGAATACCAACCTGACGTCCTAAAAGGATGTGCTCACGCGTTTGTGGCATTGGACCATCTGTAGCAGCAACTACAAGGATAGCACCATCCATTTGAGCAGCACCAGTAACCATGTTCTTTACGTAATCCGCGTGACCTGGACAGTCAACGTGAGCATAGTGACGATTTGCTGTTTCATACTCAACGTGTGAAGTATTAATAGTAATACCTCTTTCTTTCTCCTCAGGAGCGTTATCAATTTGATCAAACGATTTTGCTTGACAGAAACCTTTTTCAGACAACACCTTAGTGATTGCCGCTGTTAATGTAGTTTTACCGTGATCTACGTGTCCAATTGTACCTATATTTAAGTGCGGTTTGGAACGATTAAAACTTTCTTTTGCCATTTTACTTAATTTTTAATCTTAGTTATATAATAGTGTTTAAAATCTTACAATTTTGAGCCAATGACGGGATTTGAACCCGTGACCTCTTCCTTACCAAGGAAGCACTCTACCCCTGAGCTACACCGGCAGGAAATTTTAATTCATTTGTTTAAAATGTGGGGAGAGCAGGATTCGAACCTGCGAAGGTTTCCCAACGGATTTACAGTCCGTCCTCGTTGGCCGCTTGAGTATCTCCCCTCAATTTTTTAAACTTTTAATGAACATGGATGATTTATAGAAATTAATTCCTACAAAACATTTTCAAAAAATACTTTTCTTTGAGCCGATAGAGGGACTCGAACCCACGACCTGCTGATTACAAATCAGCTGCTCTAGCCAGCTGAGCTACACCGGCGTTACTCAATAAAAAAAGTCCGCTATTTCTAACGGACTGCAAATGTATAGATTTTATTTGTCAATCAAAACATTTTTGAAAAAAAAATTATTTTACAAATGTGTTCTGATTTTTTCTTTTCTTTTTAATAGTAACCGTTCTAACGATTCAGCAGAGGAATCAACTGCTTCCTCAAATGATTTACACTGTTTTTTAACCATAAAATCATCACCGGGAACATGCATTTTTATCTCAACAATTTTATTTTCTTTTTCACTGGTAGATTCTACTTTTAAATAAACATCAGCCACAACAACCTTATCATAATATTTTTCTAATTTATCTAGTCTTATTTGAATAAAATCAATCAATTTTTTATCCACATTAAAGTTAACTGCATTTACATTTACCTTCATAATTTAATTTTTAAGTTAAACAAAGTGAATTATTTTGAATTTCGAGGATGAGCTTCTAAATATACTTTTTTTAACTCTGTAAGGTTACTGTGGGTGTATACCTGAGTAGAAGCTAAGCTTGAATGTCCTAACAATTCTTTTACTGAATTCAAATCGGCTCCGTTGTTTAATAGATGCGTTGCAAACGTGTGACGCAATATATGAGGGCTTTTTTTAACCTTCTCGGAGACATTACTAAAGTAGTGATTTATTAGTCGATATACAAATGTATCATTCAATTTAACACCATTTTGTGTGATAAAAAGTGCTTGTTCTGTGTTAATTAATTGAATTTTATTACGTTGTATAATATAACTTTCTAATTGATTTTTAATAATTGGCAACAATGGAACTATTCTTTCTTTATTTCTTTTCCCAATTACCTTTAACAAAGACTTTGAAAAATCTATTGACTGAACAGTTAAACTTATTAATTCTGCTCTTCTGATACCGGTTGTGTAAAATAAATCAATAATTAATTTATCACGATATCCTTCAAACCCATTTGGATAATTTATTTGATTAAGCACTAAATCTACTTCTTTTTCTGAAAAAGGAATTTGCACTTTCTTTGGCGTTTTTAATACTTTATGTTTAAGAAGTGGACTTTTTTCAATGACCTTAACACGTAACAAAAATTTATAATACGATTTTAGGGAAGAAATTTTTCGATTTACTGAAGTAGTTGACAAATTGTTATCAATTAAAGAAACTATCCAACTTCTAATTTGTGGATAATCTACAAAATCTATCGAATCTTGTTGAAAATGAAGTTGATTAAACGCTTCAAAGTCTTCCAAATCTTTCATATAAGCTTTTACAGTATGCAAAGAATAGTATTTCTGCATTTGTAAATAATCCTGAAAAGCTTTTAAATTTGATTGCATAAAAAAAACGTTAGCATCAAAGTTACAAAACTTATCGAACTAACGTTTTAAATTGTATAAAAAAAACTACCTACATTTCAACACTGTCTCTCAATGTTTGAATATATTGTGCTTTTTGAATTTCAGCTCTTCTAACAACAGATGGTTTAATGAAAGCTTGACGTGCTCTTAACTGACGAACAGTTCCTGTTTTGTCAAATTTTCTTTTGTAACGTTTTAACGCTCTGTCGATATTTTCTCCGTCTTTAATTGGTATAATTAGCATAATCTAGACACCTCCTCTCATTTAGTGGGGGCAAAAGTAATATTATTTTTTGATAATAAATTATAAAAACTCAATTATTTTACGGCAGGTTTATAATTTTGATTGTCGATAATCATCTTGGACAAAATCTCTTTTAATATTTCAGATGTCCCTCCTCCAATAGGTCCTAATCGGCTATCTCTAAGCAAACGTGCCAATGGATATTCTTCCATATAACCATAACCGCCAAGCATTTGAAGACAACTATAAATTGTTTCATCTGCTACTTTTGTAGACTTTAACTTTGCCATTGTGGCCTCTTTTACAACATATTCACCACGATTAAGACGATCAACAGCAGCATAATTAAAAATCTTGCAGTGTTCAACTTCAGTTGCGTGCTCAACTAATGTATGTCGTAAAGCCTGAAACTTACTGATTTTTGAACCAAATGCTTCTCTTTGAGCCATATATTCTATAGTATAATCGAGTGCGTATTCTGCTCTTGCATGAGCATTAACAGCCATAATCAATCTTTCCCAAGCAAAATGTTGCATGATATATGGAAAACCTTTTCCTTGTTCACCCATTAAATTCTCCGATGGAATTTCAACATTGTCAAATGAAATTTCTGCCGTATCGGATGCTCTCCATCCTAATTTATCAAGCTTAGTTGCGGCAATTCCGGGGGTTTTAGTATCCACTAAAAAAATACTTATTCCTTTATTACCCATCTCAGGTTGTGTTTTTGCTGCTACCACATAGTAATCTGCATACACTCCATTAGTAATAAAGGTTTTTGATCCATTTAAAATATATTTATTATCCTTTTTTACTGCGGTTGTTCTCATACCGGCAACATCACTTCCTCCAAAAGGTTCAGTGATACAAAGTGCACCAATTTTATCACCGGAAATACTGGCTGATAAATATTCTTGTTTAATGCGTTCGTCTCCTTCAGCATTTAAATGTGTCATAGCTAAATATGCATGGGCCCACATGGCTGCTGCAAAACCGGAAGATTTTATTTTTTGTAATTCTTCAAGAAAGATTACCGTATAGAATAAATCCAAATTCATACCGCCATACGCTTCAGGATAAACTAAACCAAAAAAGCCCATATCGCCGAATTTTTTCCAAATAAAACGCTCGATGGTTCCTGTTTTTTCCCATTTTTCAATGTGAGGAACAACTTCTTTTTGCAAAAAGTCTCTGAATGTAGCTCTGAATAAATGATGTTCTTCTGTAAAGTAATTTGAATTCATATTAAAAATTGGTTCTTAAAACAATTGTTTTTTTAGAATTCCAAATATAGGGCAATAAATTTTAATTTTTCAACAGGAAAACCGTTAATTTTTGTTAAATCCTCAATATTTTGAATATCGCCTTTCATGCTTCTATATGTGACAATCTCTTTAGCGATTGTATAATTAAAATAAGGAAACTTACTTAATTCTTTTATTGACAATTCGTTAATTTTAATTTTCTTAATTCCAGAAGTGGAAACTACAGCAAAACTTTTGTTTACATTTTCAATAACATCAGGATTTAAACCCCAAACAAAACCTAATTGTTCTATTGAAGCAAAAGCACCTAAAACCTCTCTTTGTTTTAGAATTCTTTCGGAAAGTGCCGGACCAATACCGTAAACTTTGATTAAATCTTCTTGAGTAGCTAGATTGATATCAATTCTTGCTTTGGTTTTAGATTCAAAATTTTTATTTTCAAATTTCTTAAATTCTTTTTTAGACTGATTCACCCAATTAGGAAACTTAAAATAGGGTGAAATTGTCGCCAACAAACTATCCGAAACTCCGGTTACTGTTTGAAACTCTTCAGCTGAATTAACATACTTATTAAGTTTTCTGAAAGCAAATAAACGATTCAATTCTTCAACTGACATTCCCAAGCGATACCCTTTAACATCGGTTATAAAATTAGGATTGAAAGGATAAATCGTCGGTTTATATTCCTCTTTTACTTGTTTTAAACTATCAACATAGGATTGAAGAGCTAACCATTGATAATCTTCTTTATCTTTTTGAGATGTAGTATTTGAACTCCAAAAGTAATAAATAGCTTGCGTGAATATAATCACTAAAAGCAACAAAAAAATCCCTTTTCTTTGATTAGAAGTATAAAGATAAAGGAATTTATTTTTCATTATTTTGCAATAAAATTATTCGTATTTTTTAATTTCTCCCGATTTTAAACGTTTGAAATAATCTTTCAAATCATTTTTCACTTCAGAAGACATAAAATATAATCCTAAAATATTAGGAAACGCCATACCTAAAATCATCATATCAGAAAAATCAATCACTGCACCTAAACTTGCGGAGGAACCAACTACAACAAAAGCAAGAAAAAGGATTTTATATAAATTCTCCATTTTTTTGGTATTTCCAAAAAGATAGGTCCAAGCTTTCATACCATAGTAAGACCAGGAAATCATCGTTGAAAACGCAAACAATACAATTGCAATTAAAAGAATGTATTTAAACCAAGGTAAAACACTACTAAATGCAGCTGAAGTTAATGCTGAACCGGTCATTCCTTGAGTGTCTTGAGCGTATCCGGTAAATATTAAAACTAAAGCTGTCATTGTACAAACAATTATTGTATCAACAAAAGGCTCTAAAAGAGCTACAATTCCTTCACTAATTGGCTCATCCGTTTTTACCGCTGAGTGTGCAATTGCTGCAGAACCAACTCCCGCTTCATTTGAAAAAGCTGCACGTTGAAATCCAACCACTAAAACACCAATTACCCCTCCGGTAATTCCATCGGCGGTAAAAGCACCGGAAAAAATTTGAGAAAATGCATCACCAATGTTGCTAATGTTTGCAAAAATAATGATTAATGAAGTTAACACATATAACCCAACCATAAAAGGTACTATTTTATCTGTAACACTTGCAATCTTTTTAATACCTCCAATTATTACAAACCCAACTAACAATGCAATTATTAATCCATAAAGGAAACCTTTACCTTCAAAGAATGGAAAAACATTAGCTAATTGAGCAAATGATTGATTAGCTTGAAACATATTTCCACCACCAAAAGAACCACCAACAGCTAAAATTGCAAAAAGGACTGCTAATACTTTACCCAAACCGGCATACCCTTTTCTACTTAATCCTTCTGAAAGGTAGTACATTGGTCCTCCAGAAACTTCCCCTAAATCATTTAGTTTTCTATATTTTACACCTAATGTACACTCTACAAACTTGGATGACATTCCTAAAAATCCTGCTAAAATCATCCAAAATGTTGCTCCTGCTCCACCAATTGAAATGGCCACGGCTACACCAGCAATATTACCTAAACCAACTGTTCCAGATAAAGCAGTTACTAAAGCTTGAAAATGAGAAACCTCTCCTTCATCTCCAGGTTTGTCAAAATCACCACGAATCAATTGAACAGCATGTTTTAGACCTTTTAAATTGATAAACCCCATATAAAGTGTAAAAAAAGTTGCTCCAATTACCAGCCAAAGTACAACCAACGGCATATCAAAACCCATAGATTCAAATGGCTTATAAAAAAACACACTTGCCATTGCGTCAACGGCAGGTTTTATGATATCATTGATTTTTTCATCCAAACCTTTCTCTTGACTGAATGATAATAATGGAATAAAAATAGCTAGCAAGGAAAAAAACTTTTTCATGAAGTTAAATTAAAAATTAATATTTGAATGGGCAAGATGCAAAAAAAAAGAATGTAAAAAAAGTTTACACTCTATTTTATTTATAAATCGTATACGGAACTTCGTTTTGTATGAATCATGTCTTTCAATTTCAACCAAAAAGCAAGTGTGAGATACACTCCAAACCATAATCCAACAGTTACAAATGAAATATAAATAAAGAACAACCTTACTTGTGTCGCCCTCATTCCTAATCGATCGGCTAATCGAGAAGAAACATGAAAGCCTCGGAGTTCAAAAAAATGACGAATTTTGTGAATCATATTCACTAATTAACTTGTTGTTTAGATTTTAAAAATGGTGATGATTCTTCTTCAACATCTACTATAAAATAAGGTGAATCCCCCCACCAAGGAAATGCTTTATACCTTTCAATATATTGAAGTTTTACATATCTACCTTGCAATTCTTCCAACTTTTGTAAAACGTCTCCTTTTTTGGCGATACCGAAAAAGAGAAAATTTGAGCTCCTGATATACCTTGACTCAATTCTCCTTCCCATATTTTGAAAATCATTCCTTTTTTACTGAATTTAATCAATTCACCTGAGCGATGCCCCTCAGAATAGGGCACAAAAAATATAAACACAAAATAACCAAAAAATAGAACTAATAATAAAATTGCTGACTTTTGAAAAAAACGTTTCATTTTTTCAAAAAAAGAAGATTTATTTTTTTGTGTTTCCATTTTGAATCATTTTGAGGTAAAGTTAATTAATTTTTGTCCAATTGCGCATTGTAAACATTCATTTGAATTACAATATTCTTTTTTTAATTGAAGAACAGCTTGAGATTGAAAACTATTTTTTACTGATAATCCAAATAAATTGAATTTTTCTACAATACTGTTTTTCTCTGTTGGAATTTCAGATGCTAAAGCAATAAAATCGTCTGGAATAACATTTCCATTAACTTGATAATAGTTAAATTGCAAAGGCAAAATACAATTTATAATCAATAAATCTTTAAACGCTTTACTGATTTTTTTTGCTTTATTGGGATGAGGCTTATCAAATACATAATGTGTTTGCCAGTAATCAGAAATAGAGCAATCAAAAAAAGCATACATATCTCTAACCGATTTTAACTTTAACATCGTTTGAAAAAAATGTGTATGAATAAATACTAATTTTGCCAATTGAGCTAATCTAATAGTTGGAAAATTATCAGGTCGATGTTTAAAAAATTGAACCGACTGATAAAAAGGAATATCAAATTGGTATTTGTGTTTCAAATAATGCCATCTTTTTTTTAAATCATTAAAGTAAAAATCTTCATTATCCTCCTCTAAAAGTCCTGTTGCTCCTAAAAAAAGAGCTTCAATATTTTCTAGTTCATAACGCTCCTTTTTTATGATTGAATAAGGAATTTTTATAGCCATTGTCAAAAATACCTCTCCATTGGTGTTTAACCCAAAACTTTTGGCTAATAACTGAAAAAAAGTAGCTTCCCAATCAAAAATATTCTTTTGAAGAAGAAATTCTACTTCATTTGATTTTTTTTCTAGTCGTTCAAAAAATAATCTTTCCATCCAATTCTGTTTAGTAAATTCATCTATAAACCGAATTTCGTTTTCACAATTAATCCATGATTTAGGTTGTAACAATTGATGATACTGTTGAACAACATGACTTGGAATATTTTGTTTGAGTTCTAAAACCGGAATTGAAGCATTATTTTTTCTAAAAACCTCCATGTCGTGTTCCCAAACAACATGAAGAATCACATTTTCATACTTATTATCATTTTCATGATGATGCAAATACCAATCAGAAGATTTTAGATGGATTTCAATATTTCCAGCCCATTTTTGGCCATCAATAATGAGTTGAGCATTAAAAAAATCAGGGCCTTCTCGCTGTGTATAATAACCGGAATGTTGAATGAAAATTTCTAAACCGCAAGTAGTTAGGAGTTGGTTAAAATCAAATTTTTTATATAACCAAACATAATGAAGGAATTGTTCTTTCATGGCGAATAAAATTGAAAATGGCTTATAACGAAAGGCTAAGATAAAAAAAATCCTTAACTTTTCAGTTAAGGATTCATTTTAATTTATGTTACTAATAATATCGTGTTTGGTAATAATGTGGTGTTTCCCGTTTTCTAATTCGACTAACACCGCATGATTGTCTTTAGTAATCAATTTTGAAACTTCTTCAACCGGCGTAGAAGATTTTACAATAGGGTAAGGTTTTGCCATTACTGTTTTGATTGGTTTATCAGCGATATTCTTATCTTCTAAATAACTTCTAAACAAATCAGACTCATCGACTGAACCCACAAATCCAGTGGTATCAATAACAGGGATTTGAGATATATTGTATTTTTTCATTCGATCAATAGCATGTGAAACCAATTCTTCTGTTCTAACAATAACCAATGATTTATCTTTATGACTTTTTATTAAATCTATGGCTTTTGTAATCTCTTCATCTAAGAATCCTCGTTCTCTCATCCAATCATCATTGAACATTTTACCTACATAGCGACTTCCTGAGTCATGAAATAAAACTACAACAACGTCTTCGGGTTTGAAATGCTCCTTCAATTGCAATACTCCTTTAATAGCTGAACCGGCTGAGTTCCCTACAAAAATACCTTCTTCCAAAGCTAATTTTCTTGTATAAACGGCAGCATCTTTATCAGTTACTTTTGTAAAACCATCAATAAGCGAAAAATCAACATTTTTTGGTAAAATATCTTCTCCAATTCCTTCAGTGATATAGGGATAAATTTCATTTTCATCGAAAATTCCGGTTTCATGGTATTTTTTAAATACTGAACCATAGGTATCAACCCCCCAAATTTTCACATCTGGATTGTGCTCTTTTAAATATTTTGCTACTCCTGAAATAGTACCACCAGTACCTACACCTACAACAAAATGGGTAACTTTTCCTTGTGTTTGTTCCCAAATCTCAGGCCCGGTTTGCTCATAATGAGCAATGGCATTTGAAGGATTATCATACTGATTAACATACCAAGAATTAGGAATTTCAGTTCCTAATCGTTTAGAAACAGAATAGTAAGAACGAGGATCATCCGGTTCAACATCGGTTGGACAAACAATTACCTTTGCTCCCACCGCACGTAGAATGTCCATCTTCTCTTTGGATTGCTTATCGGTTATTACGCAAATTAACTTGTAGCCTTTTACAATTGCTCCTAATGCGAGTCCCATTCCTGTATTTCCAGAAGTTCCTTCGATGATAGTTCCTCCAGGTTTTAGACGTCCGTCTGCCTCTGCATCTTCAATCATTTTAATGGCCATTCTATCTTTTACGGAATTTCCGGGATTAAACGTTTCTACTTTTGCCAAGACCAAACAGTTAAGTTCGGCGGTAAGTTTATTTATTTTAACCAAAGGTGTATTACCAATTGTTTCAAGTATATTTTTTGCAAATTTCATGTTATATATTTTCTATTACAAAGATAGTAAGTTTAGTGTTATTGAAAAAAATTCCATATTAGTCCGAATCGAATCATAAAATCCCTGTAAGGATAATTGGGTGCAGTGAAATAATCAAAACCTGTCATGGCAGAATTAAAATGTTCTGCTTTTAAGTAAACTTGAGCTTGTTTAATTTTTGCATTTACAAAAAAATCAACCATTGGAAAATCCCCAATCTGTGTTTCATTTTGCACATAGAAACTGGAAATTAAAGGATTATAGTCATCTGCATTATATTTTGTAAAATAATTAAAAACAAATCCGGTTTGAAGAAAAAGTGCTTTCTTAAAAAAATGGTCAGAGATATAGAATGAATGGCGTAAAGTTAATTCTGGCACATTTAGAATGGATTCATTTTGATCAACTCTTTGATATAAAATTGTATTATCTAACGCTAGTTTCCACCATTTAAATTCTTTTTGTACTTTAATTCCCATATAGTTTATGGTTGAATTATATTGTTTAGGTGTAACGAGTAATTGTTCCCCATTTTCACTATCATTACTAAAGTATAAATAGTCATTAATGGTATTTAAGTTTAGTGACAAACTCACCCATTTTGTGTTTAAAGTACCTTCAATAGTATTGATTTTCTCATTTTTAAAATTATTAAACCAATTGTAGTTTTCAAAATTACTTTGAAAAAGGGTAAACGTATGGTCTGGAATACGATTTAAATTTTGGAAACGAACATGAATAGTATTTTTATCATTGATTCTGTAATCAAGTTTTATTTCTAATTCTGAAATATTTTGATCAGTAATTGATTTTTTATATTGTGCTTTACCATTCCATTTCTTTTTTTGGAAAAGATATACTGCTCCAAAAGAAAAAATTTCATCATTAATCCTATTTGGAATTACATTTTCATTATCAATAATTACTCGATTGTAAAAATAATTAAATCGAAAATCTTCAATAAATAAACTTAATTGACCCAACACTTTATTTTCATATTGAATTCCAAGCGTGTTAAAAAGTCTATTGTAACGTAGTTGATCATTAATATTATTTGAAACATAGGCACTACCAAAACGTTGAATAAATAAAGTTTCTTCAGGTGTAACGATTTCAGTAGCTACAGTGGCTTGATTGTACTCATAAAATTTGTGCTCAAAGTTAAATTGATGATGAATAAACAAATTGTTCTTAGAATCTTCTTTGTCAATTCTATATCGATGATCAATAAAATATCGATTACCTTTTAAAAATGTTTTTGCGTCATTTAGAAATACTTGTAAACGTGGGCGATTTCTAAATTCCTCATTCCCACTTGTAAAATCTTCAACATTAACTAAACCACCATTTTCTCCATTTAAAATATCTTGAGCTGTAAAATGAGCTTTCAACTCGTACTGCTTTTGTTTAGTCTGATAATTAGTAGTAAATCTGAAATTACCGGAACTTGTTAATTGATTGACATATTTACCAAGCGAACGAAGACCTTTGTAAGCCAATGAAAAATTTAATCGCTCACTTGTATTTATGGTAATAAAAGCATCCAAATTTTGACCTTGCTCCATCACTGTTTTAAAATACAATTCTGTATGAGGAGTTGGCACATGATAATACTTAATATCGTTCACATTTAAAAAATTAAAATGTTTTCCTTTCAGACCAATTTCTGGATATGATTGAAACTCATTCAGACTAAAATCTAAAGTAGTATAAGTTTGGCCTTCATTAGCAAAAGGTAACAAACCAAAAATATCTTTTCGTAACAAATTAAATTGATATTCTTTTTGGATAGTTAATGATGTATCAACAATCAGGGTATCCCTTTCAATTGTAACTATTTTGTATTGATCAATTTTAGCTTTTGGTGCATTTTTATTAGAGGTAGAAACAGTAGAACTATTATTTTGACCTATAGAATCATTAATTCTTGAAGCAGATTTTTCTTCATCTCTTTTTATTAATTCTTTTGAATCAATCTTTGATTTATCTGATCTAATTTGAGCCTCAGAAAAAAAGAAAAACAAAAGAAAAAATGTATATAATAAATACTTCATTATCTTGGTAATACTTGCTATATTATTTGCTGGACAAAGGTAGAATAATTACCATAAAAAAAACACCTCATTTGAGAGGTGTTTAACATTTATGAATACAAATTTATTATTGCTTGATTATTTTAGAATTATATTGCTTATTACCTTGAGACATTTTTAAAACATAAACTCCTACCGGAAGTGAGCTTACATCCAATGTTTGGCTAACATTACCAACAGAAGTATCTGACTTAACCTGTTTCAATACTCTACCTTGTATGTCGTATAATTGAATAGTCAATAATTCATTTAAATCAGACTCAAAAGAAATATTCACCATTCCATTGGTAGGATTTGGCCATACTGCAAGATTTTGGAAAGCAATATCTTTCGTACTTAAATTGGATGCAATTTGTTTACATACTTTGATACTCCAAGTGTTTAATGTACCTCCATCTCCATTCCATGGATCATTTACTTCTAAAGTCCAAGTTCCATTTGGATTTTCTCCATTAAATAAAGAAAGTAATTCAACTGGTTTTACTCTTCCGGCAATAGCAGGAGGAGTAGTACTACAAACAATTGTTCCACCATTATCATCGAATGTGGCATTAATATTATCCTCTGAGCTACAATTTTCTTGAATTAATGCTACGGCTGTTCCTTGTGGACTAATTAAAGTTAAGGTCATGTCTTGAACCCAAGTATGCGTAATGTTGATGTCAACATCAATATCGTATAATGATGTTATAGATGGATCATTGAAATTTAAAGAAGAGTTCACAACTGTATTGGCCACAGATGCTATAGAAGCTACTGTGTTATTAGTAACAGTGTTACAAGCTAAATTAACTGTAATGAAGAACAATGTATTTGAATATGCTCCTTGACCACATCTATTAGTTGGTCTTACTCTCCAAAAATATTGAGTATCAACTTGTAAACCGTTTGATATAAATGTATTCGTTGAAACAGTTGCGGATTCAACTATACTAGTAAAACCTGCATTTGTAGAAATTTGCACTTCATAATTTTCGGCATTTACATCACTATCCCAAGTTAAATTCGCATAAATAGGCTGATTAATTGCCATATTTGTAGGTGTTTGATTTGCAATAGGATTAAATACAGCACTATAAACTCGTAATTGTACAGTAACTTTTTCTTCCTCTAAACCATTGTTACCAATAACATCAAAATTATATAACCCGGGAGCTACACCATTTATATTTGAAAGCGTTAAAGTAACATTTCCAGTTGAGCTAACTGTATTACTATTAAAACTCGCATTCACACCAGCTGGTAAGTTTGCTACACTTAAATTTGTTGGAATTGTACTATTTGTAATATATTGAAAATTATAAACAGCATTTTGAGTAGTACAAACTGTTTTTAATGGTTCAGATGTTCGAATAGTGAATTTTGAATCAACACCTGTTACTACTAAAGCAAAATTTTGTGGTTCTTCTAATGTTCCTTTGTGAGTAATCGTAATTGTATAATCACCATTTGCATTGTTAATTTGAATTTTTTCAAAAGGATCAACAATATTGTCTCCCGTAGTTGCAGCTAAGAAAGGTTGAGCAGCTGTTAATCTCCAGGGAAAAGCAATTGTACTTCCTTTGGAAACCCTAATATCTAAATCGTTTACTAAAACAGGGGTAGCTAAGTCTACAGTACCTTCATTAATTGGTCCTGCAGGATCTGTCCAAGATATTGAAGCCATTAAAGGAGTAGTTCCACCTAAAGCTTTAACATCTACCGTTATTGTTTCACCAGGATTTAAAACTAATTCGCGAATAATTGAAGAAAGACCATTATTATTGATAGCATTTGCAGCAGCTTCTGAATTCATTAATCCCCAACCAAATTGATAATCAGGACCCGGAGTGTTACCTGCTTCGTCTGCAGTATGTAAAGTTAAACCTTTTACAGTTGCTGCTCTCATGTATTGACCATAAACGTTGTTATGATGTTGTTGTAAGAGAAGTAAACCACCAGCAATTCCGGGAGAAGCCATCGATGTACCGTCATAAGAAGCTCTAGATGTATTTGATGTACTAATAGGTGATAATACTGACACACCTTTTGCAACAATATCCGGCTTAATTCTTGAGTCGTCTGAAGGACCCCAGTTACTGAAGTCAGACATTCCTACACTTGCAGGTGAATTATAAGTCGATACTTGATTTACAGCACCTACAGTAATTCCATTTTTTGAAAGTTTAGTACCTGATAATAAATCATAACCTCCTTTATTATTAATCAAAGCATTGCTTGCTCTATCATTACCTGCTGCTGTCACATATTGATAATAAGGATACATATTCATAATTATATCCCAATTTCTAGATGTTTGAATATAGGCACCAAAATAATATTCTGGTATTTGTACTTGTCCATTTTGATCAAAAACACCAAACCCATAAGAGTGGTTAGATACCAATAAACCTTCTTCGCACCTATCTATTACTTCTAAAATATCAGAATTCCAATCATGAGCCCAAACAGATGATTGATATGCAACACCTCTATGCAATGCAGCATTTGTTCCACTTCCACAAATCGTTCCACTTACATGGGTAGAGTGAGCACTTTGAGTACTTGCTCCGTCTCTTTGGGTTACCCTTGAATTGGCTCCTCCAAAATCATTATGGGTTGTTCTCACTGCTCCACCATCCCATACACCGGCAATCATATTTTGGCCATTTACATTTAGTCCTAAAGTTCCTCCTGTATGAAGACGATTTGCTCTTATTGTAATACCGGCGCCCGTATTATGTGTCATGTAATAAATAGGATAACCTTCCTTAGTTACAAATTGCAACTCAGCGAAAGCTCCATCTTTTGTAACATATGTTAGAGGTAAAGATTTTTGAGTTAAGAAATCTTGTGTAAATTGTTTTTCGCTTTCAAAACGTTTTTTTAATTCTGCTTTAAATAAATCGTTTTTTACGAAATCATAAGAAGCAACAATTTTTTCTCTTTCCTCTTTTGTTTGAGCATTTCCAACAATTGAAAAAGCAACAATCATTAAAGTTAGTAATATACTTTTCATAGTTAATTTAATTAAGATGGTAAATTTAAAATATTTACATAAAAAATACTAAAAAATAAAAAAATTTTAACAAAAAAAAATCCCATTCTTACGAATGGGATTTAATGTGTCAAAGATAAAATTACAATTGAGTAACATTGTAGGATACAACACCATCAACAGTAGTTTTAACAATTTGTAATACTTCAACAAAATCACCTTCAGTGAAATCAGTAAATGTACCAGAAAAAGTTTTAACTGAGTTATCTGGATAACGTAATACATATCTGTAAGGAATAGTTCCTAACTCTGACCCATAAGTCAAAGTATAAGCTTCAGCAGCTACAATGTATGTACCATCTACAGCAGTATTAAGTAGATTTGCAAATTCATATCGAACCGCTCTAAAACTTGTAGCAACTACAGTTTGACCACCTCCAGATTCGTTACGAAGTAAGTATAAGTCTAAATCATTTTCAGCTTCACCATAAGGCCCTTTCCAATCAAATGCAATACGTAATCTAGTAATATTTGGATCAGGTCTTGCAGTATCACCAAAATCAAGTGATATTTCATTTGAATTAAGCAAATAATGAGTACCTTCTTCTCCTACTGTTAACAAGATTGCAGATAAATACATTTTCATGTTATTATTGAAAGGCATTAAAACTGGAGCTTCACTTGCCGGTACTTCAATATCACCTGTAGCAGTAGTTTGTCCGGCTGGAATTGTTACAAATGAAGTTGTTTTTACACCATTTGGTAGAATAGCCGTTGCTTCAACATCAACATCACCCTCAAAAGTTTGAGGTATTGTAGCAGTAAAAGGAATTGTTTGACCGGCTACAACGGCAGTTTCAGGTGAAGAAATAGTTCCGGTCAATGTAATGATATCATCATTTTGCTCAGGGGAACCAGATATTCTATCATTTTGATCACAAGACACAAACATTGAAGTTAGTATCGTGATATAAAAAATATTTATTATTTTTTTCATACTTAAAGATTAATTTAACGTCGAAAATATCGATTAGTTAAGATTTATAATTTTTGAGCTTTAAAATTTCTAAAACCATATGTACCAATAGCAACATCATGTTTTACAGAAAAATTAATTGTTCCCGTACAAGAGAAAAAGAAACTTGCTGAACCATCAGTAGCTATTGTAGCGGTTCCATAATTAGCCGGTAATGAATAAAAGGATGGATCCCATGCATTTTGTCTTTGAATAGAAGCTATACCAGAACCTAAATCCACAACAACCTCAATATTAAAGGCACTTGGGTGACCAAATGGATCTACCATTATGATTTTATCATCACTAGAACCAGCAATTACTTCAAAGACATCTGTTTCATTTGCAAATGCATCTTCAGTATATTCATAAACACCTAATGCATCTGCTTGAACAAAAGGACAAGATACATAAGTGTTATACTGATAAGCTTGTTTAACTCCTACTTCTGCTTGAGTAAAACTTGATAATTCATTGAATGTAGTTTTAACATTGTTAGCATCAAACGTTTCAGCCCAAAAATCAAATCTATCACCAGGCAAAATATCTGCTAACTGAAGTCCAAGCACTCCTGCTACATCACCTGCAGATACAGATAAGTTATGAGGAAAAGTAGTGATTGATTCTAATAAAGCATAATCACCGGCAACACCTCCTGAAACTCTTCTAACATATAAATCGTATTTTACAACATTACCACTTGGGTTGTTTAATACACCTTCAAAAGTAGAAGTAGCAATTTGAGTAACATCAATAACTGGTTTAGTTTTATCTAAATATACAAAAGCACCAGCAACACGATCTGGTGTTGGTATTCTGCTTTCATCCTCACAGGAGAATAAAGCAACTGTCATTAATAATAAAAAAATTCTTTTCATAATATATTTTTTTTAGTTTAATACTAAGTTTCCTGGATCCCAAAACACTCTTTTGGTTCTAGAATTAGCAGGTGAATTTGGATTATTTACAGTACTATCTGCTGGATATAAAGCAGTGTAGAAATAATCAGTTGTAGAAGGGTTTAAAGTAGGTTGCATATTACTTGGATAACCGGTTCTTCTGTAATTATTATAAGGCTCTAAACCATTACCCCATGCAGCTACATAGTATTCCTTCATAACAATTTCTAATTTTCTGGCATCAGTTGAAGCATCATAAGCTGTTAGCACATAATTTACATATGTATCAATGGTAGAGGAAGTAGGTAAAGGTAAACCACCTTTAAAATTGATTACGTTGTTTATGGATTTTCTCATTCCGGATTCTAATAACGCTCTTGCATCACCAGAAACACCTAAAGTAAGAACAGCTTCAGCTTTTATAAAATCTACCCAAGAACTCATAATGATAGGCATTACTCCAGCACCTAAAAATCCTGCAACACCATTTGTTTGAACACTTTCTTGAACACCTTCATCATATTTTCCACCTACAGGGTAAACTCCAGGTACGGTTCTTTTAGCATTATCAGGTGGTAAACCTGAAGCATCACCATGATCTCTACCCCAGTAACCTGAAGTAGTTGCAGTACAGAAAGGAGCTAAAACAGCAGGTTGATAAAACGATGCAAAGGTTGCACTATTAAAATGCGAAGGTCTTGACTGAAATGCACAACCTAAAGTAAATATATTTTCGCCTACTGTATTTGTATCTTGACGGAAGAAGTAAAATGGTCTTCTAGGATCCGCAACAGCTTTTTCTCCAACAACAGTCCACATGAAATAGTTACCTAAATAGGAACCACCAATAGTAGTAGCATTTTCATAAGTAGTATTATAATTTGGATGACGAGAGTTTGGTAAATTTCTAGAATTACCATACTTAAATGAAAAGTCTTCTTCTTCCGTATCGATCAAATTATTTTCATTCAATAAAGCTGTCATTTCAGTTGCAATGTTAACATCAATAGCAGTTCCATTTAATCTTGCATTGTTAAGTAATTTTAATTTTAGTGTTTTAGCTACAGTTAACCATTTAGCTTGAGTTGAAGCATTAACAGCACCACCTACACCATAATACAAATCTTGTTTAGGGTAAATTAAAGCAGTCTGAGATAACAAAACAATTGCTTCATCTAATTCAGTTAAAGCACCTTTATAAACATCAGCACTATTATCAAACTTAGGAGCTAAATTAGCATTTCCTTGTAAAGCTTCAGAATAAGGTATATCACCAAAAACATCAGCAAGAGATGACCAAACATAAGCTTTAATTACTTTTGAAGCACCTAAATGGTAATTTAAACCTAATTCTTCAGCTTTAGGTTCCATAGCTTTGATATCATTTAAAATACCATAACCACCTCCCCAAATGCCATTGAAACTAACTTCTTGGTATGCGTTATTATAGGTTGTACCTCCGGTCATTGCCGTCTGTCTTGTTACTTGTCTGGTGAAACCGTTTATAGCATTAACATAACCAGGTAAAGATAACTGTACATTGTTAAAAACAAAGTTAGGATCTAATAAATCTGGCGATGGAGTATTTGGATCTACAAGTAGATCTAATTCAGTAGTTTCACATGAAGCGATGGTAAAAATACCAACCGCAACAAAAAGTTTTAAAAATTTATTTTTCATCTTCATAGAATTTTAGAAAGTTAAGTTAAGGTTAAAACCATAACGTTTAGCAGTCGGACCAGTTAAATAATCAAAACCTTGACCATTACCAACACCTAAGCTTGATACTTCAGGGTCAAAATTAACATATTTAGGTAAGTTGAAAGCTTTAAACCATAAGTTTTGACCAATAAATGAAATTGAAATTTTTCCAAAAGGAGTTCTTTCAATCATTTTTTTAGGAAAATCGTATGATAGCGAAACTTCTCTCAATCTTAAATGAGTAGCATCATAAATAGCTTGCTCATCAATTACAAAACCATTATTTTCAAATCCCCATTGTGCAGCAGGAATCTGAACATTATTGATATTACCGTTAGGAAGTACACCAGGTAAAACAAAGGTTTGTGAACGATCAAAATCAGTATCTTTAGTTAAACCTCTAGAGATAAGAGCAGAAGCAGTAGTTGAATACATATCACCACCGTGCGTATACTCTAATTGGAATTGTAATGAGAAATTTTTGTATGCAAACTCATTAATTAATGTAGATCTAAAATCAGCATTTGGATCACCAATTTCTTGTACATCTTCAGTTGCTAAATAACTACCATTAAAATCAACTATTCTATTTCCGTTTGCGTCTCTTGCAATAGCTGAACCATAAATAACACCATATGGTCTACCAGCAACAGCAAAGTTTCCTAAATTAGTGAATCCAGCAAAAGCACCTCCATTATCAGAACCATTACCGATTTCTTCTACTATATTTCTGTTGGTTGTATACATACCGGTCATATCCCATCTAAAACCATCATCCGTTTTAGGACGAATAATTTTTGCATTTAAGGAAATTTCAACACCTTTATTAGAAAGTTCAGAAATGTTATCAAGAATAGAAGTAAATCCAGTTGAAGGATCTAAATTTCTAAAATATAACAAATCAAAGGAACGCTTATCATAAACAGAAGCATCTAACGTTAATCTTCTATCGAAAAAAGTACCTTCAATACCAAATTCTAACTCTCTGTGTAACTCAGGTTTAAGATTTAAATTACCTAATTGAGAATCTACACCTAAAGCATTCACAACACCTCCAAATGGGCTATTAAATACATTTGTTCCTGAAGCTAAACCAATTCTTGTGTTATATGGTCCAGGGAAACCTGCTGATGTTCCATAACCAAGTCTTAATTTTAAGAAGTTAACCGTTTTGTTTCCTTTCAAACTTGAAAAAGCATCTGTTGGCACAAATGATAATGAAGCTGAAGGGTAAAAAATAGAGTTATTAGCTGTTTCAAGAGTTGAAGCCCAGTCATTACGTCCTTGTAAGTTAAAATACAAGTATTTATTGTATGCCAATGTAAAACTTCCATATAGACCCATAATATTTTGAGTTGATCTAAAGCTATCATTAACACGGTTTTCAAAGTTTGAATGATCCATCAATCCAAATAAGAACTGAACGGTACTTGTTGTGCTCGTAAAATCAAAAATTTCTGATCTTGGATTAAAACCTACAGTTCCATCTAAATTCCATTTTGAATTTTCACCACCAAGTTGTTTGTCAAAGTTGTACGAAAGAGTGTGATCCCAAATTGTATTAATACGATTTGTAGTTCTCATAGAACCATCAGGACTTTGTGGACCTCCTTTATTTACTTTAAATTCTTGTACTTGATTATAAGCATCATATCCAACTCTATAAGATAAATTTGACCAACTGTTTATCTCATATAAAGCAGTTGCATTTGCGGTCATACGTCTTACATCCTCAGTTTCTTCAACGTTTTTCAACGTCCATCTTGGATTTTGAATATCTGTTCTATAGTAAACTGAAGAACCATCGATAGGATTTTGGAAAGGTACACCAAACAAATCGAAACTTCTTGGCACATATAAGATATTAGCAAAAGCAGAAACTGCACCAGCACTTGGATTAGAACCAAATCCAGCAGCAGTAGGAGGAGCTACTTTGTCAATTTTTGAATAGTTTACAGAAGAAGAGATTGTAAACTTGTTTGACAATTTAGTTTGACCACCCATGTTAAGATTAATCCTTTGGTATCTGTTATTTTCAATAAAACCTTTATCATCAGTTCTACCAACACCTAAATTATATGTAGTAGTTTCAGAACGACCACCTACACTAACTGTTGTAGAATTAACAACACCAGTTGAAAAGAAAGGCTCAACATTATTTTGTGGAGCATAAGGAACTCTTACACCTTGAAATTCTGGAAAAACAGTATCATAACCTGCAACTGTTGAATACCAGTGTGGAATTGTTCCATCAGCAGCAATACCTTGTTGACCAGCTGTACCAAATCTAGGACCCCAGTTAGAAAACGCTGGAGAATAATTTTGATAAAAACCGTTACCATAGTTGTTTTGGTATTCCGGTAATTTTGAAATTTCAGTTAAGAACAAAGACTGGGTAACAGATACACTCATTTTCTTGTTGATATCCTTTGTATTTCCAGATTTAGTTGTAACTAAGATTACTCCATTTCTTCCCGCAGAACCATAAAGTGTAGTTGCAGATAAACCTTTTAATACACTTACAGACTCAATAGTATTTGGATCTAAATCCAAGAATCTACTTGAAGAAGTTGTAGCACCAGTTGTAAATCCTCTATCGCTATTTGTATCAGAGTTAAAAGGAACCCCATCTACTACAAACAAAGGTTGATTACTTAAAGTTAGCGATGAATATCCACGTACAATAATGTTTGTACCAGAACCTGACAAACCACTAGTTTGTTGAATATTTACCCCCGGAGCTTTACCAACTAATGCTCTAGCAACATCAGTAGAAGGCTTAGCAGCAAAATCCTCATTTGAAATGGTTGTAACGGCGTAACCAAGAGCTTTTTTCTCTTTCTTGATTGCCTGACCAGTAACCACCACTTCACCTAAAATGTTGTCTTCAGATAAAGAGGTATTAACCACATTTGAAGCACCTACTTTAATTGAAGATGTTTTGTAACCTACGAAAGAAAAATCTAATGTTTCTCCCGCACTTGCTTTGATAGAATACTTTCCATCAAAATCTGTTGATGTACCTCTGTTGGTACCTTTCACAACAACTGTTGCTCCTGGCAACGGCAAACCGCTAGCATCAGTAACAGTACCTGTTACAGTTTTCTCTTGTGCGAACGAAAACTGCATTGAAAACGCTAGTAAAAGCGTAAAAATCCATTTGAACTTCGATCTCATATTAAATTTATTTGAGTTAGTTATTCCGCAAACTTCTTAATAATTTATTAAATAAACAAATATTACTTCGGAATAATATTATTTATTTGTGTTAAAAATGTTGCAGACAGTTCGATGTTAAAGTACAAACTTATACTTTAGATGCATAAAAATTGAATTGGTTGCGTGACCTATAAAAAAAATTCAACTATGCTTTTACAAAAATTTTCTGATTATAATATAGAATGTGGAACAGATGAAGCCGGAAGAGGTTGTTTAGCCGGTCCTGTTACTGCTGCTGCTGTTATTTTGCCAAACGACTTTTTTTTGAAAGAATTAAATGACTCCAAACAACTATCAGAAAAAACAAGAGAAAAAATAAGACCTATTATTGAAACAGAAGCTATTGCTTTTCATTTTGAACATATTGAACCGGAAATTATTGACAAAATAAATATTTTAAATGCCTCTATTTTTGCCATGCAAGAAAGCATCAAAAAATTAAATCCTATACCTGAATACATTATTGTTGATGGTAATCGATTTAAACCAGTGTTGGATATTCCATTTCAATGTATTATTAAAGGTGACAGTAAATATAAAAGTATTGCAGCAGCCTCTGTTTTAGCTAAAACTTATCGCGATGATTATATGAATAAAATTCATGAAGAATTTCCAATGTATCACTGGAATAAAAACAAAGGTTACCCAACAAAAGAACACCGAGAGGCTATTGCAAAATTCGGTGTTACAAAATACCACCGTATCAGTTTTCGTTTATTGCCAGATCAATATACTTTAGATTTATGATCTTGATTGAAAAGTAGCTTCAAACAATTGTTCAAAATAAAATTGAATTTTTTCTTTTACTTCATTTTCATCAACATGTTGCACTCCTAATTCATTACGAAGTGTTGTAACTGCTTTCCCTTTTATTCCACAAGGAATGATATAATCAAAGTAAGACAAATCAACATTCACATTCAATGCAAATCCATGCATCGTAACCCATCTTGAGGCTTTAACACCCATAGCACATATTTTTCTGGCAAATGGAGTTCCAACATCAAACCACACACCGGTTTCTCCGGGACTTCTTTCCGCTTTTAATCCATAATCAGCCAAAGTGAAAATGATGACTTCTTCAAGTAAACGCAAATACTTATGAATATCTGTAAAAAAATTTTCTAAATCTAAAATGGGATAACCGACTATTTGTCCGGGACCATGATAGGTAATATCTCCCCCTCTATTTATTTTAAAAAACTGAGCTCCCTTTTCAGTAAGCTGTTTTTCATTAATTAATAAATTTGAAAAATCTCCACTTTTACCCAAAGTATACACATGTGGATGTTCAACAAATAAAAAATAATTCGGTGTTTGTAAATAGATGTTTTCTCTTCTGTTTCGAATTTTTATATCCACAATTTCTTGAAACAACTTTTCTTGTAAATCCCAAGTTGTTTGATATGCTTTTTGATGCAAATCTTCAAGAATAATAGTTTTGTTCATATCCAACTTTTAAAAAAAACAAAGATACAATTTAAAGGGTATATATATTAAGGTGTAATTTTGAAAATAATCAAGTAAAAATCTATTGAAATTGATTCAAATTTTGACTTTGACACATAATCAAATTATACCTATCTTTGCCAGCTCAAATTTTGGACATTATGCAACTTTCGGAACAAGAAATTATTCGTAGAGAAAAATTAGACCTTTTAAGACAAATGGACATTAATCCGTATCCTGCGGATTTATTTCCGGTTAATCATACTTCTACTGAAATTAAAACCCATTTTGAGGAAGGTAAAACGGTAATTGTTGCAGGTAGAATAATGAGTTCCAGAATTCAAGGAAAAGCTTCTTTTGCCTCTTTGCAAGATAGCGAAGGACGAATTCAATTGTATGTAAACAGAGACGAGCTTTGTCCGGGTGAAAACAAAGATTTATATAATGAAGTTTTCAAAAAATTAATTGATTTAGGTGATTTTATAGGTGTTGAAGGTACTCTTTTCACCACGCAAGTTGGCGAAAAAACTGTAAAAGTTACAGATTTAAAACTATTGAGTAAAACCTTAAAGCCATTACCATTACCAAAAACTGATACTGAAGGAAACATATATGATGCCTTTACAGATCCTGAACTCAGATATCGAATGCGATATGTTGATTTGGTTGTGAATCCTCATGTAAAAGAAGTTTTCGTAAAAAGAACTAAATTGTTCAATGCCATGCGTAATTTCTTTAATGATAAAGGATATTTTGAAGTGGAAACCCCCATCCTACAGTCTATTCCTGGGGGAGCTGCTGCTAGACCTTTTATCACACATCATAACAGTTTAGATATTCCTTTGTACATGCGAATAGCCAACGAACTTTATTTAAAAAGACTAATTGTTGGTGGTTTTGATGGCGTTTATGAATTTTCAAAAAATTTCAGAAACGAAGGAATGGACAGAACGCATAATCCTGAATTTACGGCCATGGAAATATATGTGGCCTATAAAGATTATAATTGGATGATGCAATTCACTGAAAATCTTTTAGAATATTGTGCTATTCAAGTAAATGGGACAACTGAGGCTACTTTTGGAGAACATAAAGTAAATTTCAAAGCACCTTATCCCAGAGTAACAATGACTGATGCCATTAAACAATTTACCGGTTTTGATATTTCCGGAAAAACAGAAGAAGAAATCAGAAACGCCGCTATTGAAATGGGAATTACTGTTGATGATTCTATGGGTAAAGGAAAGTTAATTGATGAAATTTTTGGTGCTAAATGTGAAGGCAATTTTATCCAACCTACATTTATAACCGATTATCCAAAAGAAATGAGTCCGCTTTGTAAAGAACACCGTTCAAACCCGGAATTGACAGAACGTTTTGAATTAATGATTTGCGGTAAAGAGGTGGCTAATGCTTATTCTGAATTAAATGATCCAATTGATCAAAGAGAACGTTTTGAAAATCAATTAAAATTGGCTGATCGTGGTGATGACGAAGCTATGTTCATTGACAACGATTTTTTAAGAGCATTAGAATACGGCATGCCACCAACCTCTGGTTTAGGAATTGGAATGGACCGATTAGTTATGTTTTTAACGAATAATCAATCCATCCAGGAAGTGTTATTTTTCCCTCAGATGCGTCCGGAGAAAAAACAAGTTGAATTGACAGATGATGAAAAAATAATTATCAATCTTCTTAAAGATAACAACAGTATAGCTTTATCTGAACTGAAAGAAAAAGCAACCATGAGTGGAAAGAAATGGGATGCAGCAATGAAAGGCCTATCCAAACACAACCTCATTAAAGTACTGGTTGAAGGTGACTCAAAAACCGTAGAACTAAAATAAAAACAATTTTAAATCCCGAATAATCGGGATTTTTTGTTAATTAAAACTTAAGAATTAAACCATTCATAAAGAAAGGAGTCTTATCATCAAAATCTTTAATATTTAATCATCATGAAAAATGTAGTATTAACATCAGTATTATTACTTAATTTAGCTTGTTTTGCACAAGTGGAAAAACCAAAAACGGAGGATAGAAAAGCAAAAATGGAAAAGCTAGAATCTTTTACTCCTGAACAACAAGCAGAACTTCAATTAAAAAAAATGACTTTAGATTTAAGCTTGGATATTAAACAACAAGAACAATTAAAAAAAGTATTGCTTAATCAAGCCAAAAAAAGAGAAGCAACTCGAAATGAAATAAAATCAAGGAAAGAAAAAGGTGAAAATCTTTCAAAAGATGAACGTTTTGCTATGCAAAGTAAAATACTGGATGAAAAATTAGCCTTAAAAGAAGAAATGAAAAAAATTCTTACTGCTGATCAATTCAAAAAATGGGAAGAGAACATTGAAAAAAGGGAGGAAAGAAAAGACAAATTTATGTCAAAAAGACAAAATACAAAAAATAAGCAATAATAATTTTTGAATTAAAATTTTGTTTGTATTTCATTTTAACTTATATTCGCTCATTAACTAATAAAAAAGAGATAAATAGTATGAAAAAATTTGTTTCCATCTGTATATGTTTGTTTGCATTTTCTTTGACTTCAAAAGCACAAAGCACATTAAAACCCGCTGTTGTAAAACAAGAAAAGGTGTCTGCTGAAGATATGAAAAATGCTAATATGAAAATAATCAGCGAAATTACATCAGTAATCAAAATCGATGAAAGTTTTAAAAATGATTTAATGTCTTTATTTAGCATGCGTGATGAAGCTCTTATGAATGCTACAAACGACAATGATAGAGCAATGATATATCAAAGATATGGAGAAAAGTTCTTAGCCGGTTTATCAGAAGAACAAAGAAATACGTTAAAACAAAAACCTGAATTGTATCAAAGAATTACTGAATACAAACCTTCAAAATAACAAAAAATCCCGATTAATTCGGGATTTTTTTTATTTCATTTCTAACGATACTTTGTCTATTGCTTGTATTGTAAAATCTAAATCTTCATAAGTCAAAGAATCGGCTATAAACCATGTTTCATATGCTGAAGGAGCAATATAAATACCTTCTTTCAACAGGCCATGAAAAAATGCTTTAAACAAATGATTATCCCCTTTTTTTGCTGATTCAAAATCAATTACCGATGCTGCATCAAAATGAACAGAAATCATTGATCCTACTTTATTAATGGTGAATTCTATATTGTTTTTTGTCAAAACTTCTCGCATTCCTTTTTCAAGATAAGCAGTTTTTTCTTCTAATCTTTTAAAAATTGATGCATCTTGATTTAACGAAGTCAACATGGCTAAACCAGCTGCCATCGCTAATGGATTGCCTGATAAAGTTCCTGCTTGATATACAGGCCCAAGCGGTGCTAGATAATTCATGATTTCATTTCTGGCAGCAAAAGCACCTACCGGTAATCCGCCACCAATAACTTTACCAAAACAAACAATATCTGCATTTATGGAATATAACTCTTGAGCTCCGCCTTTTGCTAATCGAAAACCGGTCATTACTTCATCAAAAATCAGCAAAGCATTATGTTGAGAACACAGTTCTTTTAATCCTTCTAAAAATCCTACTTGAGGTGGTACGCATCCCATGTTTCCTGCAACGGGCTCAATAATCACAGCCGCAATTTCATTTGAATTATTTGTAAAAAGATTTTTTACGCTTTCCAAATCATTATATGTTGCTAGTAAAGTATCTTTTGCAGTGCCTTGTGTCACGCCCGGACTATTTGGTATTCCAAAAGTACTTGCTCCACTTCCCGCTTGAATCAAAAAAGAATCAGAATGACCATGATAGCAACCCGCAAATTTGATAATTTTATCTTTTTTTGTAAAACCTCTTGCTAATCTAATGGCACTCATACAAGCTTCTGTACCGGAATTGACAAATCGAATTTTATCAATATTAGGCACCATTGAAATGGCTAACTCCGCAATTTTTGTTTCTAATTCTGTTGGCATGCCAAACGAAGTCCCTAACATAGCTCTTTCTGTAATAGCTTTTATAACAGGCTCATACGCGTGACCTAAAATCATCGGTCCCCAAGAATTGATATAATCAATCAAACGGTTATCGTCTTCATCGTAAAGATAAGCTCCTTTTGCTTTTTTTACAAAAATTGGAGTCCCACCTACTCCTTTAAATGCCCTTACAGGCGAATTTACTCCACCAGGAATCACTTTTTCTGCATCCGCAAAAAGCTGACTACTTCTTTGGTAATTCATGCTAATTTTATTTTAATATTAATTGTTGTCCGATTGATAGTGAATCCGACTTAAGATTATTCTTTTTTCGAATTTCATCAACTGATAAATTGAATTTTTTGGAAAGAGAATACAAGGTATCGCCTTGAACAACAATGTATGATTTTTCTTTTGAAACAGAAACAACTTCTCTCTTTTCTCTCTGATTATATTTTCCGGTTACCTCTTCATCATATTGATGTAAATTATAGCGATCTATCAATCCAATCAATTTATCCGGGTATTTTGGATCTGTTGCATAACCCGCTGCTTTTAAACCTTTTGCCCAAGCTACATAATCCCCCGCAGGCAAGGTAAACAAAGATGCATATCTACTTCTGCTTGTTAAAAATAATGAATGATCTCTATACGATTCACTCGGATGTTGATATTTTCTAAAACACTCTTGTTCAGCATCATCATCATGTGAAACACTAGGTCCATTCCATTCTTTATGGCATTTAATTCCGAAATGATTATTGGCTTGTTGACTAAGACGTCCTAATCCGGCACCGGATTCTAATATTCCTTGAGCTAAGGTAATACTAGCCGGAATTCCATGCTGACGCATATTATCTTTTGCGATTTCCTTAAAATCATCAATGTACTTTAAGACTACTTCGGTTGTAACTTTGACATTTGAAGTAGCTTCTAGTGTCTGACTCTGTCGATTTGTGCTTTCTTTTGATGTAGCTGAATGTGAAGTTGAATTACGTGTAGATGAGGACTTTACAGGTGTTTTCTTAACTGTTGCATTTTTCTTAGGGACAGATTTTGTTGTTCTTACCGTTGGTTTTGATGTTGAACAGGCAACAATAAACAAACTAAGCAATAAGAAAATTATCTTTTTAAACATTTGTTCTAATTTTAGGCAAATTTAATCTTTCTAATTTTTGATTCATTCCTTCAATTCCTTGAATACCTCCGGAATGAATGGCTAATATTTTTGAATCAGTTGTAAAATATCCTTTTTCAATTAAATCATATATTCCATATATCATTTTACCGGTATAAACGGGATCTAACAATACAGTTGTTTGAGCAAAAAAATCATTCATAAACTCAACCAATTCCCTATTAATTTTTGCATAACCACCAAAATGATACGCATGATTCAACTCCCAATTATCCTTTGTAACCCATTTTTGTATTTCTTCTTTTAAAAAATTGCCTTTTAAAGAAGGAAAACCAATTACCTTTTGATTTTCGAGAGAAGAATTGATGATTCCAGAAATGGTTCCACCGGTTCCAACACAGCAACAAATATAATCGAATTCAGCGTCATTTACTGTTAAAATTTCCTTACAACCTTTAACTGCTAAAGCATTCGTTCCGCCTTCAGGTATGAGATAAAAATAACCAAACATCTCTCGTAAGGTTTCAATATATTCTAACTCATGCCTTTTTCTGTAGTTTTCTCGTGATTCAAAAACAAATTGCATACCATTTTGTTGAGCAAATGTCAACGTTGGATTCTCATTTATTTTTGACAATAACTCTTCTCCTCTGATGACACCAATTGTTTGAAACCCGTATTTTTTTCCGGCAAAAGCAACTGCAGCAATATGATTGGAATATGCTCCACCAAAGGTCAATAAAGTAGCATGATTATCCTCTTTGGCTTTTGATAAATTGTAAAATAACTTTCTGAACTTATTACCGGATATAAAAGGATGAATTAAATCTTCTCGTTTTATATATAATCGAATATTATTTTTAAATGTTCCTACAAATTGATTTTCTGTTATCCTTTCCATATGACAAAAATAACATAAAAAAAACAGTCTTTTCAGACTGTTTTGATTTACAACTATTTCAATTTTTTATCTTTCTTGAAAAATGGATATTTTTTTGTTTAATTCATTTTTGTCAGCAGTAATTACTTTCACAATATAAATGCTTTCACTTAAACCAGCCGTTGAAAATTGATAATACTCATTTGAACCCAATTTGGTTCTTCTGAAAATTATTTTACCGTTTAAATCATAAAGACCAACTTCTTTAATATTTTGAGCAGTTGGATTATGAATAATCAAGTTTTGAGCAGTATTGTTTTGAACCACATGAAGTGAATTACCGTCGAATTTAGGATTGGATAAAGTTTCAGCCAAGAAAGTAATCTCATATCGTTCATTATGAACGCCTGGTTCTATCTGAAATTGATATTCGGCATTTTTTATATCATGATATAGATTTGTGCTTTTATCATATAAATACACATTTTCGGTTTCATTAAAATTCACAAAGTCAGCCACTGTAACTCTAAATGTTGAAGAAGTATTATTTTTAAATCCAACCGGAAAACGTTTGGTAATATCAAAAGCCGTAGCAGATTGAACATATTCTTTATTATCCAAAACAAAATACATATCAAAAGGAAGATTCCCACCATCATCAGCAGATTTTGCATCTGCCTTGTCTAAACCATCAATTGAACTTGGTAAAAAAACCATAGCAATTTGTCTTACTGCTTGTTCGTTTAAAGAAGCATTCACTAAAATATGTTGAGCCGGAAGTTTACTTACTTGAGTATAATCAATCCCGGCTACATTTGGAATATGTTCATAAAAAGAGTTATTTTCTTCACTACTTGCTAATGCATTTCGCTCAAATTGAGATTGATTAGCAACACCTTCTCTTCTGAACACTCTATAGGTATTTCGCATAAATACAGAACCATTCGCTACACCACGCACAAGAAACCCTTGTCCAACCGGACAAAAACGTCTTTGATACATATTTAATGGAGTACTTGCAACAGTTGTTTGATTTCCTGCTCCATCAAAATTATAAAATGTTGCTGGTGTATAAACGCTTGAGGAGCCATTATATACCCCATATCCTCCTCTATATTGAGCAATCAAATGTGAGTTTACTGATTTATCATGTTCCCAAAAAAGAGCTGTTCCATCAATAGCATTGTTCAAAGGATCCGTTAAAAAGGAATTTAAATCAATTGCTGATGGATATGGATTTCCAGTTAACGTTGATTTTGCATTCATGACAAAAATCTCAATATTTCCATCATTTGGCTTTCCTCTAAAATCATAGCGTTGAGCACTTCCTGCATTGTTTTGAACACCGAAAAGTGTTAGTGAATTATCGGTACCGGATGTTCCTTTCATAGTAAATCCTTCTCCGGCATTTATAGGATTTGTTCTGGTTAAAATCCAGTCAGTATAAAATTCATTATTTAAAAAACGAAATACCCATCTAGGTGCAATCGACAAAGGATTAGCAATCCCATCAAGAGCAGAATTTGGTAAAATAACCGCAGGATTGCTATTGACTAAACTTGTAGGTCTGTGAAATTGATTGATAGTGAAAGTTGAATTACCCGCAGCAGCTGTTGCAGCTCCAACAGGTGAACACCAATAATTATACTGAAAATTATTTACCGTTCCTTCTTGAAAAACAGATAAGTTTCCTAAACCAATATTATTTGATGTAGTAGTTCTTCTTTGCAAAATCTGACTTTCATCTCTTAAAAAAATATTTCCATTAGAAGCAAGATTAATTTCTTCTGTTACCGTAACATATTGATTTTGAACGTAAACATAACTTCCTGAACTAACAAAAAGTTGTGCACTTACCTCTACAACAGACAGCATAAAGCAGACAACCACGATAAAAAAAGCTAATTTTCTCATAACTAAATATTTGAACAAGAACAAATGTAAATAAAAAATGAAAGTTAAGCCTATAAAATAAGGGATAATTTTTTAACAATTTTCATTAACTACTAGTAAAAAACATAACAAATATGTTATTTTTTTTTCTTACATTTTTAATATTTTTATTCATTTCATCGATTTTTTTACTCACTTTATCGATTTTAACATACATTTGAAACGTAAAAAATTAGTAAGAAAACCTAATTAAAAAATTTAGTCATGAAAAAAATGATTACTTTATCGTGTTTTAATTTTTTTCTTACATCATGTGTGAAAATTTAAACATTTTATTAACATTTTAGCAATAATCAGTAGTTTTCTAAAAAAGTTAATCTATTTTAGTAAATTAATTACTAAAACTATTAAAATGAAAAAAAGATATTGGGGGATCTTTTTTCCACTAAATTATATTGCATTACTATTTTTTATACTAATCAATTTTCAAGTAAGTTACGCACAATGTACAGCTTACACTTTAAACACGCATTGTACAACTGCTGCACCTACTGTCGTTGGAAATAGTATTACTTGTACTCCTCCAACAAATAATGCCGGCAGAAGAAATTTTTTAGTTACTAATATGGTAGCAGGAAATATTTACAGAGTATCAAATTGTGGTTCAGGTTTTGATACTCAATTAACAATATTTAATGCTGCCGGAACAGCTTCAGTAGCTTATAACGATGATAACGGTCCGGGTTGTGTTGGCTCAGCCGCCTCAATTGATTATATTCCACCTACAACAGGTGATTATCGTATGCAATTAAATCGATTTAATTGTAATAGTACAACCGATCAAACACACGGAATGATAACAGTTACTTTAATTGGAGCTGCTCCTCCGGCACCCGCAAATGACTTATGTTCAAATGCTACTGCATTACCATGCGGAACAACAAATTTAGCCGGAACTACAGTTAATACAAGCAACATTAATCACAATACAGGTTGTACTATGTCTAACTATGGTGTCTGGTACACCTTTGTAGGCGACGGACAACAAACAACAATTTCAACTAATCCGGCATTCGATATTAAACTTTCAATTGCTACTGGTTCGTGTGGTTCACTAACCAATATTGCTTGTACAGATACTGCTCCTGAAACCGCAACATTTACCACTATATTAGGAATAACTTATTATGTATATGTTGCTCATTGGCTAAGCGGTAGCACTACAACAGGTAATTTCACAATAAGCAGAACATGTACTACTGCTCCAATAGCACCTATTAATGATTTATGTTCTAATGCAACAAACTTGCCTTGCGGAACAAACAATTTAGCCGGAACTACAGTTAATACAAGCAACATTAATCACAATACAGGTTGTACTATGTCTAACTATGGTGTTTGGTACACCTTTGTAGGCGACGGACAACAAACAACAATTTCAACTAATCCGGCATTTGATATTAAACTTTCAATTGCAACTGGTTCGTGTGGTACATTAACTAATATTGTGTGTACTGATGCCTTTCCTGAAACGGCAACATTTACTACAACGTTAGGGACTACTTACTATGTATATATTGCTCATTGGCTAAGCGGTAGCACTACAACGGGTACATTCACAATTTCCAGAAGTTGCTCAACCCCGTGTTCACCCGGAGGCGGAACAGGATCTACAACTTTAGGCTGTCCGTCTGTGCTTTCAGGCGGTTTAGGATTAAATGGTGCAGATCCTATTCCGATGGATTGCAATTCTGTTTCAACATGTGTTGAATTAGAAGCTACTTATTTACAACTTGGTGATACATCGTCATATACCGTAGAATCTATTGATTATGCTCCACCCTATCAATTTAATTGTCTGCAAAATCCGGTAAGCGTAAATATTGATGATGTTTGGTCTCCTGTTATTAATATTCCGTTTGATTTTTGCTTTTACGGAAACACGTATAATTCGTGTATCATGGGTTCAAATGGGATGATTTCTTTTAATACTGCAAATGCCAGCGGTCAATCAGGGTATGCTTTCAATAATAACTTGCCTAGCGTAGTTGGTGCTTTATTTCCAAACACTATTTATGGAGTTTATCACGATATAGATCCTGAAGTTGGCGGTACTGTTGGTTGGGAGCTAATCACATTAAACACCGGATGCCGTGCATTAGTGGCTTCTTGGAGCGACATACCTATGTTTTCTGCCACTTGTAATTCTATTCTTTATACCGGTATGATTGTCCTTTATGAAGACACCAATGTAATCGAAGTTTATATCAAAGAAAAAAATGTATGTTCTACTTGGAATGATGGAAATGCTATTGTGGGTATTCAAAATGCAGCCGGAACGCAAGCAGTTGTTGCTCCTGGGAGAAACGGTCTTGATGCCGATTGGACCGTTACAAATGAAGCTTGGCGTTTTGTCCCATCAGGTCCGTCTATCACTTCAATACAATGGTTTGAAGGTTCAGGCACTTCTGGACCTGTAGTTGGTAATACTGATGTGATTAATGTCTGTCCAATTGTTACAACCACCTACACTGCCCAAGTTACTTATACTTTGTGCAATGGAAATACAATAGTAGAAAATGACGAAACAGTTGTTACTGTCATTGGTGATAAAACATGGAACGGCTCAATAGATTCAGATTGGAATAAAAACAATAACTGGACACCAGTAGGTATACCCAATGGCTCAGATTGTGTTTTAATTCCGGTTACACCAAATGATCCAATAATTTCAGGAACAAATTACAACGGCTTAGGTGGAACATTACGCATTTTAAATGGAGCAACTTTAACAGTTAATTCAAATAATAGTATAACAATAACGGATTGGGTAAACGTTCAACCTTCGGGAACATTTGATATTCAAAACAATTCCAGTTTGGTTCAAATCAACAATACAACAAACATTGGAAACATTATTTATAGAAGAAATGCAAATATCAGACGTTTAGATTATGTTTATTGGTCTTCTCCCGTAGCAGGTTTTGACGTGAATAATATATCTGCTCCTATTGCCCCTGGCCCAATTTATTCTTGGAATACAACTGTGGCAAATCCAAATGGAGGTCAAGGCAATTGGGTCGGAGCTGCCGGAAGCACCATGCAACCCGCTGTTGGTTATATTATACGTGGACCAAATAGTTTTGGCGGCACTCCGGCAATTTTAAATGGTAGTTTTATTGGAGTTCCAAATAACGGTGAAATTACAACTTCAATTACAAGAGGAAGCGACACTAACACAGCCGAACATTTCGGACTAAATGGGACAGAAATCACCAATTTCAGCGATAATTATAATTTAATAGGAAATCCTTACCCATCAGCTATTAGAGCAAGTCAATTTTTATTTAATAACAATACTAAAATTGAAGGAAACGTTCGATTGTGGACGCATGGCACTTTACCAGCTGCCATAACAAGTCCTTTTTATGATACATATGCATACAATTACACTTCAAGTGATTACTACATTTATAATTTTACAGGCCCCAGTTGTTGTCCATTAGGAGGTCCAGATTTATTTATTGGTGCAGGACAGGGTTTCTTTGTTCAAATGATTGATGGCCCACCAGCTTCTGACGATGTAACTTTTAATAATGGCTTGAGAAATTCTGGATATGATAACTCACTGTTTTACAGAAATGCTAACCAAATGGAAACAGAAAGTAACTTAACCGATTTAGAAAGACACAGAATGTGGTTTGACATCATCAATTCAAATGGTTTAAACGACAGAACACTAGTTGGTTATATTGAAAATGCAACTATGGGAAGAGATAGTTTCTTTGATGCAAATACGGCTGTAGGAGGAAATATGATTATTTATTCGTTGTTGAATGAAGAGAAACTAACTATTCAAGGAAGAAGTTTACCTTTTGATGTAAACGATGTGGTTCCGATGGGAGTCCACATTCCAACTCATGGACTTTATACGATTGCTCTCGCTGCCATTGACGGTTTATTTGAAAATCAAGCCGTTTATTTAAAAGATAATTTGACGAATACCATTCACGACATTAAAGAAAATCCTTATTCATTTAGTTCGGAACAAGGAACATTCAACAATCGTTTTGAAGTTATTTATCAAAATGAAACGCTGAGTAACCCTGATTTTTCTTTTGAAAATAGTGTCCAAGTAACTTCTAATGAGAATGTCATCGTTCATTCTACCATCGAATCAATGGAATCTGTTTTGGTTTATAATGTGTTAGGACAAAAATTAGCGGAATACAACAATATCAATGCAAATCAATTGGTTTTAACTAATTTACAGAGAAACAATTCCACTTTATTATTGAAAATAAAATTACAAAACGGAACCACTTCCAACGAGAAAGTAATCTTTTAAAGATAATTGATAAAACTCCAAAAAGACCTTTGCTTTAAATAGTAAAGGTTTTTTTCATTTTGATACGCTTCCCGTTCAAAAGAAATATTACGATAAGCTAAATTTCTATCTTTAAATTGAATCAATCGAACAAAATATTCCAAGATATACCAAACAAAAAAAGGAATAACTAATAGTTCCATTTGTTGCCGAACATGAATTCTTTCGTGATTTAACAAAACTGCATGGTGCTTGTCTCCATGGTGCTTTAAAAAAACAAATGGAAACAACGTAAGACCTCGAAAACCTTTTGGCGTTAAATATTTAAAAACAATCACTATCATTTGTGACAAAGTTGCTAATTTTGTAGCTATGAATACACCAAATTCTGAAAATAAATTAATTGAAGGCGAAGATTTCTATTTCACGCCCGAAGGTTATAAATGTTTTACTGAAAAATATCATTTAAAAAGAGGGCATTGTTGCAAAAGCGGATGCCGTCATTGTCCGTATGGTTTTGATAAAAAAACAGGAAGGGTGAAAAGTAAATAGTCCCGATAGCTATCGGGAGTGATTAGTAATTAGTGATTAGTTAAATTAGATAATCTAAGAATCAAACAATCTAAAAATCGAACAATCCAAAAATGGAAGCAATACATACCAAGTCATTCAAAGAACAAATTTCTGAAGGAATTCCAACCGAATTACCATCGCCAAAACCGTATGATGTTGATATAAATCACGCTCCAAAGCGAAAAGAAATTCTTTCGGATGAAGAAAAAAAGTTAGCTCTTCGCAATGCGTTACGCTACTTTGAACCCAATCACCATCCTACTCTCCTACCGGAATTCAGAGAAGAATTAGAAAAATACGGTCGTATTTACATGTATCGTCTTCGTCCGGATTACCGAATGTATGCCCGACCAATTTCGGAATATCCCGGAAAAAGTGAGCAAGCTAAAGCCATCATGCTAATGATTCAAAACAATTTGGATTATGCCGTGGCTCAACATCCGCATGAATTAATTACCTATGGCGGAAACGGGGCTGTTTTTCAAAATTGGGCACAATATCGATTAACTATGAAATACCTTTCGGAAATGACGGATGAGCAAACTTTGGTGATGTATTCAGGTCATCCTATGGGATTATTTCCCTCTCACAAAGATGCACCTAGAGTTGTGGTTACCAACGGAATGGTTATTCCAAATTATTCCAAACCGGATGATTGGGAAAAAATGAATGCATTAGGCGTTTCGCAATACGGACAAATGACGGCCGGAAGTTACATGTACATTGGTCCGCAAGGAATTGTTCACGGCACAACTATCACGGTTTTGAACGGTTTTAGAAAAATTAAAAAAAATCCAGTCGGTGCATTGTTTGTTACTTCAGGTTTGGGCGGAATGAGTGGTGCTCAACCCAAAGCCGGAAACATTGCCGGTTGTGTGACCGTTTGTGCCGAAGTGAATCCGAAAATAACACATATTCGTCATTCTCAAGGTTGGATTAATGAAGTGATTGAAAATGTAGATGATTTAGTAATTCGTGTACGAAAAGCTCAAGCTGAAAAAGAAGTAGTTTCTATTGCTTATCTCGGCAATATCGTTGATGTTTGGGAACGATTTGATGCGGAAAATATTCATATTGATTTAGGTTCAGACCAAACTTCGTTACACAATCCCTGGGCCGGAGGTTATTATCCGATTGGACTTTCTTTTGAAGAATCGAATGAATTAATGGCCAATAATCCCGAACTTTTTAAAACCAAAGTGAAAGAAACGTTAGTGCGTCATGCAGCGGCGGTAAATAAACATACTGCCAAAGGAACGTATTTCTTTGATTACGGAAATGCCTTTTTATTAGAAGCTTCTCGAGCCGGTGCTGATGTAATGGCGATTGACGGCATCCATTTTAAATACCCGAGTTATGTGCAAGATATTATGGGTCCGATGTGTTTTGATTATGGATTTGGTCCGTTCCGATGGGTTTGTGCCAGTGGAAAAGCGGAAGATTTAGCCAAAACCGATCAAATTGCTTGTGATGTTTTGGAAGAAATGGCGAAAACCGCTCCTATTGAAATCCAACAGCAAATGCAGGATAATATTAAGTGGATTAAAGAAGCTCAGAAAAATAAATTAGTCGTGGGTTCTCAAGCTCGCATTTTATATGCCGATGCTGAAGGAAGAATGAAAATTGCCGAAGCATTCAACAAAGCCATTGCTAAAAACGAAATTGGTTTTGTCATTTTAGGTCGCGACCACCACGATGTTTCCGGAACCGATTCGCCTTATCGTGAGACGTCTAACATTTATGATGGTTCGAGTTTTACGGCAGATATGGCGATTCACAACGTGATTGGCGATAGTTTCCGTGGAGCAACTTGGGTATCCATCCATAATGGCGGAGGAGTTGGCTGGGGTGAGGTAATTAATGGCGGATTTGGTATGGTTCTTGATGGTACAGAGGATAGCGACAGACGACTAAAATCGATGCTGTTTTGGGATGTCAACAATGGAATTGCCCGAAGAAATTGGGCTCGAAATGAAGGTGCAATTTTTGCAATTAAAAGAGCGATGGAGACGCAACCTTTATTAAAAGTTACCATCCCTAATTTAGTAGATGATGATTTATTATAAATTGTTTCAAGTTTCAGGTTTCAAGTTTTGCAGATTAACTTGAAACCTGAAACTTGAAACCTGAAACAAAAAAAGTTATGAAAACGCTCAAATTCCTACCCGTACTTCTGCTCTTTCTGCTTGCTGCATGCAGTTCCGTAAGAGTTTATTCTGATTATGATAAAAGTGTTGATTTTACGCAATACCGAACGTATGCCTATCAAAAAAGCGGCATCGATAAAGTAGAAATTTCCGATTTAGATAAGAAAAGAATTCTCCGTGCCATTGACGAACAAATGGCTGCCAAAGGCTTTAGCAAAAGTGAAAATCCTGATTTGTTGGTTAATATTTTCACGAAAGAACGTGAACAAGTGGACGTAAACCAATTCAACGCCGGTTGGGGTTGGGGTTGGGGATGGAATCCTTGGATGTGGGGTGGCATGAACACCAGCGTTTCCTCTTATGTTGAAGGAACCTTATTTATTGATTTAATTGACAATAGAAAAAAAGAACTCATTTGGCAAGGCGAAGGAATTGGGGTTTTAACCCGAAACATTGATAAAAAAGACGAACGTATTAATGAATTTGTGGCAAATATTTTAGCTCAATATCCACCGAAGAAGAAGTAAGGAGTTGATAGTTTGGAGTTTTTAGTCTAAAAAAAGATAGAACCGGAGTAGAGATGCTTCGGTTTTTTTTGTGTTATTTTCTTTTGAAATGCAATCCCCTAGCCGGATTGAAACGGAAAGCTTTTTTTGAAAAAACAAATTAGTTTTGTTGGCTTTACAAAGCGACCAAAGGGAGCTCTTGGAAAGGCTTACAAAACTTTTGTTTTTCAAAAAAACTTGTAGTGGAAAGCTGGAATGGCTTCTGAAAAAAGTCTTCAGTCGCAGTTTTCAGTAAGCGGTTGTTGAATCCTAAATAAGCATTACTCCCTAATGTTATGAGATTCCTCCTGCGTCGGAATGACAAGATTGTGGAGACACTGCGACTGAACACTGTGACTGTGACTGAAACTGTAAACTGTGACTGAGACTGAAAACTGTGACTGCGACTGCGACTGAAAACTAATAATTCAACAACTCCTCCATCTTAGCACGAACCTTATCCACATTCGGAATCATTGTAAATTCTAACGTGCTATTTAACGGAATCGCCGGCATATTTTCGGAACCGATAACCATTACAGGTGCATCGAGGTGTTTGAAACAATTTTCCTGAATGAGTCCGGCAAGGCTGCGTGCAAATGAATTATTGGTGGGTTCTTCGGTGACAACCAAACACTTTTTGGCTTTTTTAACGGATTTGAAAATGGTTGCTTCATCCAACGGATACAACGTTCTCAAATCGATGATTTCGACTTGGTTTTTGATGTCTGATGAAGCATTTAATGCCCAATGAACACCCATTCCGTAGGTTATAATCGTGATAGTTTCTGCAGTTTCTTGTTCCCAGATTTCTTGAACGATGTTGGCTTTTCCTAATGGTAAAATATAGTCTTCGCTTGGCTCGTTTACGCGGGCGAAATCGGTTCCTTTGACTTTGCTCCAATACAAACCTTTGTGTTCTAAAATCACCACCGGATTCGGGTCGTAATAAGCGGCTTTCATCAAACCTTTTAAATCTGCACCGTTGCTTGGATACGCAATTTTGATTCCGCGAATGTTGGTCAACACACTTTCTACCGAGGACGAATGATACGGACCGCCACTTCCGTAGGCACCAATAGGCACACGTAAAATCATACTTACCGGCCATTTTCCGTTGGATAAATAACACGAACGACTCACTTCAGTGAACAATTGATTTAATCCCGGCCAAATGTAATCGGCAAACTGCACCTCAACAATCGGTTTTAACCCCACGGCTGACATTCCGACCGTTGAACCCACGATAAACGCTTCTTGAATGGGCGTGTTAAACACTCTTTCGTCACCAAATTTCTGAGCTAACGTAGCTGCTTCACGGAAAACACCTCCTAATCGTCCGCCCACGTCTTGTCCGTACAACAAACATTCGGTGTGTTTTTTCATTAATTCTTCAACGGCAAATAAGGCACAATCGACCATCACGACTTTTTCCTCACGGGATGGATTTCGCTCGCCTACTTCCTCTGTGATGGGCGTTGGTGCAAAATCGTGTGTGAATAAATCTTCCGGTTTTGGGTCTTCGGCTTGTTGGGCTTTGATAAAATCCTCTTGGACAGTGGCTGAAGCCACCGCCAATTGATTATCTATTTCTTGTTGTGTGATTCCTGCTTCCAACATTTGTTGAATCAAAACCGGATACGGATCGCGGGATTTTGCTTCTTCCAAATCATCTCGGTACCATTCCATCCGAACGCCGGAAGTATGGTGATTTAACAACGGAACTTTAGCATGAACCAAAAACGGACGACGTTCTTCACGAATAGTTTTAAACACTTTTTCAAGTGCTAAATAACTTTCAGTAAAATTTGCTCCGTCTATCGAAATGGCTTCGATTCCATGAAATCCTTTGGCATATTCAAAAGCATTTTGAGCTCGGGTTTCGGCCGCATTTGCAGAAATATCCCAGCCATTATCTTGAACTAAATATAAAATAGGTAATTGTTTTAACGCAGCCATTTGAAAGGCTTCGGCAATTTCGCCTTCGGTTACAGATGCATCGCCCAAGGAACAAACAACAATGGGTTTTAACTCATTGACATCTTGAATACCTATATTTTCTTTATACCAAAATCCCATCGCTGCTCCGGTCGCAGGAATGGCTTGCATGCCGGTGGCAGAGGATTGATGCGGAATTTTTGGTTTATCGGCATCTTTTAAACTAGGGTGACAATAATAAGTTCGACCTCCTGAAAATGGGTCGTCTTTTTTCGCCATCAATTGCAACATTAAATCATACGGACGCATTCCGATTCCGAGTAACATGGCATCGTCACGGTAATAAGGGAAAGCATAATCTTGTGGCAATAAATGCATTGCCATTGCAATTTGAATGGCTTCGTGACCGCGTGAAGTGGCGTGAACGTATTTGGAAACAATTTTGAAATTATCTTCATACAATTCAGCCATGGTTTTGGCGGTTGCCATGGTGGAAAAGGCTTTTTTCAGGATATTTTTTTCTAACATTTATCTCAACTATTTATGAACCAATAAGGTATTAAGTTTCATTAAGCTATTCTTAATATTTCTTAATACCTTAATGGTTTAAATTTTTTATTTTGCTTCCACAATCCAACCAAATGAATCTTTTTCTTTTTGAAGTTTAATGGCATTCAATGTATCATTTACCATTACAGAAACCGGATTGTTTTCAGGTAATTTAATTGTAAAATCGTTATTCCCAATTTCGTCAATCATCGCAATTCCAACGGCTGTTCCTGTTCCAAATGCTTCTTCTAAAGTTCCGATTTTGGATGCTTCAATGATATCGGAAATTTTAATTGGTTTTTCAATGACTTCAAAACCTTTTGAACGCAACAAATCAATGACACTCATTCGGGTAATACCTGATAAGATAGAACCGCTTAAATCTGGGGTGATGAATTTACCATCAATTTTAAAGAAAATATTCATCGTTCCCACTTCTTGGATGTATTCAAAATCGTGAGCATCTAGCCACAATACTTGATCGTAAGCTTTTGCTTTGGCATATTCTGTTGGGCGAATGGCTGCTGCATAATTACCTGCTGCTTTTGCTTCTCCTGTTCCACCATTCACGGCACGAACATATTTTTTTTCGGCATACAATTTAATTTTTCTACTGAAAAAAGGTCCGGCTGGTGAAGCAATTACCATAAATTTAAAACTGGTTGCGGCACGCATTCCGATAAACGGCTCATCGGCATACATAAACGGACGCAAGTACAAAGCACTTCCTTCTTTAGTAGGAATCCATTGTTTTTCTAACGCGGTGAATTGTTTTAATGCTTCTACGAACATTTCCTCCGGAAAAGTAGGCATTCCCATTCGGTTAGCACTAAAATTTAATCGCTTTGCATTTTCATAAGGACGGAATAACAAAGGAGTTCCCTCTTTTCCCAACGTGGCTTTCATTCCTTCAAAAATCGCCTGACCATAATGCAAAGCCATGGCAGCAGGATGTGTCGGAATAAGCTGTAAAGGTTCAATTCGCGGATTTATCCACTCGCCGTTTTGATAATCGCAAACAAACATATGATCGGTGAACTTGAATCCCATCACGATATTGTTTAAATCGACTTCTCCAACGGTGGAATGTGCTGCTTTTGTTACTTTAATTGCTGTCATTACTTCTTGCATTGTGTTTGTGTTTGCTCTCAATTCAAATTACGAAAAGAGAAAATTATATTTTTGTATTACTGTCAAACTGTTCTAAATAATCGCCCACTCTTTTTAAGAATGATCCTCCTAAAAATCCATCCACTACCCTATGATCGAAGGATAAGGATAAAAACATCATACTTCTAATGGCGATTTCGTCTCCTTTTTCTGTGGTAATTACTTCCGGTCTTTTTTTGATGATTCCTAAGGCTAAAATGGCTACTTCCGGTTGATTTATAATTGGTGTTCCCATTAAACTTCCAAATGTTCCAACGTTGGAAATGGTGAATGTGCTTCCTTGTATGTCTTCCGGTTTCAATTTATTATTTCGGGCACTTTCTGCTAAATAATTGACTTCTTTAGCAATCGAAATCATGTCTTTTTCATTCGCTTTTTTGACAACTGAAACAATTAAATTTCCTGTTGGTAGAGCGGTTGCCATTCCGATATTGATGTCATTGTGTACTATGATTTTATTCTCATCAACGGAAACATTAATCATCGGAAAGTCTTGAATGGCTTTTGCTACAGCATCGATAAAAATGGGTGTAAACGTTAATTTTTCACCGTATTTCTCTTGAAATGTATCTTTATTTTCATTTCGCCAATTCACCAAATTTGTAACATCGACTTCCAAATAGGAGGTTACGTGTGGAGAAGTTTGCTTAGAATATACCATGTGATCAGCAATCATTTTTCGCATACGATCCATTTCCACAATTCGGTCTTTTCCTTCTACAAAATTGATTTTAGGTTTTGGAAAGGTTGTTGGTTGTCGGTTGTCTGTTATCGGTTTTGATTGTAAAGGATATTTTCTGTTTTTTAAATAATTGAAAACATCACTTTTTTGAATTCTTCCATCAATTCCTGAACCCGGAATACTTTGCACTTCTTCCAAGGAAAGATTTTCTTTTTGAGCTATTGAAATGATTAATGGTGAAAGAAAAGCTTCAACGTTGCGGGTTGCGGGTTTCGGGTTGCGAGTTTCCGTTTTTTGACTTAAAACTACTTCATCTTTTTTAACTTCAACATTTTGACTTCCAGCTCCAGGCTTCTGACTTCCAACCTTTTCATTTATTAACGCCAAAACAGTCCCCACTTCCACCACATCATCCTTTTGAAAACGAATTTCAGTAATTGTTCCTGAAACAGGTGAAGGTACATCACTATCGACTTTGTCGGTAGCGACTTCCAGCAGAGTTTCTTCCGCTTCAATATAATCACCAACGTTTTTTGTCCAATTGATGATGGTGGCTTCTGATATGCTTTCGCCCATTTTGGGCATTTTGAATTCAAACATATTTATTTGTTTCAGGTTTCAAGTTTAAAGTTTCAGGTTGCGATAACTTTAAACTTGAAACAAAATTTATCTCTTCTTAAATTCTTCTAATGTTTTATAAAAAGCTTCTTGCGATGGACGACTTTTCGGTATTTCTCGCAATGGCTCAACCACTCTCAACGATTCATAACATTCTGACGGTAATTGCTGATACAATGCCGTTCCTTTAGTTTTCCAATCAATCATTTCATCGGAAACGTCTTTGATGATGACTGCCGGATTTCCAACAACCATTTTTCGGTTGGGAATTTGCATTCCGGCTTTTACAAATGCTAATGCTCCAATGATACACTCGTCTCCCACATTAGCATCATCCATAATTACAGCATTCATTCCTACTAGACAATTTCTACCGATGTTGGCTCCGTGAATAATGGCTCCATGACCGATATGAGCTCCTTCTTTCAAAATCATTGACTTCCCGGGAAACATGTGAATAGTACAATTTTCCTGAACATTGCAACCGTCTTCAATGATTATTTCACCCCAATCGCCACGAATGGCAGCTCCGGGTCCCACATACACGTTTTTCCCAATGATTACATTTCCCGTGATCGCTGCTTGCGGATGGATAAAACTGCTTTCGTGTATGACGGGGATGAACCCTTTGAATTCGTAGATCATTATTTTTTGTTTCAGGTTTCAGGTTTCAGGTTTCAAGTTCTACAACGTGAAACTTGAAACCTGAAACTAATTTTTAAACTTCTTCAACGTTTCTTTCGTGAAATCTGATAAAACCAATCGTCCGCTGATGGCAGCTCGTTCAGCTAATAGATTATCCCAATCATCGGTGCCTCGCCAGAAAATCTTTTTCATTTCCAGCATGGCTTCCGGATTATAGGTGCAAAGGTGTTCTGCAAATTTTTGAACGGATTCGTCTAATTCTTCGATGGTTTCAAAAATGGAAGCATACAATCCTTTTTCTCTTGCCCAATTGGCATCGTAAAAGGTGTTGGCATCAATGGCGATTTGTGACATGGCTGAAACACCCATTTTGCGTTCAATGGCAGGTGAAACAACAAATGGTCCGATTCCAACATTGAGTTCGCTTAGTTTGATTGCAGCGAATTTTGTAGCCATACAATAATCGGTTGCGGAAGCGATTCCTACGCCACCACCAACTGTTTTCCCTTGAATTCTTCCGATGATGAATTTTGGACATTTACGCATGGCGTTGATGACATTGGCAAATCCGGAGAAAAATACTTTTCCGGTTTCGGCATCGTTGATGGCGATTAGTTCTTTAAAACTGGCTCCGGCACAAAACGTACGGTCACCACCACTTTTGAGGATGATGACTTTTACTTGGTCATTGTTTCCGGCTTCGGTGATGGTGTTGGCTAAATTTTTCAAGACATCACTTGGTAACGAATTTTGTTCAGGATGAAAAAATTCGATGGTGGCGATGTAATTGTTTATTTCTATTTTAACGTATGCTTCCATATTGATTTATTTGATTGGTGATTTTCGATTTTTGATTGATGAACTTTTAAAAACTTCTAAAATGCTATGCCAATTCGAGCAAAGCTCTCGGGTCAAAAATCGTTAATCTTCAATCGTTAATTATAGTATTCCAAATTGTTCAAAATGATGGTTCAAATGTTTTCGTTCGAGCAAATACGATTCATATTTATTCAAATGTCCGAACACCATGTTCTTTAATTTAGCTTCAGGATTTTCTTTGAAAAAGGTTTTATACGCTTCTCTGGCTTCGAAAAATTTAGTTTTGGCTGTTTCAAAATCGGGGTGGATTAGGTCTTCCAATTCTCCTTTTTTCATCGTTGGAAAAGCAGTCCCTTTTGGGAATTTATCGAAATTATACAATGAATTGTGCACTTTATCCAAAATCTTTTCGGGTGTTGCAATTTCGAAATCTTGAATTTCACCCGACATAATTCTGTAACCGTTTTCTAAATGTTCCAACAAATGTTGAGGCGTTAAAATTCCCCATTGAGGCTTGGTGTCCGGTTTGAGTTTATTGATGCACTCGGCTACTTTCTCATCGGTCATTTCAACAAAAACTTCTTGTTTTTTCTGAACCATGGTTAAAATAGTAGCTACAGCAACCAATTCGTTTTCGGCATCGAACACTTCCACAAACCATTTTACAATTCCGCTTGGATGCTCGGCAGAAGCTACATCACGTTCAATTTTTTGTTTGCACGTTAGGCGAACATAAATCGTATCGTTATGGTAAATCGGACGTAAAAATCGGCATTCTTCGAGTCCGTAATTCGCAGCAACCGGTCCTTTATTTGGATACACAAATAATCCAGCGGCGGCGGCTAAAATGAAATAGCCGTGAGCAGTGCGTTTTTCAAAAATGCTTCCGTCTAACGAAGTGATATCGGTGTGAGCGTAAAAATGATCCCATGTTAAATTGGCAAAATTGATGATGTCAGTATCGGTGACGGTACGTTTATGTGTTTTGAGTGACATTCCGGGTTGAATATCTTCCCAATGGTATTGAAACGGATGCTGTGTAATTTCTTTGTACGCCGAATTCGGTTGATAAATTCCGGTAATTTCCGTTAATGTAGTTGGCGAACCTTGAATGGCACAGCGTTGCATATAATGTTTTATTCCGCGAACTCCACCCATTTCTTCTCCTCCTCCTGCACGACCGGGTCCACCGTGAATTAATAATGGAAGTGGCGAACCATGACCGGTGCTTTGCTTAGCATTTTCACGATTTAAAACCAATATTCTTCCGTGGTGAGAAGCGGCATTAACTACATATTCTTTAGCAATTTCGTCAGAATTGGTTACGATGGATGAAACTAATGAACCTTTACCCATCTGTGCTAATTCGATTGCTTCGTCTAAATTTTTATATGGTATTATCGTAGAAACGGGGCCGAATGCTTCTGTCTCATGCACCGATAAATTTTGAAAAGGTTTGTCTTCTCTTAATACAATCGGACTCACGAAAGCTCCTTTTTCATTGGCACCGATGATGTTTAATTTATCGAAATCTCCGTAAACTACTAAAGCTGTTTTGGATAATTCATTTACTCTGTTTTTCAACACATCCGCTTGGGCTTTGCTGACTAAAGCTCCCATGCGAACTTCTTTCAATCTTGGGTCACCAATAGTTACTTTATCTAATGATTTTGCGAGAGCGATTTGAACGTCATCGATTAATTTTTCGGGGACAATCATTCGACGGATGGCAGTACATTTTTGTCCACATTTCACGGTGATTTCACTTCGAGCTTGGTTGATAAACAAATCAAATTCGGGTGTTCCGGGAACGGCATCTTCTCCCAAAATGGAAGCATTTAAAGAATCAGCTTCCATGGTAAACGGGACAGATTCTTGAATAATTCTTGGATGAGCTTTTAATAATCTTCCAGTTGCCGCTGAACCTGTGAAGGTTATGACATCCTGACTTTCTACCGTATCAAATATATTTTTAGCTGTTCCGCAAATAAGTTGTAATGCTCCTTCGGGAAGTATGTTGGATGCAATGATTTCTTGAACGACTGCTTCAGTTAAATAAGCGGTTACCGGAGCAGGCAAAACTACTGCCGGCATTCCGGCCATCCAGTTCACGGCACATTTTTCTAACATTCCCCAAATTGGGAAATTAAAAGCATTGATGTGAATAGCAACTCCTTTTTTCGGTACTAAAATATGATGAGCCATGAATCGACCGCCTTTTGACAAATCGATTGGATCGCCTTCTACGTGATAGGGTTGATTAGGGAATAACTTTCTTAAAGATGCGTTGGTAAATAAATTTCCGAAACCACCTTCGATGTCAATCCAAGAATCCACTCGTGTTGCTCCGGTGCGGTAACTGATTTCGTAGAATTGTTCTTTGCGTTTGGTTAAATACATTGCCAAACTTTTGATCATATTTCCACGTTCTTGAAAGGTCATTTTGCGGAGTTTTTCTCCACCTTTGGTTCTACCATAATGCAAAATAGCAGGAATATCTAGGCCTTCTACAGTTGTGGAAGCGATAAATTCTCCCGTAACGGCATCGAATGAAGGAATTCCTTCACCGGTTCCGGTAGTCCATTTTCCGAGGACGTAATGTTGTGTTTTGTTCATATTTTCAACATTTATTTTTTTTGAACCATTAAGTAATTAAGGTTCATTAAGTTTTAAGCTCTTTCTATGATGGCTGCATATCCTTGACCGACACCAATACACATTGTGATTAAGGCATATCGTTTTCCGGTTAGTTGCAATTCTAAAGCGGCGGAATAAGCAATTCTCGCTCCTGTTACGCCAAGCGGATGTCCTATGGCTATTGAACCTCCGTTTGGATTTAATCGGGGGTCGTTGTCGGCAATTCCCCAAGCTCTGGTGCAGGCTAAAACTTGTGCAGCAAAGGCTTCGTTTAATTCAATAATGTCTATATCTGCTAAGGTTAAACAGGCTTTCGCTAATGCTTTGTTAGTCGCTTCAACAGGACCAATTCCCATTATTCTGGGTTCTACTCCAACCACAGCCGAGCTAACGATTCGAGCTAATGGTTTGAGGTTATATTTTTTTACGGCTTCTTCAGATGCGATGATGGTTGCGGCTGCTCCGTCATTTAATCCGGAGGCGTTTCCGGCTGTTACGCTTCCATCTTTTCTGAATGCCGGACGAAGTTTTGAAAGCCTTTCTAAAGTTGTAGATGGTTTTACGAACTCATCTTGAGAGAATACAATTGGGTCGCCTTTGCGTTGTGGAATTTCTACTGCTACAATTTCTTTTGCAAATCGTCCGGATTGTTGAGCCTTTGCAGCTTTCATTTGACTATTAAAAGCAAATGCATCCTGATCTTCTCTTGAAATGTTATATTTATCAACTAAGTTTTCTGCGGTTTCTCCCATCGCATCCGTTCCATATTGTAGATGCATTTTCGGATTGATGAAACGCCATCCAAAACTGGAATCATACATTTTACTATCCGTTCCAAAAGCGGCAGATGGTTTGGAGACAACTAATGGTCCGCGAGTCATATTTTCGATTCCGCCTGCAATAAAAATGTGCCCATCTCCAGCTTTTATCGCTCTGTTGGCGTGAATTATCGCTGATAATCCTGAACTGCACAAACGGTTTACGGTTTCACCCGGAACTGAATACGGTAATCCGGCTAATAATAGCGACATTCTGGCTACATTTCGGTTATCTTCTCCTGCTTGGTTTGCACAACCCATGATGACATCGTCGTAGGCATCTTTTGGGATATTAGGATTTTTTTCTACTACTGATTTGATGACCAAAGCCCCTAAATCGTCCGGTCTAACGGCTGATAAGGTTCCTTGATAACTTCCGATTGGAGTTCGAACTCCGTCTATGATGAATGCTTCCATATTTTTGTCGGTTGTCGGTTCTCCGTTGTCTGATGACTGTTGTCGGGTGGAACTGAACTTTGTTTTATATTTTACTCTTTTATGGTTGGCTTTTTAGCCCCGATTGAGCCGGTAGCTCCCGTTTTTTTAAACGGGACTAAAGGCGAAAGCGGGAACACGGTTTACTGAAAAAGCCCGAGCCTTTCGCTTCTAATTATTTTTATATTATTCCCACTCTTTTTCACTTCGGAACACGGTTCCTTTGAAGAGTGCGACTGTTTTTTCTTCTTTTTTTATTTCAATGGTATAAAACCCAAATTTATTTTTTAAAGCATTTTCGGTGGCTATAGCAATAATCTTATCCCCTTCTTTCAATGCTTCAATATGGTTGATTGAAGTATCGATACTAACGGATTGACGACCATGTAAATTAGCGGCAAAAGCCAAAGCACTATCGGCTATTGAATACGTGATTCCACCATGAGCAATGCCAAAACCATTAGTCATTTCTTTGCGGATGGTCATGGATAAAACGCATTTTCCTTCTGAAATTTCTTCTACGGCAATGCCGAGCCATTGGCTAAAGGCGTCGTTTTGGAACATTTTATTTACAATTTCAGAAGGATTCATTATTTGTAAAAAGTTAAACTTTCACGATTCATTTTTCTTAAAATCGGACTGCAACGGTAGCGATCTTCGTGATATTCATTGTATAGTTCGTCCATTCTTTCGACACACCAATTGATTCCTTTTTCGTCTGCCCAAGCGAGTAAACCTTTTGGATAATTGACTCCTTTGGTCATAGCATTGTCGATGTCTTTTACTGAAGCAATATATAAAAAGAAAGCTTCAGCCGCTTCGTTGATGAGCATCACTAAAATTCTATCTACAATATATTGTCCCAATTGAATATCTTCAGTTGGTTTTGGTAATTCTGAATTGTAATTATAAAATCCTCTTCCTGATTTTCTACCAAAAAAACCGGCTTCTGAAAGTCGTTTTTGGGTTAAGGAAGGCTTGTATCTTGGGTCGAAATAAAAAGCGGTAAAAACAGTTTCGGTGACGGTGTAATTGACATCATTTCCGATGAAATCCATTAATTCAAATGGTCCCATTCGGAATCCGCCAATGGTTTTCATGGCCCAATCGATGGTAGCGAAATCTGCTTTTCCTTCTTCATAAATACGTAATGCTTCACTGTAAAATGGACGAGCTACTCGATTCACTATAAATCCGGGTGTATCTTTGGCAATGGCGACGACTTTTTTCCAATCGGTGATGGTTTGAACAGTTTTTTCTAAAACCTCATCACTGGTTTGAATGGCGGGAATCACCTCAACCAACTGCATTAAAGGAGCCGGATTAAAGAAATGAATTCCGATTACACGTTCCGGTTTTTGACAAGATGCGGCAATGGAAGCGATGGATAAAGAAGATGTATTAGAGGCTAAAATTGTTTCTGGTGAAACATAATTTTCTAATTCTGAAAATAGTTTTCTTTTGATATCTAAATTTTCAATAATGGCTTCGATGACTAAATCGGAATGTGATAACTCGGCAAATGAAGTTGCATAGGAAATATTATTGATAATTCTGTTTTTTTCAGTTTCATCAATTTTTGCTTTTTCGACTAACTTTGCTAAGGAATTTTCAAGATTGATTTTACTCTTTTCTAATACGGTGTGATTGGTATCGTAAAGATGAACTTTGCAACCTGCTGTGGCGGCTACTTGAGCAATACCGCTACCCATTGTGCCACATCCTATTACAGCTACTTTCAAATTAGTTTCCATTAAATGTTGGTTTTCTTTTTTCAACAAAAGCCATTACGCCTTCTTTATAATCGTTGGAAGAACTGGCTTCAATTTGTAAATCAGATTCTAATGCCAATTGATTTTCTAAATTATTTGTCATGGACTGATTTAGTAATCGCTTTGTTAAACCGATGGCTTTGGTTGGCATTTCTGCTAGCGTTTCTGCTATTTTTGTTACTTCTTCTAAAAATGATTCAGCAGAAATTACTTTGTAAACCATTCCTAATTGTTCAGCTTCAACTGCGGAAACTTTGTCGCCTAACATCATTAAAGCAGATGCTTTTTGAAAGCCAATTAATCGTGGCAGAAAGAATGTTCCGGCACTATCGGGAATTAATCCAATTTTACTGAACGCTTGAATGAAAGATGCATTTTCGGAAGCTAACACAATATCACAAGCTAAAGCAATATTGGCTCCTGCACCTGCCGCAACGCCATTCACAGCTGCAATGATTGGTTTTTCAATCGTTCGTATTTTTTGTATAATCGGATTGTAATGTTCTTCCAAAATTTTTCTGAAACCGGGATTTAATTCAGGGTCGGTAACTTCTTTTAAATCTTGTCCGGCACAAAAAGCTTTTCCGTTTCCGATAATCACAATAGCTCGAACAGAAGTATCTGTTGCACAATTATCTAAAATATTTTGCAAAGACAAAGCCATTTCACGGTTGAAACTATTGAAAACATCCGGTCTGTTCAATGAAATGAAGGCTACTTTATTGTTTATTTTTAATTCGATGGAATTGGTCATATTATTTATTTAAGATTGATGATTAACGATTTTTGATGATTAGAACTCTTTCAACTTCTAAAAATCAAAAATCAACATTCTACAATCGTTAATCTTATTACTTTAAACATTTAAAATAGTCAAAAGGTTCCAAGCAATCGTCGCATTGAAATAATGCTTTACAAGCTGTTGAACCGAATTGACTCACTAATTTAGTATTCAATGAACCACATTGTGGACATTTAACTACTTTTTTATTACCTAATAATGCTTCTTTGTCAGCAGTTTCATTTAAAGGAGCTGCAATACCATATTTTTCAAGAGCTAAACGACCTTTTGGAGTAATCCAATCGGTTGTCCATGCCGGAGAAAGAACGAGTTCTACTGTTGCCTGTAATCCTTTTTCATGAAAGGCTTTTTTTATATCATCTCCAATCACATCCATTGCCGGACAACCACTGTAGGTTGGTGTGATTTTAACTTGCACTATACCATTTTCAAGTTGAGCAGATCGCACCACACCCATTTCCATAATCGATAAGACCGGAATTTCCGGATCGGAAACTGTTTCGAGAATTTCGAAAAGTTGATGATCGATATGTTGGATTTGTTCTGTCATTTTATTTAACCGCAAAGGGCACAAAGGCTTTACGCTAAGTTCGCCAAAATCTTACCACGTCATATTAGGATATGTGCGTTGCATATATTGCAAATCAGACAACAAATACCCCATGTGTTCACTGTGAATACCTAACTTACCTCCTTTTTGAAAATACTCAACTTGTGGAATTTCAATCGTAGCTTCTTCTAAAATGGAGTTTATTTTTTTGTAATAATCTTCTTTTAACAAGGTTACATCAACACCAATTCCTTGTTGTACCATTTCTTTATCCGCATCCGTTTGATGGAATAATTCATCGGTAAAAATCCACAAATCATTGATTGCGGTTTGGATTTTTAGATGACTTTCTTCTGTTCCATCGCCTAATCGTTTTATCCAATCAGAAGAAAACCGAACATGATAGGAAACTTCTTTGATGCTCTTATTGGCAATCGCTTTAAGCATATCATCCTTACTGTTTTGTAATTCAGTTAACAGGGCCAAATGAAAAACATCAAACAAAAACTGTCTGGCAATAGAATAAGCAAAATTGGTATTGGGTTGTTCCACTAACAACACATTTTTGTATTCTCTTTCTAAACGCAAAAAGGCAACGGTATCTTCTGATGCATCACCACCTTGTAATTTGGCTACATACTGATAATAACTTCGTGTTTGCCCTAATAAATCGAGTGAAATATTGGTTAGAGCAATATCAGTTTCCAAACTTGGACCGTGACCACAAAGTTCACCGAGACGTTGACCTAAAATCAAGCAATTATCAGCAACTCCGAAGATGTATTGAATTAAATTTTGATTCATCTTACATGTGTTTTAATTCGTCCGGAAGTTCATAAAAAGTAGGATGACGATAGGCTTTGTCTATTGCCGGTTCAAAAGTCTCACCGTTTAATTCCGGATTGGAAGCGGTAATTTGAGTTGAAGGTACGACCCAAATGCTCACGCCTTCCATTCTTCTGGTGTAAACGTCGCGTGCATTTTGCAGAGCCATTTGAGCATCTGCGGCATGCAACGAACCACAATGACGGTGTTCTAATCCGTTTTTACTTCTGATAAATACTTCCCAAAGAGGCCAGTTTTTCATATTTATAAAGTTTGCAGTCGCAGTCGCAGTTGACAGTCTGAATACTGAAAACCGTGACTGCTAACTATTTAAATTGCTTTTTTCAATTCTCTATCTTCTTGTTTTTCGGCATATGCAACAGCCGCATCACGCACCCATGCTCCTTTTTCCCAAGCCGATTTTCTGGCTTCTAAACGTTGTTTATTACATGGTCCGTGTCCTTTAACCACTTGCCAAAACTCATCCCAATCTAAATCACCGAAGTCGTAATGCTTGCGTTCTTCGTTCCATTTTAAATTAGGGTCGGGAATGGTTAATCCTAAAATATTAGCCTGCGGAACAGTTTGATCTACAAATTGTTGACGTAATTCGTCATTGGTTTTACGTTTCAATTTCCATTTAACGGATTGTTCCGTATTTGGTGATTCGGCATCTTTTGGTCCAAACATCATTAACGAGGGCCACCACCAACGATTCAAAGCATCTTGTGCCATTGCTTTTTGTTCCGGTGTTCCGTTGCATAAGGTCAGTAAAATTTCATACCCCTGACGTTGGTGAAAACTTTCTTCTTTACAAATGCGAACCATTGCTCTGGCATACGGTCCGTAAGAAGTTCCCATTAAAGCCACTTGGTTCATGATGGCCGCACCATCAACCAACCAACCCACAGCACCCATATCCGCCCAAGTTACGGCAGGATAGTTGAAAATACTGGAATATTTTGCCTTTCCGGAATGCAATTGCTCGTACATTTCTTCTCTTGAAATTCCCAATGTTTCAGCTGCACTATATAAATACAATCCGTGACCGCCTTCATCTTGAATTTTTGCCAATAAAGCCACTTTTCTGCGTAAAGAAGGTGCACGGGTTATCCAATTCGCTTCAGGTAACATTCCCACAATTTCTGAATGAGCATGTTGCGAAATCTGACGAATATGCGTTTGACGGTATTTTTCCGGCATCCACTCTTTCGGTTCAATTTTTTCGTCCCGATCGATGCGGGCTTGAAATAAATCTTCTAAACTTTTTAATTCTTTTTCAGACATTTTTTTTAATTTTTTAAGGATTAAATACCAAAATCAATGACTACTTTTTTAGATAACGGAACGGCCTGACAACTCAATACGTAGTTTTTGGCCAATTCATCTTCTTCTAACGAATAATTTAATTTCATTTCAACATCGCCTTCTACCACTTGACAACGGCATGTACTACAAACACCACCTTTGCAAGCATAAGGTAAATCGGCACCGGCTGCGATGGCTCCGTCTAACAAATTATCAAAATCCTCTCCCATCACAAAGTGAAATTCTTTTCCACCATCGATAATCGTTACTTCTGTGCCTTCTACTTTTTTCTCTAAAATTTGAGAAATGCGTTTTTTATCATCTTCTGACATCCCCGAAGTAAACAGTTCGTAATGGATATTTTCTTTTGGTAAACCGGCAGCTTGCAATTCATCACGCAGTAAAAAAATCATTTCTTCCGGTCCACAAATAAAACAAGCATCTGTAGAGGAAACATCAATAATTTTATCGGTCAGTATATTTATTTTTTCTTTCGTAAATCTGCCGTTGAACAACTCTGCAGAACGATGTTCTTTGGTTAAAAAATGAAAAATTTCAAAGCGATTGAAATAGACATTCTTTAATTGCTCAATTTCTTCTTTAAAGATAATGGATTTTACACTTCGATTTAAATAAAACAACTTAAACGTTGCGTTTGGTTCTGCGGCTAAATGTGTTTTGATAATGGACAAAATCGGTGTAATTCCACTACCGGCTGCAAATGCGATATAATTTTTCGCTTTTTGAGGTTCAATTTGGGTATGAAACGTTCCGTTAGGTGTCATCACTTCTACTACATCTCCTTTTTTTAATTTTTCATTTACAAAAGAAGAAAACAACCCTCCATTTATTTTTTTAACAGCCACTTGCCATTTATTTTCAAGCGGACTCGAACATAAGGAATAAGAACGCCTTACATCTTCACCGTTAATATCTTTTTTTAGTGTTAAATGTTGCCCTTGTTGAAACTGAAAAAGGGGTTTCAATTCCTCCGGAACATCAAACGTTATTACGGAACAATCCTTGGTTTCCTTGTAAATGTCCGCAACAGTAAGGTTATAAAAATTTGCCATAAATCGTGATAATCAAAACTAACAATTGTTAGTTTAATAGGCAAATTTACTGATTTTTTTTGAAATACGAAAACGTTTGAAAATTTAACAATTGTTAATTACCGGCAATCATTTCATTTTCCAAACCTTTAAAATAGAGCGAGGTAAAGGATTTTAATAATGTTTTTTCATCCAACCCTTTTGATTTGGAATGCCAAAGATACATGGTTCGCAAAGAGGAAAGAATGGCATAAACCATGACATCTTGGTTTGATTTTTTAAGTTGACCGTTTTGAATTCCTTCTTGAATAATTTTTCTGAAATTTTGTTCGTAGTCTTCCCGCATTTTAATGAAATACGACAGTTGATCATCCGTAAGGTGCATCCAATCGTTATTTAAACAGGCTAAAGCGTCAGAATTTCGTAATGTAATTGTGATATGTAATTGAATTACTCTTTCAATTTTTTTTAAGGTTGAAAGGTTGGAAGAAACTATTTCGTTCATCACCAATGTAAATTCTTCTGCAATTTCAATGATGATGAGCACTAAAATTTCTTGTTTGGATTGAATGTGATTATACAGACTTGCTGCTTTGATATCCATTGCTTGGGCAATGTCACGCATGGTTACGGCACTATATCCTTTTTCTTTGAACAAGCGAGCCGCTACGGCAATAATCTCAGTTTTTCTATCGGAAATTTTCATACGATTCAAAGATAGAGAGTTTTTTTTGAGTTCGGTAACTTTTGTTACGGAATGGTTTTGAGGAAGTTGTTACTTTTGTTTCAAATTAAAATATCAAAAAAATCTAAAGAATTGAAAAATCAAAAAGATGAGCTTTTCATTTGAACACAGATTGAAGAAATTTTAGAAATTTAAAAAACAATTGAACCGTTAAGCAATTAAGATTCATTAAGTTATAAAACTAATTAAAAAAAAATAAAGATGGGATTATTAAGTATGTTAGGCATTGGCGGAAAGTCGGAAGGTGTAAAAGAATTCATGGACAAAGGAGCGGTCATAATTGATGTGAGAACGGAAGGTGAATATAGAGAAGGGCACATCAAAGGTTCAAAAAATATTCCGTTGGACACCATTTTTTCAAAAGCAGCAGAGATTAAAAAATTAAACAAACCGGTTATTGTGTGTTGTCGTTCCGGTATGCGAAGCGGTCAAGCGGCTTCTATTCTAAAAAAACAGCGGTGTGGAAGTGATGAATGGAGGTGGATGGGAAAGTTTGGAAGGTAGGCTGTAATCCAAAATAAAATTAGAACTAAAAGCGACTAATGAAATTTCAGTCGCTTTTGTTTTATCTCAAATCATCAATCACATCATATGAAGGTACTGTCCGATAAACTGTGTAAGTTGAAAAATAATGGGGTTTTAAAACCCCATTATTTTTTTGTTTAATTTTAAATTTTTACACAGTATTATGAAAAAAGAAGATTTATTATCTGATGAATTTTTGAAGCAATTCAAAACGGGTG